>NZ_JBJIAK010000009.1:0-146708 GCF_045310915.1 Mycobacterium sp. SMC-17 | reverse complement strand
GCACGCCAGCAGGCCCGATGAAATGAAGGAGAACAGTGCCGAATACAGCACACACGAATATAGACCGTCCGCCAGTCACCGTGGCGGTCACCGCCTAGAAGACAACCAACCGGGGGAGGAGAAGGAAACAGTGAGCAATCTCGTCTACTTCTCCAGCGTGTCGGAGAACACCCACCGCTTCGTCCAGAAGCTGGGTATCCCGGCCACTCGCATCCCCCTGCACGGCCGCATCGAGGTCGACGAGCCCTATGTGTTGGTGCTCCCGACCTATGGCGGCGGACGTGCCACCCCGGACATCAACGACGGTGGCTACGTGCCGAAGCAGGTCATCGCCTTTCTCAACAACGAACACAACCGGTCGTTGATCCGCGGCGTTATTGCCGCGGGCAACAACAACTTTGGTGCTGAATTCGCGTACGCGGGCAATGTGGTCTCTCGTAAGTGTGGTGTTCCGTACCTCTACCGCCTCGAACTCATGGGAACCCCGGACGACGTCATCGCCGTTCGTGAGGGTCTGGAAGATTTCTGGAAGGAACTCTCGTGCCACCAACCGTCACAGCTGCAGAACCGGTAGCCGCCACCACGCACGCGCTGCCCGGTGAGAGCGACTACCACGCTCTCAACGCGATGCTCAACCTGTACGACGCGGACGGCAAGATCCAGTTCGACAAGGATGTGCTCGCGGCGCGGGAGTACTTCCTGCAGCACGTGAACCAGAACACGGTGTTCTTCCACTCGCAGGACGAGAAGCTCGATTACCTGATCGAGAAGGAGTACTACGAGCGCGAGGTGCTCGACCAGTACAGCCGCAACTTCGTCAAGCAGTTGCTCGACCGGGCGTTCGCCAAGAAGTTCCGCTTCCCGACGTTCCTGGGCGCGTTCAAGTACTACACCAGCTACACGCTGAAGACGTTCGACGGCAAGCGCTACCTCGAGCGCTTCGAGGACCGCGTCGTGATGGTCGCCCTCACCCTGGCCGCCGGTGACACCGAGTTGGCCGAGAAGCTCGTCGACGAGATCATCGACGGTCGGTTCCAGCCGGCCACCCCGACGTTCCTCAACTCGGGCAAGAAGCAGCGCGGCGAGCCCGTGTCGTGCTTCCTGCTCCGCATCGAGGACAACATGGAGTCCATCGGCCGCTCCATCAACTCGGCGCTGCAGCTGTCCAAGCGCGGCGGTGGAGTTGCGTTGCTGCTCAGCAACATTCGTGAGCACGGCGCGCCGATCAAGAACATCGAGAACCAGTCCTCGGGCGTCATCCCGATCATGAAGCTGCTGGAGGACTCGTTCTCCTACGCCAACCAGCTCGGTGCCCGCCAGGGCGCGGGTGCGGTCTACCTGCACGCGCACCACCCCGACATCTACCGCTTCCTCGACACCAAGCGTGAGAACGCCGACGAGAAGATCCGGATCAAGACGCTCTCGCTGGGCGTCGTCATCCCGGACATCACGTTCGAGCTGGCGAAGAAGAACGAGGACATGTACCTCTTCTCGCCGTACGACGTCGAGAAGGTCTACGGCCTGCCGTTCGCCGACGTCAACGTCACCGAGAAGTACTACGAGATGGTCGACAACGGCGCCATCCGCAAGACGAAGATCAAGGCGCGCGAGTTCTTCCAGACCCTGGCCGAGCTGCAGTTCGAGTCGGGCTACCCGTACATCATGTTCGAGGACACGGTGAACCGGGCCAACCCGATCGACGGCAAGATCACGCACTCGAACCTGTGCTCGGAGATCCTGCAGGTGTCGACGCCGTCGCTGTTCAACGAGGACCTGTCCTACGCCAAGGTCGGCAAGGACATCTCGTGCAACCTGGGCTCACTGAACATCGCCAAGGCCATGGACTCGCCGGACTTCGCCCAGACCATCGAGGTGTCGATCCGGGCCCTGACCGCGGTGTCGGACCAGACGCACATCTGGTCGGTCCCGTCGATCGAGCAGGGCAACAACGATTCTCACGCCATCGGCCTGGGGCAGATGAACCTGCACGGCTACCTGGCCCGCGAGCAGATTCACTACGGCTCCGAAGAGGGCATCGACTTCACCAACATCTACTTCTACACGGTGCTGTTCCACGCGCTGCGCGCCTCGAATCGCATTGCGATCGAACGCGGTACGAAGTTCGGCGGGTTCGAGAAGTCGAAGTATGCCTCGGGTGAGTTCTTCGACAAGTACACCGACCAGGAGTGGGCGCCGAAGACCGACAAGGTGCGCCAGATCTTCGCCGATGCCGGCATTCACATTCCGACGCAGGATGATTGGCGTTCGCTGAAGGAATCGGTGCAGGCGCACGGCATCTACAACCAGAACCTGCAGGCCGTTCCGCCGACGGGCTCGATCTCGTATATCAACCATTCGACCAGCTCGATCCACCCGGTCGCCTCGAAGATCGAGATCCGCAAGGAAGGCAAGATCGGCCGCGTTTACTACCCGGCGCCGTACCTCACCAACGACAACCTGGAGTACTACCAGGACGCGTACGAGATCGGCTACGAGAAGATCATCGACACCTACGCCGCCGCGACTCAGCATGTGGACCAAGGGCTTTCGCTGACGCTGTTCTTCAAGGACACCGCCACGACGCGTGACGTCAATAAGGCGCAGATCTACGCCTGGCGCAAGGGCATCAAGACGCTGTACTACATCCGGCTGCGCCAGATGGCTCTGGAGGGCACCGAGGTGGAGAATTGCGTCAGCTGCATGTTGTAAGCGTAGCTAACTAAAATGCGGGCTAGGGAATCCCCTGGCCCGCATTTTTGCGGCGACCACCTTGGAAGCTTGGCGTGTCTGCGGCCCGCGGTCCGCGGAAGGCCCGGCATGCTTCATGTGGGAGGGGAGTGTCGATGACTGTGCAGGAAGCAAGCCTTGTCGACCGAAGCGGGCGGCGATATCCCGCTGACCAACCCCGCTGGCGCGGTGACGACGGCAGCCCACTGGCCTTCGAACCGCTACCGGGCATCGGCCGCGAGCAGATCGCCACTGCGATCAACTCCCAGTGGCGTTACCGCTCGGCATTGCCAAATGATCCCTTGGCGCACATCGATCCGGTGACCCTCGGCGAGGGGCGGACGCCGTTGATCACCCGGACCTTCGACGGCGTCGACGTCGGCCTGAAGGTCGAGTCGATGAACCCCACCGGCAGTTTCAAGGATCGTGGCGTCGCGGTGATGGTGACTGCCTTGCGCCACCAGGGGATCGACCGAGTTCTCGAGGACTCCAGCGGCAACGGCGGATCCTCGGTCGCGGCGTACTGCGCGGCAGCGGGTATCGAAGCCCACATCCTGGTGCCGGCGGCTACGTCGCCGAACAAGATCGTGCAGAGCCGGCTGCACGGTGCCGACATCGAATTGGTCTCCGGCGCCCGACAGGACGTGGCCGACGAGGCGGTGCGCCGAGCCGACACAACGTTCTACGCCAGCCACAACTGGCATCCGTACTTCCTGCAAGGCATCAAACTGATCGCCTACGAGATTTGGGAAGACCTCGGATTCCGTGCCCCCACAGCGGTTCTTGTGCCCGCCGGTGCCGGCAGTCTGGTCCTCGGCTGCGCCATCGGATTCGGCGAACTGCATCGAGCCGGCGCGATAGAGCTGATGCCGCGAATCCTCGTCAGCCAGCCGCAGAATTGCTGTCCGCTCGTCACGGCCATCGAACAGGGGTGGGACGAGGTCGCCGAACACGAGTGGTCGACGACCGTCGCCGAGGGGACGGCCATCGCCAAACCCGTGCGGGATCGCGAAGTGCTGCAAGCGATCCGGGACACCGGTGGGACAGCCGTCGCGGTCCCGGAGGACGAGTTGGTTCCCGCCGTGGGCGAGCTTGCCAGGACCGGGCTGTTCGTCGAACCCACCAGCGCCCAGGTCGTGCCCGCGTTGCGCCGGCTGCATGCGGCTGGCGAGATCAGTGCCGCGGACACCGTCGTCGCCGTCCTCACCGGATCCGGGCTGAAGGCCAATCACCTTCTCACGCCAGGGCATAACGCTGGCGAGGGCGGCCTGCAGAGCCATACTGCAGGCCCATCGTGAGGGTGCCGGCCCGCACCAGATCCGCGAGGTAGCGCCGCGCGGTAGCCGGGGCGATGCCCACCAGTTGCGCTATCTCGTCTGCCAACAACGGTTCCCCTGCCTCGCGCAGCGCGTCCACGATCAGGCGCTCGGTCAGCGGGGCGCCGTCGTCCTTCTTGGCTGCCGGCCGCTCGGACCGCAGCGCCGAGACCGCCGAGTCCACCTGTTCCTGCGTCAGGTGTGGGCCGTCGAGAATCCGCCGATACGCCGTGTAGGCAGCCAGGCGCCGCGCCAACTCGGTGTTCGGGAACGGCTTGATGAGGTAGTGCAGGGCGCCTGCGGCCAACCCGGCCCGGATGCTCGCCGCATCGTCGGCGGCACCGAGAATGAATGCGTCGCAGCGCAGGTTGCGCACCAGGTCGATGCCGGAGCCGTCCGGCAGGTAGACGTCGACCAGCGCCAGATCCACCGGTGCCTGCGCGGCGTCGGCATCGGCCAACATCGTCCTGGCTTCCGTGATGGTTCGCGCCGAGCCGACCGTGACCAATCCGAGCATCGAGTCCACCACCGAGGCGTGCAGCGCGGCGACCCGAAAGTCGTCGTCCACCACCAGGATTCGCAGCTCACGCGTCATCGTCCAGAACACCTCCCGGAATCGTCGCCAGCACCGTCGTCGGCTCGCCGTCCGTGCCGCCGCGTGCGGCGATGGTGACGTCCCCACCATGTCCGCGTGCCACCTGCCGTGCGATGGCCAGGCCCATACCGCGCCCGCCCGGCACCGTCGGATCAGATCGCGTGGTCACGCCCTCCAAGAAGGGGTCGTCGACGGCGAACCCCGGCCCGGTATCGGTCACCACGATCACCAGATCATGTCCGTCGCGCAGCAGATCCAGCTCGACTGCCGGGACGTGCGCGTCCGGCGCTGAGTTCTCGGCCGCCGCGTCGATCGCGTTGTCGAGGAGATTCCCGACCACCGTCGTGGTGTCCACCGGGTGCGCGAGCGTACCGACCAGCGCCGTCTCGTCGCCCACTCGCAGCACGACGCCGCGCTCGTGTGCACGGGCCGCCTTCGCCCCGACGAATGCCCGTAGATGCGGCTCGTCGAGGCGTTCCAGACCCGGCACGGGGGCGACGCCGGCTCGCCCGGTGATCTCGTCCAGGTAGCTCAGCGCCTCGGCGGTCCGGTCGTCGCGGAGCAGGCCGGCCACCACGTGCAGACGGTTCGCCGACTCGTGGCGCTGTGCCCGCAACGCCGAGCTCATTGCCTGCACCGAGTCCAGTTCCCGGGGTGAGTGCCTCGATGTCGGTGCGGTCCACGGCCGTCAGCACCGTGCCCAGATCGGTGCCGTCGCGGTGTACCCGCCGGGACGACACCAACACCACGCGTTCGTTGACGGCCGCGGCCACCGGCACCGTCGTCGGCTCCGCCGCGACCGCGGCCACGCGGGGAGTCAGGCCCAGATCGCCGAGCGGTGTCCCTGGTTCGGCGGTGATGCCGAGCAACTCCCGCGCCCGCTCGTTGATCACCCGGGCGATGCCGTCCGCATCGATCGCGATGACGCCCTCGGCGCCCGAATGCAATACCGCGTCCTGCTCGCGGATCAGCTCGGCCATCTCCTCGGGCTCCAGGCTCAGGGTGAGGCGGCGCCACCGCCGGGTCAGCAGCGCCGAGCCAATGCCGCCCACCGTCAGTGCAATCGCCACCAACGTCACCATGAGGACCAGGGTGCGGTGGGTGGCCTGATTGACGGTGTCCATCGCCACGCCGACGCTGACCAGGCCGACGACGGTGCCGTCCGGACCGCGGATCGGTGCCTTCGCGCGGACCGAATCGCCGAGGGTGCCCTGCTGCACCGTCAGTTCGGACTTGCCACCGCGGACGGCGGACGGATCGGTGCTCAGCGGCCGGTCCAGCTGCGTCGCGTCGGGATGTGCGATGCGATAGCCGGCGTTGTCGGCGATCACGACGAACAACACCCCGGTGCGGGCGGTGATGGCCGCGGCCTGCCGCTGCAGCGGGGCGGCGGCCAGCTCCGCGGCGGAGGCCGGGTGGCCGGCCCGGCGCGCCGCCGATTGGGCGGCCGCGCCGGCCTGGACCTCCTGATCCGAGGCCACCGTCTCTGCGATGGCCTGGGCGCGGCGCGCGAATTCGGTTCGGGTCTGGGTGTCGGTGCGGTGGATGATGATGCCGAAACCGGCGGCCAGGCTGGCGGTCACGATCACCATCTGCAGGATCAGGATCTGCGTGCGTAATCGGATCCTCGGCATGATGGTCGAGGCTATCGCCGTCGACGACGGATCGGCCGCGGATCGGCGCGTCAGAGCGGTATCTGGCCGAGGACGACGCCCACCACCAGTATGGTCAGCGAGACCACCGCCGCGCGCCACAACACCTTCTTGTGATGATCGGCGAGGCCGACGCCGGCCAGCGCGACCAGCAGCAGGATCGCCGGGACCAGCGGGCTCTGCATGTGGAACGGCTGTCCGGTGATCGAGGCCCGCGCCATCTCGGCCGCGCTGATCCCGTAGTGGCCCGCGGTCTCCGAGAGCACCGGCAGGACGCCGAAGTAGAAGGCGTCGTTGGACATCAGGAACGTGAACGGGATGGACAGCACACCGGTGATCACGCCGAGGTGCGGACCCATCGACTCGGGGATGATGCCGGTGACCCAGGTGGCCACCGCTTCCACCATGCCGGTGCCCTTGAACACTCCGGTCAATACCGCGGCGGCGAACACCATGCCCACCACCGACACGATCGACGACGAATGCCGGGTGATCGCGGCCTGCTGTTCGGCCACTTGCGGGAAGTTCACCATGAGGGCCACGGCGGCGGCGATCATGAAGAGCACCGGGATCGGCAGGATGTCCATGGTGAGCACCGCGAGCAGCGCGACGGTGACAATGGCGTTGAACCACAACAGCTTTGGTCGGGCGAACGCGCCGGAGATCGCGCCCGAGTCGTCGGCGGCGCCCTCGAATGCGTCGCCGCCGCCGAGGCCCGCCGGTTCCGGGCCGGCACCGACACCCGCCAGGACCCGCTCGCGAACCACGATCGAACCGATCCGCTTGCGTTCCAGCACTCCCAGGTGCCACGCGAAGGCCAGCACGATGAACATTCCGGCGATCAGCGACGGGATCATCGGGACGAACACCTCGGACGGAGAGATCTTCAGCGCGGCCGCCGCGCGGGCCGTCGGGCCGCCCCACGGCACGATGTTCATGGTGCCGTTCGCCAACCCGGCGACCACGGTGAGCACCACCGGGCTGACACCCAGCTTCAGATACAGCGGCAGAAGCGCGGAGACCGTGACGATGAACGTCGTCGAACCGTCACCGTCGAGCGAGACCACCGCGGCGAGCACCGCGGTGCCGACCACCAGTCGCGCCGGATCGTGGTCCACCACGCGGATCACGGTGCGGACGACCGGATCGAACAGCCCGACATCGATCATGATCCCGAAGAACACGATCGCGAAGAACAGCATCGCGGCGGTGGGCGCCAGGTCCTTGATGCCGTCGGTGATCATCTTCCCGATCCCGCTGCCCGCTCCCGCCAGCAGGCCGAAGGTCACGGGAACGGCGATCAGCGCCACGATGGGCGTGGCGCGTTTGGTCATGATGACGACCATGAAGGCGGCGACCATGGTCAGGCCGAGGGCAACCAACATCAGCTATCTCCTGAGGGTGTGACTGGAGCAATCTCAGAAGGGTCGCTGTAACCGGCATCACAATGCGAGCTTGTACGTATTAGTCGCGCTTTTGCGCGTTTCGCTCGGTGTTGTGTTGCCGGGTGACTAGCGCAGGGCGTGTCGGATCGCGGCGGCGACGCGGCTCACCGCATCGCGGGCTGCTGGGCTGATCTGGGTCATGGAGATGTACCCGTGCACCAGGCCGCTTTCTCGTAGCAGGCGGGTCGGGACGCCGAAGTCCTTGAGCCGCTGGGCGTATGCGATGCCCTCGTCCCGCAAGGTGTCGAAACCGGCGACGGTGACGAGCGTCGGCGGCACCCCGGAGAGGTCCTCCGCCAGAATCGGTGAGACCCGTGGGTCGGAGCCGTCATCGGCATCGGGGACGTACAGCTCGGACAGCCACGCGATCTGCTTGGCGGTCAGCGCGGGGTTGTCGGCGAACTCCGCACGCGAACGGTAGCTGCCCACGGCATCGACGACCGGATACATCAGCACTTGCATCCGGGGCAGCAATGCGTCGCCCTGGAGTTTGTTCGACAGCACCGCACAGAGATTCGCGCCGGCGCTGTCACCAAGCAGGACGATCCGCGCCGGATCGATGCCCCAGTCGGTGCAGCGGGCGACGGCGAAATGCCATGCGTCCCAGGCATCGTCGACAGCCGCCGGAAACGGCGCCTCCGGAGCGAGCCGATACTCGACCGACAGGACATTGACGCCGGCGCCGGCCGCGATGAGGCGGGCGGGGGAGTCGTAATCCTGGCGACTGCCGAGGACGAAACCGCCGCCGTGCAGGAACAGCACGAGCCCGTTGGAGCGCACCTTCGGGCGATACAGGCTGGCCCGAATACCGCTGGGGAGAACGATATCGGGGTCCACGTCCACCGTCACGTTCTCGGATTTGTCCGCGAAGACCCGGCAGTCGTTCGCCATGATGGCGCGCGCCTCGGCCACGGTGCCGTCACTGAAATCAGGCTCCTCGGCGGCGAAGCGCATCAGCAGTGCGATCTCCGGCGCCATCACGTCGCCGTCGGCGTTGACGGTCGGCGGGACGAGCCGGCGGAGGACGGCCTGCGGAGCCCGGCCCAGAGCCGTGAACAGGCTCCGCTGCATCAGCTCGGCCGCGGTCAGTCGGCGGTCCGGCGTCGTGGGTCCGGCAAGGGTCGCCGTCATGACGCGACTCGTCCGGACGCTGCCCGGTTGATCTCGGCCCGGCGATCCTCGTTTTGCGTGCCGCCGACGGCGAGTTCACGTTCCAGCCGCGAGTTGAAGCGCAGATTGTCGTCGATGATCGATCCCCGGTACATCTTCCGGTCTTCCAGGAACACGTTCCGCATCTGCCAGGGCATTCCGTCGCCCTGGCGCGGTAGCGCACGCTTGGCGCGTTGCATGTACCCGGCGTCCAAGTCGAGGATCGACCGCGTGCCGACGCCCTCTGCCGCATACGGCGCGACGGTGTCGTACCCATGGGTGTCCATGTACCGGAGCAGCTCGATGAGGCTCTTGCCGAGCAGCGAAATCTTCAGTGTCCAGGACGATTTGGTGTAGCCGATCGCCATCATCCAGTTCGGGATACCGGACAGCAGGGCACCGCGGTACACCACCGCGTCGGAAAGCTCGACCGGTCGGCCGTCGACGGTCAGGTCGATGCCGCCGAACAGCCGCAGGTTCAGCCCGGTCGCCGTGACGATGAGGTCGGCCGGCAGGTGCTCACCGGACTCGAGTTCGATGCCGGTCTTGGTGAAGCGGCGGATCCGGTCGGTCACCACCGACGCGCTGCCGTCGCGGATCGAGGCGAAGAAGTCGCCGTCGGGCGCGAGGCACAGGCGCTGGTCCCACGGGTCATACGGCGGGTTGAAGTGCCGGTCCACGTCGAATCCCGCCGGCAGTTGCTTCTTGTTCAGGTGGCGGATGACGCGCCGTGCGGTCTTCGGGAACGTGGTCATCAGTTCGACGACCACCCAGTCGAGCAACACGTTCTTCCATCGGGTCGCGAGGTAGCCGCGCCGCTCGCCGAGGAGCCGGGTGAGCTTGAGGCTCAGCGTGTCGACTCGTGGCAGCGACATGATGTACGTCGGCGTGCGCTGCAGCATGGTGGCGTGGTCGGCAGCGCCCTCGCCCTTGAGGAGCGACGGGATGAGCGTGATTGCGGTTGCGCCGCTGCCGATTACGACGACCTTCTTGCCGGAGTGGTCGTAGTCCTCGGGCCAGAACTGTGGGTGGATGATGTCGCCCTCGAAGTCGTCGCGACCCTCGAACTCCGGGGTGTACCCCTCGTCGTACCGGTAGTAGCCCGTGCCGGCGTAGACCCACCCCGCCTTGATCACCTCGTTGTGCACCGCACCGGTGGCATCGGTCACCTCGACAGTCAGGACCCATTCCGCGTCGTCGCTCGACCATGCGGCGGCCACGACGTGGTGGCGGTACCTGATGATCTTGTCGAGGCCGTACTCCTCGACGGTCTCCTTGAGGTAGTCCAGGATCAGCGGTGCGTCCGCGATCGCCTTCTCATCGCGCCAGCTCTTGAACTCGTATGCGAAGGTGTGCAGGTCCGAGTCGGACCGAATGCCGGGGTACCGGAACAGATCCCACGTCCCGCCGATGGCGGCGCGCCCCTCGAGCAGTGCGATCTTCTTCGCCGGGAACTCTTTGGTTAGATACGCCGCCGCGCCGATTCCCGAGATGCCGCCGCCGATGATGACGACGTCGTAGTACTCCGGGTTGGGTACTGGGATGCTCATCTGTCGTTTCCTTCCTGCGCCGGCACTGGCGCCTTGCGATGTGCCTCAGACTGCCGGGGCCGACGTGGTGCGCACCACACCGAAATGCAACAACCTGTATCCGGTAGCGGTGTGATTCGCACCGCGCAGAATTAGGTGTGTCCTCGGCTGAACCGACTGCGGTGCCGGCATCGGCCAACCGACCCCGGGTTGGTGGGACGGGCCGTACCATCGCATGCGCGTCCGGACAGATAGAGGTGCACCGCCATGACCACGTACCGCAGGATCGCTGCACTCGGCAGCTCCTATGCCGCCGGCCCAGGCATCCAACCGGTCGTCAACCGCGCTGCGATGCGTTCGGGCAACAACTACGCGCACGTATTGGCGCGTGCCCTCGGCGCCGAACTCACCGATCTGACGGTTTCGGGCGCGACGACGTCAACCGTCCTGGATACGCCGCAGCGCGTCGGACTCGTGAAGTTCGCGCCGCAGATTCTCTCGCTGCCCGTTGACGCCGACCTGGTACTGATAACGGCCGCCGGCAACGATCTGGAGTACCTGGGTTCTGCGGTCAAGCTGGGCGTCCATTTCACGCTGAATCGCTACACGCGCGGACTCCTGCAGCGGTGGATTCCCGCCGACGTTCCCACGGCGACCGTGGAGCAGCAGAACACGGCCGCCGCGGGACTGGCCCGCATCGTGACCGAAACACGTTCGCGCGCACCGGAAGCACGTGTCATTCTCGTCGACTATCTCCCGATGGTCGGTGACATGACCGTGCCTTTCATGGATGTTCCGTTCGACAAAGCTGTCGTCGACGCTCTCGCGGCAATTCACGATCAGCTGTCGCGCGTATTCACCGACGTCGCAGAACAAACCGGAACCGATCTCGCGCAGGCATCCCGGTTCGGCCGCGGGCACGAGCTCGGTAGCCCTTCCCCGTGGATCCAGCCCCTGCAGCCTGTTCATCGCATCGCGAGTTCGTTTCACCCGACCGCAGACGGGATGAAAGCCGTTGCCACCGAACTACTGCGCATAATTGGTGAGCCTTCGAGATGACGCCGCGAGGCCGCCCCAAGGCCGATTGGCATCGGCGCCCCTCGGGGGGTGAGTAGGGCCGACGGTGCTTGGCCCGTCTGCTCGTACCCGAGGGGCGCCCGACGGTTATGCCGAGACTTCTGCGGGGCGGCCCAGTCGTTGGGCGATCTGCTCGGCGGTGTGCAGACCGGTCAGGATGGCGCCGTTCATGGTCCCGGCCCACTCGCCCGCGGTTTCCGTGCCCGCCCAGTGGATGCGCCCGTGCGGCGTGGTGAGGGCCTCGCCGTAGTTCACCGATGCAAAAGGCGGCGCGGCCGGATGCGGGCCACCCGGGGCGAAATGTTCTGTGCCCCAACAGTGATCGATGTAGTCGATGGGGCTGCCGGCCTGCTCGCCGTACAGTTCGACCAACTGGTCGAGCACCAGTTTCCGCCGAACGTCCGGACCGAAGCCGTCGTACACCCGAGCGGTGCAGAAGACCATCAGGATGCCCGGCCCGCCATCGCCGGGGGACACGTCGAAGGTGATGAACACCGGCGCGGTATCGGTCAATGCCTCACCCGAAAGCCCCTCGGACCGCCAGAAGGGCTTGTCGTAGGCGACGAATGCCTTGCTCAGGGCACCCATCGGGAAGCTCGTCGTGAGCCCCTCGGTCTTGGCGGGCAGGGCGGGGTGGTACTCGATGTACGCCCGATGCTCAGGGGCCGCGGTGACGATGGCGTACTTGGCGCTGATCTCTCCCGAGTCGGTAAAGACCGTGACGCCGTTGTCGTCTTGGGAGATCTCGCGGACCTGGGTGTTCAGCACAATTCGGTCGCCGATCTGCGCCGCGAGCCGCTTGGCGATCTCCTGCGTGGTTTCGGTGACGCGGAACTCCTGCTGTCCGCCTTCGACGGCGAGCATGTGATCGAGCCCGCCCACGGCCTGGATGTAGCGCAACACATGCAGCAGTGACACGTCGAGCGGGCTGCAGCCCCACTGCACCCTGGTGACGATGAACATCAGGGCACGTGTGCTGGTCGCGGCCTGCTGCCGGTCCAACCATTCGCCGAACGAGATCGCGTCGAGCTGACCGGCGTCGGGGGATTTCCAGGCGGCGTTGACGTCGATGGTGTCCAGCAATGTGGTCAGCTCCATCAGGATGCGGCCCAGGTCCTCGGCGTCCACCGGTCCGGTCGTCGGCAGGGTGCCGGTGTAGGTCTGGCGTTCCCCGGCCATCCAGAGAACGTTGAGCCCTTCATCGAACTGAGGGGTCAGCGAACATCCCAAGCGCTCCATCAGGTCACGGATTGCGTTGTGGCGCTGGGCAACCCAGGTTGCACCCAGGTCGACCTTGACACCGGCCACTTCCCCTGAGTACGAACGGCCACCGACCCGGTCACGGCCTTCTACGACGAGAACTGATACACCCTGACTGGAGAGCCGATCCGCGGCGCTCAGGCCGGCGAAGCCCGCACCGACAATCACGACGTCGACCGATGCGACTTCGGCGTCGCCCTCAGGTGATTTCGACAAGGTCTGCTCTTTCACGGTTTCCTCCATCGCACTCGCGGTTGAATGACGCGAGATGCAGCGGGCGGCAGTGTCGGTCAGCACCTGCGCAATGATGAACTGCCGCCCGCAGCGGATCACCCTGGCAATCTCCGCATCTCGCTACTGACAGGTTCAGTGTCGCCAGCGATGATTCGACGTGGCCACGACAACGGCCACCGACTTCCGTCGTGCAGGGGTGCACCGTGCACCCCTGATCATCGGCGAGAGGGCGATGTGACGGCTCTGTTGGGGTCGGTCGGTGGAGGTGGTGAGGTGAAGGGCGGAGCCTCCGGCGGTAACAGGCCTTTCTCTGTGGGTTGGACGGGGGAGGTGCTCGTGGGCGCCGTCGAGCTGGGCGCCCGTTGGTCTTCGTTGCCGCAGTCCGCGGTAAACAAGCCGATGACGAGAAGAACTGCCGCGGTCCGGATCGAGACCGAGTTGAGTACGGTGGCCATCGTTATTGCGCAGACTGCTGAGTGGGCGCGGGCTGGGCGGGCGGCTCAAGTTGCGGGTAGCTCGGCGGGGCCGCATTTGTCGCCTCGCCGGTGGGCACCCCCGTCTTCGGTGGTGTCCCGGTGGGACTTTCCAACAGGGGCTGCGGCCACGGCCCCGCATTGGAGACCATGCCCGGTAGCGTGCCGGTGTCGGACTGTAGGAGGGCCGAGGTGCTGTCGGGTGGCACGATGCCACCCTGCACTCCGTAGCGCATGTTGGTGTAGTTCAGGATGAACGACTGATTGGGCGCTGACGGACCGGGCTTGCTATTAGGCAGACTCACGCTGGTCTGCGTGGGATCCGCGGTGGGCCCGCTGGTTCGCACCCCGCGGGTGTCGGTCATGTGCGGGGGATAGGTGTATGCGCCCGTGCCGAATTCGTAGGTATATGCCCCGGGATAGGGGGCGGTAGGCGTTCCCGGGAGAAACGGCAGAATCGGGTCCGCGCTCGCGACAGCGCTGCAGACTGAACCCATCGTGAAAATCATCGCACTGCCCGCGACGAATCGACCGACTCGGAGTTGTGACACAGAGCTCTCCTTTCTCGTGGGACGTCAGATCTTGATCGGGTCGCCGTAGATGGCGTACGAGAAGTGGCTGGCCGCAGTCGAAATGCGCAAGTATGCGTATGAGCGGATGTTGACGTCGCCGCCACAGGCATCGGCTTTGATGTGCAGATTGTCAACGCCCAGAGACGCGGTGTTGCCCGGGCTCAGCGCCATGTTGGTCATCGGCAGATCGACGATGACGCCAGGCTGGACAATGGTTTCCAGGAAGCCCGCAGCGCCGATGGTGCCGCCGACGCCGGACGGTACGCCCGCTGAACCGGCAACGCCGCCGGTGCCGCCCATGACCAAACCTGCCGAAACGTCCGATTGGCAACCCAATTGATAGCCGAGGATGAAGAGGCTGTCCTGGATCGGATTTCCACCACCGGTCGCCGTTGCGGTCGCGGTGGCAGTGACAAATGCTTCACGCGAGTTGGCCGCCGCCGCGAGATTGGGAACAGAGTTCACGACCTCGTTCTTGATCTGCAGATTCAGATGCCAGCCGTCCGGGGACACCTTGTCGTAGACCTGCGGAGCCATGTCGACCGGCGCGGCATGTACTGCCGGTGCCATGCACAGGCTCGCCACCGACGCAGCCACTGCCGCAGCGGCAAGGACGGGAGAGGGTGCAACCTTCAATCTCATTGTTTTCCTTTCATTTTGGTGTGTCGTCTTCATCCGAGGCTGTGCCGGAGGTCTTTTCGATAACTCGAGGTTGTGCCCGCGTCCGCGGCGACGTTGTGGGCATACAGCGCGCGGTAGGCGCGAAGGTAGATGACCCCCTGGGCGCCCCACGTCGCCAGCGCAGCGGTGTAGAAGAACGTGCGGTTGTGGTCGTCGAAGGGGAGCGGGCAGAAGTCATAGGTGATCGCGATGGCCGTCGCGGCAGCAGTGACCAAACCTGTTGCGACTGCGATCTTTCGGGCGCCGGCGTCCCAGACCTTCTTGGCGAAGTAAGCCAGGAATGCTGTCGTCAGCAGATTGGCCACCAGGTAGAACGTTGCCGGTCCGACGTGGAGTGTCTCGTCGTGGAACTTCTTCAGGAACATCGCGGCGACGGCGGCCAGTCCGAAGACGCCGACCTCGACAGCGACTGTCGGCTTGTACCGATGGGTGACCGCCATCAGGCCCATGACGAGGATCAGCGTGAAACCGACCGACCGGGAGAACGCGTCGAGGAAGAAGGAGACGTCGAAGGCGATCCCGCCCTCCGCGGCGCCGAGCAGCGACCCGACGAGGAAGTTGGTGGCAGAAATTCCAACGATCAAGGATTCCAGGCCGAGAAGGTAGTTGCCGTAGTCGCGGATGAACTTCCATCCGATGTAGTAGCCGACGGCCGCCAGCCATACCGCGGCTGCCAGGAACACAAGGTCCGTCATGGTGGTGATTCCTCTCGAAGTGCGGTTGATGGCGGGACGCCGCCAAGTGGCGGGAGGGGTTTCCCGCCGTTGCTCGTCAGGTGGTGCACTACTGTCGCGGTCTGGTGAGCTGGGTCACAACGACGGTGCTCACCTCTTTTGGGGCGGGAGCGGTGCATGGTGCACATATCTGAATTCCCGCTGTGTGGCCCACTCTGGTTAGTGGCCGCCCAAGAGCTCAGGGGGCAGTTTCGTGGCGCTGTAGTCGGTCGAACCAGCGAAGTGCCGGCATCGCGATGAGGGTCGCCGCGGCCAGAGTGAGGAAAGCGGTCGCGGGATGCGTGACGAGCAATCCGACGGCGGTGGCGATGACGACGCCGCCCAGATTGCCGGCCATCCAGATGAGTCCCGCCGCGGTGCTCTCGGCATCGGGAGCGTGGCGCTCACTCAAGGCGAGCACGATGGGCAGCGCCGGCAGTAGCACGAAGCCCACCCCGATCAGGGTGAGGAAGGCCATCGTCGTACTGGGTGCCAGCGCCAGGTGTAGGCACGCCACCGCGGTGAAACCGATTCCGACGCCCATGATCTGGACTTCCCGGCGGTGCCGGTCGGCCCACACCGGTACGACGGCGCAGCCGATGACCCCGGCAATCATGGTGACGGCCAAAACGAGGCCGGCGGTCGATTCTGAGACACCCGAGGGCTCGAGCAGTGGCTGTACGAAGGTGGCGAGTGCGATGAACGTGCCCATCGGGATGGCGACGACCGCGCACAAGCGCCGCAGATAGCGGTTGCCGAATGCGGTGCGGAAGGCCCGAAGTCCTCCAGTCGTGCGAATGGACTCTGGACCGCCCAGTGGCTGTGCGAAGCGAAGCGCCGCCAGGAGACACAGCCCGGCGTCCAGGGCGAGCAGTGCAGTGATGACGGTCAAGGTGTGGATGTGGTTTTCGCCCGGGAGGCACGCGCCGAGCAGATATCCCACGACCATCCCACCGAACGTGGCGGAGGACGCGGCGGCGATGCCGGTGGCGCGGTCCTTTACGGCGAGGTAGCTGACGGCGAGGCCGGGGATCGCGTTGAGGACGAAGGGCTGACCCACCGCTGCGACCATTTGTCCGATCAGCGTCCAGGTGAAGTCACCGGCGACCAGCCGCAGGAACGCGCCGGCCGCGGTGAGTACCGCGCCTGCGATGAGGGCCGGGCGGAAGAACCGATCGAGTGCCAGGCCTGCGGGTATGGCGAGCAGCACGTAGATCAGCGGGAAAACCTGTGACAGCCAACCGATTGCGGCGATTGACACGCCGAAATGCCGGGCCGCGTCGCCGGTCACGGGCGCGTAGTTCACCACGAGTGCCTGCGTGGCGGCGGCCAGGAGCCCGTACGCGGCGAAGACCGACCACCGGCTCTTCACGTGCGCCTCGACGCGGGAGCTTTCGCGCGTGTCCTGGATGCCGTTGCGGCTCACCCGTTCTTCCGGGACACCCGTGGGCCATGCGGCATGAGCATGAAACATATTGCGCTGTTTGGTATTACGTCGAATCAAGACCCACGCGACGGCACCTGCGGCAGCGGCACGCGTGGCCGCCAACTCGGGCAGACTCATCTGCTGTCCTTTTGTTGATCAAATCCGGATTGCGCCCGACTACGTCGGCGGACTACGGGAGGTGTGACCGAACGAATATTCGTTCGTATGAGTGACGTAGGTTACTGCCGCGCGAAAGTCGTGTCAACGGTTGGTTGGTTTCGTCGTCCGCGGCTCTCCGAATCATTCACGAATAGCATTCGCGCCCTTGAGATTTAGGCGTGCAGTGATGATTCGCCACGCAGAGATGGCTGGCTGGCGGCCCGATGCTCGGACGGCGCAGTGGATGGGGACCGCCCCGGGTAGCAGACCGGGTGGCGAGACGGTGACCCGCCGCTGTTAGGAGTGGTTCGGTCCGAGCCCGACGAGCATGGCGCGTACCAGCTGCCAATGCAGGTCGGCCAGTTCTTCGGGGTCGCGCGCACCGTCTGCCGGGAACCAGTTCGCGACACGATCGCACATCGCGATGATCGCCATGGAGGCGACGGTGACCTTGGTTTCCGACACGTCGGGCGCGAAGGCTGTCACGCGATCGCGCACCAGATTCAGGTGGGCGCTCTGCAGGGCCAGCAATCTGTCGTAGTCGCCGGTCGACAAGAACTGGCCGGCGGAGGCGGTGTAGAGAACGAGATCCGCCACGCGGGCGATGTGCATGTTGTGCATTTGGTAAAGCACGTGCTGTCGTACCGTCTCGCGCAGGTCTGCTTCGGGATCGACACCGTCGACATGCGTTGAGTTTTCCAGGAAGTCGGCCAGCACCCGGGAGACCGCCTCGGTGAGGATTGCCTCCTTCGACGGAAAGTGGCTGTAGAGTCCGGGTGCTTTGATGCCGGCGACGGCCGCGACTTCCCGGACTGTGAACGCACCGAATCCGTGATCGGCGACGTTGGTGATGGCCGCTGCCAGGATGCGTTCGCGCATGACATCCAGATCGAAGACCCGGCCGAGGTTGGCAATGTCGGCTGAGCGGTCGAGTTCCGAAGCGCTCGAGGCGGGCCGAGCCGAGGTTCCTCGTGCGGCGGTCATCTTTCCTCCTGTTGGCAGCTGAGTCCAAGGTTACGGCGCTCGAGTGCGTACCCGGCTCAACGGTGTGCCCGGTGTCGCCGGTCTGTGTGCCGAGCGGATCTTCGCCTGCAGCTGCGGTTGTCGGGGTGTCGTGGCCGGGCTGTCGGCAATTGACTCTGCGTCACCTATTGACGGAAGCCACGGCCAACGCTAGCTTAACGAATGTTCGTTCGTGCAGGTACTGATGGTGAACCTGCGATATTGGAAGAGGTTCGACATGGTGTCAGTGGGTATTGCCGGACTGGGGCAGATGGGGAGCGCCGCGCTGCGGATCCTTCTCGAGCAACTCCCGGATGCGCAGTTCCTGGCGATGGATCGGGCGCCCGAAGCTGTCCAGCGTGCCGAGTCGCTGGATCCGGCGCGCGTCCGGGGGCGCGTCGTCGACGTCACCGCGGAGTCGGTGGACCTCAAAGGTGTCGACGTGGTGCTCAACCTTTCCGGACCGTTCTTCGCCGGATCCGACGGCCTCGCCCAGGCCGCGCTGCGGTCAGGCACGACCTATATCGATATCGGTGACGACCTCGAGGCGACCGAAACCGTCCTGGCCCTGGACGCCGAGGCCCAGCGCGCCGGCGTCGCGCTCATCAGCGGTGCCGGCTGGTCGCCCGGGGTGTCCAACTGGTGCGCTGCCCGCCTGCTCGACGAATTTCCCGACAGCGACGGCGTCCAGGTGGTGTGGGCAACACACGAGCGCGACCCCGGCGGACTGGCTCCGCTGCGCCACATGCTCCACATGGCGGTGACGCCGTGCCCGGTGTGGCGGGACGGACAGTGGGTGCAGTCGCCCGGCTTTGTTCCGGAAACCGCGGGTACCTTCACCTTTCCCGAGCCACTCGGTGTCATCGATGCCTTCGACACGGCGCACCCGGAACCGCGAACCCTCAGCAGATTCTTCCCGCAGTTGCGCAACGCGAGTTGTAAGGGATCGCTGCGGCCCGACTGGGCCAACGCGGCGTTTTCGACGTTGGGTCGCATCGGATTCGGTCACAATGACGTCCTGGTGGACATCGCCGGTCACGATGTCGAGCCGGCCGAGTTCCTCTGGAAGCTGATGTGGGCCCGCCACCAGGCCGCTTCCGCGCCGAAGGCCGGTAAAGCGTTGACGGCGTTGCTGATTCAAGTTCTCGACGGCGCTCGGGTCCAGGGGGCGCTCGCACTCGTCGACGACGCGCCGATGTCCCGTGGTACCGGCCTCGGCGCCGCTGTTGCCGCACTCGCCGCGCTGCGCGAATGCCCGCCGCCGGGGGCGTGGGGACCGGAGGTCCTCCCGTGGCAGTTCGCGCTCAGAGAGTTCGAGCGCATCGGACGATCGCTGGGCGGGTTCGGGCCGGGTATCCAGACTCTGACCGAAGTACGCCGATGATCCGCTCACCGCAGACCGGACACACCAGCCTGTCGGGCGCCGTTGCGCACTGGGCCGACACGCGGCCGAATGCCATCGCACTACGTTGCGGGGAAACGACTCTGACGTGGTCGGAACTCGATGACGCGATGACGCGCTTCGGCGTCCTACTCCTCGATCGCGGTGTGCGCATGGGTGATCGCGTTGTGCTGCTCGGCGAAAACTGCCTGGAATGGGTTGTCGCGTTTCTCGGATGTCAGCGCGCGCACGTGATCGTCGTCCCGATGAATACCCGTCTCGCGCAGAGTCAGGTCGTCGCGCAGATCGCGAAGGTCGA
Organism: Mycobacterium sp. SMC-17; assembly: GCF_045310915.1. Lineage (NCBI taxonomy): Bacteria > Bacillati > Actinomycetota > Actinomycetes > Mycobacteriales > Mycobacteriaceae > Mycobacterium > Mycobacterium sp. SMC-17. The sequence continues at coordinate 126,998 of NZ_JBJIAK010000009.1, read as the reverse complement.
TGCCAAGTTGGTGCTTCACGATGCCGGCCTCGGGGGAACCGATCTCGCCACCCGGACCGGTGCACAGTACCTGGAGCTGTCGGAGCTTCTGCGCGAGACAAGCCGCAGCAGTCTCGAATCGGTTGCCGCAAGCGACCATTCAGATGGGGGCGAGATCCCCGCCCTCATCAGCTTCACCTCAGGTACCACCGGGATTCCCAAGGGTGCGGTCATCAGCAGCGCCGCGATGGCCGAGCTGGCATACGCGTTCTCGGATTACTTCGAAACGGGACCGGACGACAGCACCTTGATCGTCGTACCCATCTTTCACAACACGGGCTTCGCGGATCAATTGGCGCACATGGTCGCATCCGGAGGGACGATCAGTCTCCTGCGGCGCTATCGGACCGGCGACGCGGCAACAGAACTGATGGCGCACCCGGTCACGTTCCTCGCAGCGGTGCCGAGCATGCTGAGAATGCTGATGCTGCACGACGAGGCCGACGCGATCTTCAGCGGCGTCCGCGCAATCATGTACGGCGGCAGCGCCATGCCCGAGGCCTGGGTGCAGGAGCTGCAGCAGCGGTGGCCGCATCTCAAGCTGGTGCACGCGTACGGGCTGAGCGAGTTCACGTCGGTGTGCACGTTCCTGCCCAGCGATCTGGCGGCGACGAAAGCCGAGTCCGTGGGACTGCCGTTGCCCGGCGTCCAATTACGCATCGTCGACGAGTCGGGCGATGACGTGGCGCCCGGCGGGTTGGGCGAAGTGTGGCTGAGTGGGCCGACGCGCATGCTCGGTTACTGGGACGAGCCGCGGCTGACGGCGGAGAAGATGACCGGGCAGTGGCTGCGCACTGGCGATGTCGGCCGGATCGACGGCGACGGCCTGCTGTGGCTGCACGGCCGGGCAGACGACGTCATCAACCGCGGCGGCGAGAAGATCATGCCGACATTCGTCGAGTCCCACATCGCTCGCCACGAAACCGTCGCGGCCGCATGCGCTTTCGGGTACGCCGACGACATTCTCCAGCAGCGTGTCGCGGTCGCCATCGAGACGCGCGCCGGCGCGGCGTTCGATGAGCAGGAACTCGTCGGGTTTCTGCGCACTTGCCTGCCCGACTATGCGATTCCCGACCGTTGGGTCGTGTACGACGCGCTTCCCCTCAACGCCTCCGGCAAGTTCGATCGCAAGGCCCTGCGTGCGGACTTCGAAGCAGCACTTCAACCGAAATCAATTGAGCACGAACAGGAGTCAGCGAAATGAACATGTCGTTGTATGTCGTGACCGACCCGGCGACCGGCGAACTGGTCCGGGAGTACCCCACGGCGACAGATGCGGCGGTGGCTGCCGCGCTCGGAGCGGCTGAGAACGCTTATCAGGGTTGGTCGAGGAAGGCATCCGTCAGTGAGCGCGCTGACCTACTGAGAAAAGTTGCCGCACTGCACAACTCGCGCAGCGGCGAACTTGCCGAAATCATCCGCCGCGAGATGGGCAAGTCCCTCGACCAGGCCATCGGTGAAGTCGAATTCAGCGCAGCCATCTACGAGTACTACGCGGACAACGCCGCCACATTCCTCGCGGACGAGCCGATCGAGCTCATCGAGGGAGAGGGAACGGCGTTCGTCCGCCGCCAGCCGATCGGCGTGTTGTTGGGCATCATGCCGTGGAACTACCCGTACTACCAGGTCGCCCGATTCGCCGCGCCGAATCTCGCTCTGGGCAACACGATCGTGCTCAAACACGCGCCGCAGTGCCCGGAATCAGCCGCCGCATTGCAGCAGATCTTCGTCGACGCCGGCTTTCCCGAAGGCTGCTACGTCAACACCTATGCGACCAATGAACAGGTCGCCGGCGCCATCGCCGACCCCAGGGTGCGAGGTGTCTCCTTCACCGGTTCTGAACGGGCCGGCGCAGCAGTCGCGGAAGTAGCGGGTCGGAACCTGAAGAAGGTGGTGCTCGAGTTGGGTGGCTCGGACCCGTTCATCGTGCTGTCATCGGATGACCTCGATGCCACCGTGCGGGCCGCGGTAGCCGCCCGATTCGAAAATGCGGGTCAGGCGTGTAACGCCGCAAAGCGGTTCATCGTTGCCGACGATCTGTACGAACCGTTCGTGGATGCGTTCACGGAACAGGTTCTGGCCCAGGCCGGCTCGCTTGCTCCGCTGTCCTCGGTTGCCGCCGCCGAGCGACTGGAAGAACAGGTCCGGCGCGCTGTCGCAGACGGCGCGACGCTGGTTCGCGATGGCGAGCGAGAGGGGGCGTACTTCCCGCCCGCCGTGCTGACCGACGTAGCGCCGACGTCGCCGTCGTCCACCGAGGAACTGTTCGGTCCGGTGGCCACCATCTATCGAGCCGGGTCCGAAGCCGAGGCTGTCGAGCTGGCGAACAACACGCCCTACGGACTGGGCTCATACGTCTTCACCACGGACCCCGGGCAGGCGATACGCGTCGCCGACCAGATCGAGGCAGGCATGGTGTTCGTCAACGGCGTCGGTCTCGACAGCATGGAACTGCCCTTCGGCGGCGTCAAGCGATCCGGCTTCGGGCGCGAACTCGGCCGGGCGGGGATCGAAGAGTTCGCCAACAAGAAGCTCATCCGCACTCTTCGCGGCTAGCCGCCGACCGTCGCCGCCGCATCTGATCCACCACATCCACCCTCAAGAGGACATCTGCCATGACCATCGAATTCGACGCCGCCGTCTTCAGGACGCCGAACGCGCCGCTGACCATCGAAACCGTTTCGCTCCCGTCGACCCCGCCGCCCGGCGACGTACTCGTGCGGCTCAAGGCAAGTGGAGTGTGCCACAGCGATTTTCACGTACTTGCCGGTGAATGGGACGTCCCCACCCCGATGATTCTCGGCCACGAAGGGGCAGGTGTCATCGAGAGCGTGGGCGAAGGGGTGACGACCCTGAAGAAGGGCGATCACGTCGTGCTGTCCTGGACACCCTCCTGTCGCCGGTGCCGCTACTGCATCAGCGGCCGGCCCGTGCTGTGCGACATGGTCGCTCAGCATTCGGCCAACCACCTCTCGTTCGACGGCCGGTCGCGGATCACCGCGGCCGATGGCGCGGACGTCCTCAGCTTTGCCGGCCTCGGCACCTTCGGCCAGTACGTCATGGTGCCCGAATCGGGCGCGATCGCGATCCGCGATGACGCCCCCTTCGAGCAGTCGGCCCTGATCGGCTGCGCCGTGACCACCGGTGTCGGTGCGGCGGTCAACACCGCGAAGGTCCGCCCGAGCGATACCGTGTTGGTCATCGGGTGCGGCGGCGTCGGGCTGAACGCGATTCAGGGCGCGCGCCTGGTCGGCGCACGGCAGCTCATCGCCGCCGACATCTCCGACGAAAAGCTCAAGCAGGCAAGGGTTTTCGGTGCCACCGAAGTCATCAACACCGCCCACGAGAATCTGGCGGACCGGATCGCGGAGCTCACCGATGGGCGTGGCGTCGAGGTGGCCATCGAGGCCATCGGCCTGCCGCAGACCATCGAAGCCGCCTATGCGGTCCTGGCTCGAGGTGGCACCGCCGTCGTCGCGGGGCAGGTGGCCGACGGTATGAAGGTGACGATCGACCCCTTCGTCATGTCCGATCAAGAGCTTTCCCTCATCGGCTCGAACTACGGCTCGAGCAAGCCCGCCACCGACTTCCCGCTGCTCGTCGAGCACTACATGCGGGGCCGCATCGATCTCGACTCGCTCGTGACCCGGGTCATCGACCTGGCAGAGATCAATGACGCGTTCGACGAGATGAAGCGCGGCGTCGGCATCCGCTCGGTGATCAGGTTCTGACGATGGACACGACAGCAAATGGGAGCACCGCTCCGGCTACCAGCGAGAACGCCACTGAGCCCGGGACTACGCCCCGCCTGAGCGGCAAGCTCGGCGTCGGCTCGATCTCCCTCATGATCATCGCCGGGGCCGCCCCGCTCTGTGTCGTTGGCGGGCCGATGGTGCTGGGCCTGGCCTTGGGGAACGGCGCAGGCCTGCCCATCGGCTACGTGGCGACCCTCGTCGTCCTGCTTCTTTTCGTCATCGGTTTCACGACGATGACGCCGTTCGTCCGCTCGGCGGGGGCGTTCTACTCCTACGTGCACGCCGGCCTGGGCCGAGCTGCCGGGATCGGCACCGGCTACCTGGCCATGCTGTCCTATACGTGCATCTTCATCGGGCTGTTCATTCTGTTCGGGACCGGTGTCGACGCGCTCGTGAAGTCCTACGGCGGACCCGCATCGCCGTGGTGGCTGTGGGCCGGCGTGGGACTGGCGCTGACGTTGTTCCTGGGCTACCGGGACGTCGAGCTGTCCGGCAAGGTCCTGGGTGTCCTGCTGGTCGCCGAGGTGAGCATCGTTCTCGCACTGGACTTTTGGATCGTCGCGCGCGGTGGTGGACCGGAAGGCCTGTCCGGTGGGATGTTCTCGCTGAAGGCGATATTCAGCGGCGCACCCGGGGTGGGCCTCATCTTCGCCGTACTCAGCTTCATCGGCATCGAGGCGGCGGCGGTGTTCCGGGACGAAGCGCGTGATCCCGCCCGGACGGTGCGCCGGGCGACGATCGTCTCGGTGGTCGTCGTGGGACTCTTCTACACCTTCACCTCGTGGGCGGTGATCAGCGGCGTGGGCGACAGTCGAGTCGTCCAAGCCGCGACAGCCGACCCCGAGGGCCTGTTCTCCGCAGTGGCGCTTCAGTACCTCGGGCGCGTCGGTGCCGACCTGACCGTGGCGATGTTCGTCACCAGCACCTTCGCGGCGGCCTTGACGTGGCACAACATCCTCGCCCGCTACACCTTCTCGCTGGCGTCCCGGGGGCTGTTGCCGACCACCCTGTCGGCGAGCCACCCGAGGCACGGCTCGCCGCACCGCGGGGCGGTGGCCGTCGCGATTGCCACCGGCGCTGTGCTGGCCGGCGGCACCATCATCGGGCTCGACCCGATGAGCGAAATCTATACGTGGACATCGGGTCTGGGGTCGATCGGATACGTCGTGCTGCTCATCCTCACCTGCTCGGCCGTGCTGGCGTTCTTCCGTCGCGAACCGCACGGGGCGCCGGTGACGCGGACACTGATCGCGCCACTGCTCGGCATGGTGGGGCTGCTGGCCATCCTGGCGATCATGCTGCTCAACCTCGATCTGCTCGCCGGAAACAGTCGCGTGGTCTCCGTCGTCATCATTGTTTCGCTGATCGCCGCCTTCGCGCTCGGACCCGTTGTCGGGAAACTGCTGCCGTCCTCGGGCCGGCAGGAATAGCGAAACCACCGAACAACGAATCCCTCTGAAAGACAACGAAAAATGGCACAACGAATCGTGATGGTGGGCCTCGGCGCCACCGGCCGCGCCATGGCGCAATCCCTGTTGCGACGCACCGACGTCCAGATCGTCGGTGCGGCCGACCGCAATCCCGCGGTCGTCGGCACGGATCTCGGCGTCCTCGTCGGCAGCGCGGCGACCGGCGTGACCGTCGTCGACGATCCCGCGGGTCTGCCCCCGGCGGACCTGGCGATCGTCGCGACGACGTCGGATCTGAATCACGTGGCCGACACCCTCGTCCCGCTACTTGAGCGTGGTTACAACGTGATGAGCATCTGCGAGGAACTGGCGTACCCGTGGTCGAGTCACCCGGAGATCTCGTGTCGTCTCGATGACACCGCCAAAGCGCACGGCGTCACCGTGCTGGGTACCGGGGCCAACCCCGGTGTCCTCATGGACACCCTGCCCCTGCTGCTGACCACTCTCACCCAACGTGTCGACCGCGTGATCATCCGCCGTCGCACCAACATGTCGCGGTACGGGGCGATCCTGTCGAAGTTCGGCCTGGGACTGACGCCCGCGCAGTTCGCCGCGGCACAGGAATCTGGAGATGTGGCCGGCCACTACGGTTTCGAACAATCGATCGGCGCGCTGGCGAGCGGCCTCGGCTGGACCTTGGACGCTATCGAGGTCGACCGGGTGGCGCCTGCGGTGGTCAGCGAGATCACTCGCGTCGGCGAGCACATCACCGTCGAATCCGGCCAGATCGCGGCCGTCACCCACGCCGCCCGCGGATTGCGCGGCGGCCGTGCGGTGATCGACCTCGAGATCATGTTCGGCTTCTTCGACCGGAGTGACTCGCTCACCGCGGGTGATGATTACCGCATCGAAGGCGCTGACCAGACGATCGAGCTGACATCACTGACCGGCTTCGAATCGTTTGTGAGCACCATCGCAGCTGCGGTCAATGCCGTGACGGCGGTCATTGACGCGCCCAGCGGGTTTCTGTCGATGGGTGATCTGCCCACACGTGCCCTGGCATCGAAAGGTTCTCGGCTGCTTGAAGATGGATCGCTGTGACACATGCAGTGTCGGCGCTGAACCCGGTGCGTTTTCTCGATCGAGCCGCAGCGGTGCACGGGGACAAGGTCGCCGTCATCGACGGCGCACGCGTGCTGACGTACCGCGATCTGCATGGGCGCTGCCGGCACCTCGCGGGCGCGCTGGTTGCCGACGGACTGGGGCCGGGTGCCCGCGTCGCGGTGTTGGCGCACAACACCCTGGAAATGCTCGAGGCGCATTACGGGGTGCCCTACGCGGGTGGGGTTCTGGTGCCGCTGAACTCTCGCCTGAGCGCAGGGGACATCGCATACATCCTCAAGCACAGCAGAGCCGAGGTGCTGATCGCAACGGACCCGCTGATCGCGGTCGCGCGGGAGGCGGCCGAGTTGGTCTGCGGCACCGTGAAGGTCATCGCCGGCAGTGAGCAATACGAGCACTACGTGGCGTCGGCAGCGCCGGTGGATGTTGCCTGTGACGACGAATTCGCCACGGTGGCAATCAATTACACGTCGGGTACCACGGGTAAGCCGAAGGGGGTGGTGTACACCCACCGCGGCGCCTACCTGCAGGCGCTGGCCATGGCCTTCCATTCGGGCCTGAACCTCAACTCGGCGTATCTGTGGACGCTGCCGATGTTCCACTGCAACGGGTGGTGCTTCACCTGGGCGGTCACCGCGGCCGGCGCCACCCACGTGTGCCTGCCCAAGGTCGAGGCGTATGCGATTTGGACCGCTGTCGAGGACCACGCGATCACCCACATGTGCGCGGCGCCGACGGTCCTGTCGACCATGACCTCGCAGCCGCCTGCGAAGCGAGCGGAACAAACCGTGTGGGTGGCCACCGGCGGAGCGCCTCCCGCACCCGCACTGCTTGCGCGGGCCCGTGCCTGTGGCCTCGCGGTCACCCATCTCTACGGCATGACCGAGACCTACGGCCCGGCCGTCATCAACGAATGGAAGCAGGAGTGGGACTCGTCGTCTGCTGACGAGCGTGACCGCCTGAACGCCCGCCAGGGCGTCGGCAACATCGTCACCGACCCGGTTCGGGTGGTGGATGAAAAGGGCCGGGACGTCCCCGCAGACGGTGCAACGATCGGCGAGATCGCGTTGCGGGGAAACAACGTCACCCCCGCGTACTACCGAGATATGGCCGCCACTGCGGCGGCGGTGCCGGACGGCTGGTTCCGTAGTGGCGATCTCGCGGTGCGTCACCCCGACGGCTACCTCGAAATCCGTGACCGTGCAAAGGATGTCATCATCTCCGGTGGCGAGAACATCAGCTCGGTCGAGATCGAGAGCGCCATCCTCGAGCACCCCGCCGTGCTGGAGGCCGCGGTTGTCGGCATGCCGCACGAGCATTGGGGTGAGCGGCCCGCGGCGTTCGTCTCGCTGCGCCCAGGTGCGGCTGTCACGAGTGCGGAACTGCGGGCCCACCTGCTCGACCGCGTCGCGAAATTCAAGGTCCCGGACCGCATCGAGTTCACCGCACTCCCCAAGACGGCCACCGGCAAGATTCAGAAATTCGAACTGAAGCGGCAGCTGGCCGGCGACCCCAACCGATAGGTGCAATATGCACCGTCCGCCCGCTCGATTGGTTGAGAGGTGCCATGGCACACCACCGGCCCCAACGGCAATAGTGAGACGAACGCCACACCAGCAGCTCGGCGTCCCCCCAAAGTTCAACTCGCAGAAAGAGATCACGCGATGACAACCGCTGTTTCGAACCTCCGGAAGCTTCCTCACACCGCGGACGTCGCGGATATCCGTGCCATCGTCGCCGAGGACGGCGGGGTGATCATCGAGGGTCTGCTGACCCCGGAGCAGGTCACCCGGTTCAACGCCGAGATCGAGGGCCCCCTCACCGCGCTGACTCCCGGCGGCAAGCACGAGCTCGAGATCGTCAACGAGTTCCACGGCGCCAACACCAAGCGCCTGACGAACCTGGTCACCCACAGCCCGGTCTTCCGCAACGAGATCATCAACCACGACCTGGTGCACGCCCTGTGTGATGCGACCTTCCTCGAGGAATCGGGCACGTACTGGATGACCACTGCCCAGGTGATCGAGATCGGCCCCGGCAACCGCGCGCAGTTCCTGCACCGCGACCTCGAGAACTGGTACCCCTTCGTCGGCATGGGCCCCGCCGGCCCGGAGATCACCCTCAACTTCCTCATCGCCCTCACGGACTTCACCGAGGAGAACGGCGCCACCCGCGTCATCCCGGGCAGCCACAAGTGGCCCGATTTCCAGGACCGCGGGACGCCCGAGCAGACGGTCCCCGCGATCATGAACGCCGGCGATGCCCTCTTCTTCAGCGGCAAGACCGCACACGGGGGTGGCGCCAACGTCACCTCCGATGAGTACCGCCGCGCGGTGTCTTTCGCGTTCAACCCGGGCTTCCTGGTCGGGGAGGAGGCCTACCCGTTCCTGGTCGACCGGGAGGTGGTGAAGACCCTGCCGGAGCGCGTCCAGCGCATCCTCGGCTTCCGCTCGCAGTACCCCACGGGCTCGCCCGGCCTGTGGATGGTCGACTACCGCGAACTCGCCGATCACCTCGGTCTGTAAGCGGCAGACTGTTGCCATGACACCGGATCAGCTGTGGCCCGATGCATCCGATCCGGTCCGCCGGCTGATCCGGGAACTCGCTGAGTCGATGCTGACGAGGTCCGGCGAAGTGGTCGCCGATCTGACCGCGGCGTCCCTTCGCGACTCGCGGTACCGGGCGATCGCCGACGACCCGGTACTCGCGGAGGCCGACGCGAGCCTGACGGTCGCCAACCTCAAGCATTGGCTGACATCCAACATCGCCGAACCGGGCCGCCGGGTCGCTCCCGCGACGGGAAGCGCCATGCGCACCTACGCACGTGATGTGGTCCTGCGTGGCCTGACGACCGACGATGTCGCATCGTGGCGATCCGCTCAACGTGTCGGGTGGAAATGGTGGCTGGCCGCTTGCTTCAAGGCGACCGACGATGCGGAACAACTCCGTGAACTCATCGAGATCACGGGCAATTCGCTTGCCACATTCGTCGACGATTCCATCGAGGAACTGGCGGCACACGTGGGCCGCGTCCGAGAAGAGTTCGCCGGTGGCTCGCAGCTGCAGCGGTACGCCACCGTCGAGCTCCTGCTCCAGGGCGCGGACATCGCACCATCGCGCGCCGAAGCGCAGCTCGGCTACGCGCTGACCGGTTCGCACATCGGCGTCGTGGTCTGGGTGGATTCGGAGCAGGACGTCGGCTTGCTCGAGCGCGCCAGTGAACAGGTGATGCGGGCGTGCGACGCGGACCGGCGACTGACGGTGGTCGCCGGTACCGCTGCGTTGTGGCTGTGGATACCGGCGAAGGCAACGCCAACAGCTGCTGATCTCGCCGAGCGCCTGGGACGACGGCCTGGTGTGCGCGTAGCTCTGGGCCGCCCGGCCGCTGGGGTGAGCGGCTTCCGGCGGACGCACATGGATGCCGCTGCAGCGCAACGGCTCTTGGCGCGGCTGGGCTCCGCGCTGTCCATCGTGCGCTACGAGGACGTCCACCTCGTGGACCTGTTGTCGACGGATCTGTCGTCGGCCGATCAGTTCGTGGCGGACGTGCTCGGTGAATTGAAGGACGCCAGCCCGGTGCTGCACCAGACGGTCCTGACCTACGTCGATGAGGGACTCAATCGGACGAGCACCGCCGAACGGTTGTACACCCACCGCAACACCATCGACCGGCGCCTCGCGCGTGTCGACGAACTCCTGCCGAAACCCTTTGCGCGTAACCCGATCGAGGTGGCCGCGGCCCTCACGTTGCTCGGCGTGCGCGGGGGACATTGACTCCGACGGACTGCCCGCGACTCGGGATCGTGGATGCCAGGCGACGACCGACCCGCGTCGCGACGCGCCCCACCCGGATCAGCAGTGTCGGGAGCGGGGTGCGCAGAGTGGCGTGCTTGCGGACGTAGTCTGGGACGTGCCACCGGTAGGTGGTGCCTGCGGCGAAAACCGCGGAATCGCCCGCCCGGAGCCAGGTTCCGGTCTGCGGGTCACCGATGCGGACCTCGCCGGCGACGATGTGCACCGTCTCCTCTACGACGAAGGTCCAGTCGAAGGTGCCGGCCGAGCAGTCCCAGATATAGAACTCGACTGCCGAGTCGCCACTGGTGTGCCAGCGCCGCGACCGTGCCCGTGGCTTGCCGTCGACGACCCATGACGGATCGATCGGGCTGTCCGTCAGGTCGTGATCCTGTGCGAATGCTGACTGCATGCTGGGAAATCGTAGCGGCGTGCAATGTTGGCCAAGGCCAGTTTTTTGGACTACGTGGCGGCAACGTTCATCGAGAACATCTGCCAGGAGTGGCCGTCGAGATCGTGGTAGCTGCGGCCGTACATGAAGTCCTCGTCGTCGGTATCGCCCGGCGTTGCGCCCGCGGCGATGGCGCCGTCGACGAGCTTGTCGACACATCCGCGGCTGTCGACCGCCAGACAGATGACGCACTCCTTCGTCTTTGACGCGTCGGCGGTCTCGGCCGAGTGCAGGGAATCGAAGACGTCGCGCTGCGTTAGCATTGCGAACTGGTTCTCGCCCAGCACCAGTGTCACTGCGTTGTCATTGCTGAACGTCTCGTTGACCGCATAGCCGAGCCCGGAGAAGAACTTCCGCGAGCGCGCGACGTCGGCGACGGGCAGGTGAACGAAGATCATGGCGTGCATCGGGCTGCTCCTGTGGTCCGCGGCGCCCGGAAGCGGGTGCCGTCACAGGGGTAGACAGCCGACCCGCGCACAACTCATCGCGCGGCGGTTCAGGGGAAGGCGTAGCGCACAACCACAGGCGCGTGGTCGGACAGCCGCGCGTCGGGCGCGGCTTCCTTGTCGACCGTCACCGACATAGCGGTCCGCGCGAGCCGCGGCGTGGCCAGGTGGTGATCGATGCGCCAGCCCACGTCTTTGACGAACGACTCGCCGGCCCAACTCCACCAGGACAGCGGCCCGGGCCGGTCACCATGCAGCGTCCGCACCACGTCGACGAGTGTGCGCGGCCCGATCTGTGCGTCCAGCCAGGCGCGTTCCTCGGGGAGGAAGCCCTCCATCTTCTGTGCGGGCCGCCAATTCGTCACGTCGTGCGGAAGGTGCGCCAGGTTCAGATCGCCGAGCAGCAGGAACTCGCGGCCCGCCGCGAGCGCCGCCCGCCGGTTGCGGCTCAGCTCGCGCGCGAACGCCCCGAGGAAGCGCATCTTCCTGTCGTACTTGGCGCCGCCGTCGGGCAGATCGCGCATGTTGCCGGGCCGCTGCAGGTGCGCCGGCAGGCCGCCTTTCGGCAGATAGAGGCATGCCACTGTGAGGGGAGCGTGCGCGAGGTCGACCTCGAGGTACCGCCCCTCGTTCGCGAATGTCCCGAGCCCCCGGGTGCGCGGGGGATGCGAGACCCAGGTCCGCACGGCCGTCGGCGCGTCGCGCGTCAGGATGGCGACGCCGTTGCGGCCCGGGATCGAGCCGGAATCCATCGCCGCGTGATAGCCGTCGAATTCGCCGACCTGGTCGGGCGGGCAGCGCAACTCCTGCAGGGCCACCACGTCGAGTCCGCGCCCGGCGAGCCAGGCGTCGAAGCCGCGACGGCGTGCCGCCCGGATCCCGTTGACGTTGAACGTGGCAATGCCCAGCGGCGCGTTTGGTGTAGCCATCGCCTCTACCAAAGCAGATCGGCATGGCGGCTGTTCAGCGGCCTCGGTCTGTCCGCCGATCGGGGGAGAACGGTTCCACCGGCGAATCCGCTGTTCGGGGGAATCCGGAAAGTGGCCGCTCGCGAAATAGTTGTCGGTGTCAAGAGACGGCCCAAACCCCTTCTCGGATCACAACATTCACGTACAGGAGGCCCCATGAACATCACGACGGCTCGGATCGCCGCAGCAGGAACGGGGATCGCCGCCGCGCTGTCCTTCGCCGCGGTCGCCCACGCGGGAACCATGCCGGTCACTCATCCCGGCGAGCCGACCATCGCCATGACGATCACCAACCACACCGACAAGGTGCAGTTCCTGCTCGATGACGGGACGAGCCCCAACGGCAAATGGGTCGACGGTCCTCAGCGGCTACTGGCACCCGGCGCCACCGAAACCGTGACAGCCGTTGCGCCACAGGGCGACTCGCTCGACATGCACGTCGCCTACCGGGTTGGTGTCGGCGGCCCGACCGCCACCTACGAGGTCAACGACTCGAAGACCAACACGAATGTCGCGAACACCAGTGTCACCGGTTTTCTCGCCAAGAACTACTGGATCAATCACAGCTTCAGCAGCCATTACCCCAACACCAACGTGGGCTTCGATCTCTGGTGAGTGCTGCTGTGACGACCGGTGGTAGGTGGCGACCGGTCGTCAGGCTTCGCGCGCCTGATCCGCGTGCAGTGCCTTGATCCGCCGCTGCTCGCGCAGTACCTGCTGGTAGCTCTCGCGTTCGATGATCAGCCAGTCCGGCTTCTCCTCGAGCAGGGCGTCGATCTGCTCGGTGGTCAGCGCCTTCTCGACGCCGCCGCGTGCGAGGCCGGCGATCGAGATACCCAGCTTGGCGGCCACCAGGTTCTTGGGGTGCGGCCCGTTCTTGCGAAGGTCCTTGAGCCACTGTGGCGGATCGGCCTGCAGCGCCGCCAGGTCGGCGCGGGTGATCGCGTTCTCCTGGAACTCGGCAGGTGTCGCGGGCAAGTACACGTCCAGCTTCTTCGCCGCGGTGGCGGGTTTCATGGACTGCGCGTTGGGCCTGCTCATGGGCATCAGCCTATCGGTAGGTCGCTGCGATGACCCCGTACGATCCGCGACGTGGAGTTTTCGACTCTGGATCTCGCGACCCGCAAGTTCTGGCGGGCCACCGGCAGAGGCGTCGACCTCGACGGCGTCGATGCCTGGCTGCAGGCGCCACTCGGGTCCCGGGGCGGCGGGAACAACTGGCTGCGTGATGAAGCGGCCCGCCGCGGTGGCGCGCTGCGCGACGACGACCCCGACGCCGGTTTGCAGCCCGATCTCGAGGGACTGTCCGGGTCCGGATTCGATGCCGCGGCCGTCCACCCGATGATTCACGACTTCTACACCCACACGGCGCGCTGGCGGATGGAGGTGTGGAGCAGCTGGTCACCGTTGTTCTGGCCGGGCGGCGAATTGATATCGCGCATGTTCGGTAAGCGGGTACAGCAACTGGCGCTACCGATGCGTCCCCTTGACGTGGCACGCGGCATCGATGGTCGGGTCTCGGTGATCACCGACGGCACCGGCGCGCAGGTCGCGGCCGGCTGGATCCGGACCTTGCGCGGCAACGGCGACACCGTGTTCAGCGGATGCTATTCGCGCAGAACGCTTCCCGGTGCCGACCGGGCCAGCGTGCACGTGACGTTCCCGTTGGAAGAGGGCAACGTCCAGGTCTTCCTGCGGCCGCAGCACCTGCCGGACGGCGGTCTGCGGTTGTCTTCCCCGGCCGGCCCGTGGGGCGCTGACGGGGCGTACGTCCTGGTGCGCGACCGCGGGCGCTACTTCGCGCGGCGGGTACCCGTGCATGAGACGTTCGACCTCTACGTCGACCGTGAGCAGGTACTTCGCACCGACCATGTGCTGCGGATGTGGAACCTGCCGGCCGTCCGCCTGCACTACAAGCTGGAACGCCGCGGGACGTAACCGGTACGCCCGTCCCAGTAGCCGTGTTCGGACAGCGGCCGGAACCGGTAGGTCGCGAACTCGCGGTGGAAGTCGCGGCGCCGGCGCTCGGCCATCGCATCGGCATGTCGAGCCGGGTCGGCGACCTCGGTCACACCACCCCGGCCGTGCACCATCCCAGTCATCGCCCGCACCGAGGTCCAGATCGAGAAGGTCGAGATCGAACGGGGCGGACGCATCGCGGCCAACGCCAGGGTGGCGTCCGGATGGTCGCGCACCAATCGCTCGACCGGCTTGCCCCACGTGAGGAAGCGCGGGACTTCGGGCAGTCGCATCCGGGCCAGGGTGACGGCGACGACGGGCTCGTCATCGTCGGAAGCCTCGGCCTCCTGCGGTAGATCGGGGAGCGCCACGAGCGTGGACCAGCGCCGCAGAAACGTCATCCGGACATGCCAGCCCGTGGCGAACCGCGCGCCCGCACCGGCCAGGAATGCGTCGATCGCGGCCTCGTCCTCCCACCGGGCGAACATCGCCAGCCGCCGCAACTGCAGCCGGTCGGGGGAGATGGTCGGGGCGCCGAGCCGCATCAGGGACAGACATTCGGCGTAGCGCAGCCCGGCCACCCGGTCGGGCGGCGGTGGTCGCCGCAGCAGCGGCACCGTCGCCGTGACAGGCAGCTCGACGAGATGGAACGTGAAGACGCCGAGCTCGGTCATGCCTCAATTATCGGCGCTGACCACGAACCGCCCGACGCGCGTTTGGGTAGCGTGATCGCCGTGACACCGTCCTCGTCGGCCTCATTGACTCTCGGGTACGTCCCCGGTGGGACGCCCGCGAAGTGGGCGCGGATCTGGGCCGAGCGTCATCCCGAGTCGGCGCTGATTCTGCATCCGGTCTCGGCGGCCGATGCGGCCGACGCGCTGCGGGCCGGCGCCGTCGACGTGGCGCTGCTCCGGCTGCCGGCGGACACGACGGGGCTGGCCGTCATCGCGCTGTATGAGGAGACGACGGTGGCTGTGGTGCCGACCGATCATGTGCTCACCGCGGCCGACGAGATCACCGCCACGGACCTCGACGGCGAGCCGATCCTCGTGCCGCTCGACGACGTCGTCGGCTGGGCGGATGCCCCGGGAAACGCGGTCGAGTACCGGCCCGAAACCACAGAGGGCGCAATAGAACTCGTCGCGACCGGCATGGGTGCCCTCATCGTGCCGCAGTCGCTCGCGCGGCTGTATCACCGCAAGGATCTCACGTACCGGCCGATCACCGACGCGCCCACCTGCCCCGTCGCACTGGCCTTTCCGGAAGGGGAACAGTCGGAACTGGTCGAGGAGTTCATCGGCATCGTGCGGGGCCGGAAGGCCAGTTCGTCGCGGGGCCAGGCCGAGCCGGCGCCGAAACGCAGCGCGCGCGAGAAGACCCTTGCCAAGCAGGCGGCCCGGGCGGCTGCCGGGAAGAGTGCCGTGGGCAAATCGGCCCGAAAGTCAGGCCAGGCCAAGCGCGGTCGGCGCTGACGCCGTTGTAGCCCCTGGCGTTTGCTCAGCGCTACTACACTCCCAGGCCATGAGCAGACCGTCGGCGGGCGCAGGTAAACGCACCACCGCGCCACGATCCGCGACATCACGAGCTCCGCGTACGATCCGTGGTCTCGATGCCGAGCAGCGTCGAGTTCACCGCCGGGAACAACTGCTGGCGTCCGCGTTCGAGTTGATCGCGCGCGACGGTTATGCCAACACCTCGATCGAGCAGATCTGCCAGAACGCGTTCGTGGGAAACAAGGCGTTCTACGAGACATTCGACAGCAAGGAAGACTGCTACATCGAGTTGCTCCGGCAGATCGCCGAGCGAATCGAACGCCAGGTTGTCGAGATCCTCGAGGACACCACCGCTGACAACGACGATATGGTCGAGCGGCTGCTGTCGGCGTTTGCCCACGCCCTGGTCGACGACCCCAGGATCGCGGTGGTGGCGTTCGGGGAATGCGCAGGCATCTCGCCACGGGTCGAGCGGCAGCGCCGCGAGAATCGGCGTTGGACCGCAACGTTTGTCGAAGAGTTGTGGCGGCGTCGCGAGTTCCCAGAGATCGCGGACCTCGCCACGATCGACTTTCATGCGCTGGCGGTCTTGACGGTCGGCGGTCTGTTCGAGGCGGTTGCCGACTGGCTGCACGATTACGAGCCCGACACCGAATCACGGCCGAGCATCGACACTCTCATCGGGAATCTGACGAGCTTCATGGCGGTGGTCCGGGCGGGTATCGCCGCCTCGGTGCGCTGATCGCCGGCCGCGCCATACTCCGGCGCACCCGATCGCGCACCGGTTTGACAAGAGTTCTTGTTTTTGACAAGAGTTCTTGTTCTGAATGAGTGGTTGCTATAACGTCCTGCGGCTATGGGGGTCAATTCAACACAATTGCAATCACCGCGACGGACGACCACGGTCCTGGCGAGGGGTGTCGCGGTCGGTATCGCCGCAGCGGCTGTAGTCGGCGTATCGACGCCGGCCGCGCCGATCGTGTCGCAGGCCGCCGTACGGCTCGTCGACACCACGATCGGCATCGGGGGATCGTTCGACCCCCTCGGGCTGAGCATCCCGATGTTCTTCTACGGAACGGCTGTCCCCCAAGGAGATTCATTCCACGTTGTGCCATACCCGGGGCAGATCAACGTCGAATGGCCGATCATCTCCGCGCTGCCGGGCTTGTCCGGCGTCCCCTACTGGCCGCACTCGCTGAAACAGTCCGAACGCATCGGAGCCGGCTATCTCGAGCAGGACATCGCCAAACAGGCATCTGGCGAGAAGATCACCATCCTCGGCATGTCACAAGGCGCGCAGGTCGCCGAGATCGCGCGCGCCGACATGGCCAAGGACCCGACCTATGTTGCCCACGCCGGCGACTACAGCTTCACCCTCATCGGCGATCCGTACCAACCGAACGGCGGCATCCTGTCACGCTTCACCTCGTGGAGTCGTGTGCCGATCCTCGGTGATCTGTTTCCGCTCGGACGACCGGGGCCGTCCGACAGCCCATTCCAAACCACCGTCTACCAGAACCAGTACGACGGATTCGCTGATTTCCCGGCGTATTTCAACCCGCTGGCCGTCGTCAACGCCTTGCTGGGCATCATGTTCGAACATGTCCTTCCCGGCTATGCGCTGGAGCCCAAGACCAGTTCCAACACCGTCAGCACCACCGTGGGCAACACCACGTACGTGACTTTCCCGCAGCGCCTGCCGCTGCTGGCGCCGCTGCGCCTTGCCGCGTCCCTGATCGGGGCGCAGCGCCTCGTCGACGCCATGGACCCGGTCCTGCGCGTCATCATCGAAAGCGCTTATGACCGCACGGCGGATCCCAGTCAGGTCAAGCAATTCAGCTGGATAACGCCACAGGCCAAGATCTCTGCCGCCCTCAAAGAATTGCCCGGGGCGCTCGCGCAGTCGATGCAGATTCTCCGCACCGGTAAGTACACGCCCACCTTGCCGCAACCCACGGTGGATGCCACCGAACCGGTGACGCCCACGACCGATCACCCGGCGAAGCAGGTGGACAACTCACCGCTGGCCAAGGCGATCCGGCAATCGGTGGTGAATCTGACTGCGGCGCTGACGAATATCACCCGTCCGGTGGCCAAGCTGTTGCAGGTGGTCGGCGGCCAGAAGCCGACGTCGGCGCAAGCGCCGAGCGCCGCCGCAGCCGTCGCCGCCTCGTCGACCACGACCCCGCAGGCGCTACCCAGCGGCGGAACCCGGCTTCCGGTAACGGTAACCACGGCGCCGCAGACGAAAGCGACCACGCTGCAGACGAAGCCGACGGCCGCTGTATCGGAGCGGGCGACGACGCCGGCTGCGCCACCTTCGTCATCTGCCGGGCAAGCGAAACCGGCAAAGTCCGGAAAGCTGCGCCGATCAAGGGCAGATTCCGTCGAGTCCGACCGGGCGCCCCGCGACCAGCGGGAGCAATCCGCCGGCCCCGGCCGTGCGGTATCTGACGCCGACACGTCAGCGCCAAGCATCAAAGCCCCGGCGCCGACCGCCAAAGCCGGCGACCGGAAAAGCGAATCCACCAGGAGCACAACCAAATACGACGCGCCCGCCGGCGCGAAGGCCGATCACACGCCGTCAGGCAAGGGCGCGCGGCCGGCCGCGTAGTCAGGTGTGTGCCGGCCCCTCGGCCTTCTTGTACAGCGACTTGAGCAGCACATCACGAAAGACGCGGCTGTCGACCGCGCGGCGGCCGGCCTCGGCCACCCACGGGATGCCGGCCAGCTTGTGAAAGAACCGGCCACGCCGGTACTCGCGTCCCCACGCCGCCTCGATGCGCTGCTGGTAGTTGGTGAAGTCGTCGGGACCGCCGTTGGTCAACGCGGCGACGGCGCATTCGCCTGCGGCCAAACCGGATTCGAGTGCTTTCGAGATGCCCGCACCGGAGGCCGGCTTGCCGGCGCCCAGCGCGTCACCGGCGAACAGGACGCCGGGCTGCCACGGCGGCCATGCGGTGAACCCCATGGGCAGGCGCCAGGCCCGCACGCTCCGGTTCTTCTTCAACTCGTCGATCGACGGCAGCGCCCAGTCGCGCGGCAGCGTGTGCAGGAAGTCGCCGAGGAACCGGGTGGCGTTGATGGCCTGCCAGTTGCGGTAGCTGTTGACGTAGCCGAGGCCAATGTTGAAGGTGCCGTTGCCCATCGGGAACACCCAGCCGTAGCCGGGCAGCTGGTCACCGTCGAACAGCAGCTTGAGGTAGATCTCCAGCGCGTCGGAGTCGGGACGGTCGGCCGGCATCTCGGCGCGAATGGCGATCGCCGAATAGCCGTGATAACTCGAGTCGACATGCAGCGCTCGTTTGATCGGGGAGTAGGCGCCGTCGGCTGCGATCACGGCGTCCGCGTGCACCGTCTCGCCATCCTTGAGGACCACTCCGGTGACCCGGCCGTCGTCGTTGCGCTCGACACCGGCCACCTCGCCACCCTGGCGGACTTCCGCGCCCGCGGCCGCGGCATGGCCGAGCAACAGCGCATCCAGGTGGGTACGGCTGACGGTGCAGCCGTGGTCGGGCATGCCGGGGCGGCGCGGGAACGACAGCTCCCATTGGTGCGGGCTGAACACCGTGACCCGATTGATCCGGTGGAACCGGGCGACCTCGTCCGCCAGGCCCATCTTCTGCAGGTAGCTGACTCCGCGGGCCGTCAGGCCGTCGCCGCACGGCTTGTCGCGCGGGAAGGTCGCCTTGTCGATGACGAGCACGCTGGCGCCGGTTTGCGCGGCCTGCCACGCAGCCGCCGATCCGGCGGGACCTCCGCCGGCGACGATGACGTCGTACCGCTGCACCATGTGATCAATTCCTTGTCGGGCCGGTACTTTCGGGCGAGGCCTGACGCCGATGCTACGCGTGCAGCCTGTTGATCCGCTGGCTGTGACGAGGCGTCCGAAGGTGTGACATGCGCCGCGCCGGGCAGTCTGAGCAGGTCAGATTTGGCCCGCCCGGTACAGTGGCGGGGTGCGCAGGCCATCTCTTCCACGCACCGGCATCCAGGCCGGGGTGAAAGTTCCTGGTGTGCCGGGCGTGAACGTTCCGTCGGTCACCGTGCAGGTGAAGGTCACTCCGCCCAAGGGTGCGCCCGAGAAGGTCGACGCCCGTAGCGAGCGCTGGCGCGAACACCGGCTCAAGGTCCGCGAGGAGATCGTCGACGCCGCTTTCCGCGCGATCGACCGGCTCGGCCCGAACGTCAGTGTGCGGGAGATCGCCGAAGAGGCCGGCACCGCCAAGCCCAAGATCTACCGGCACTTCGCCGACAAATCCGACATGTTCTCGCAGATCGGCGAGCGGATGCGCGACATGTTGTGGGCGGCCGTCATTCCGTCCATCGACATCGAGCACGATTCGACCGGGCAGATCATCGGCCGCGCCGTCGAACACTATGTGGACCTGGTGGACCAGCACCCCAACGTGGTGCGCTTCCTGCTGCAGGGCAGGTTCGCCGACCAGTCCGCTGCCGCGATGACGACCGTCAACCGCGGCCGCGACATCACCCTGGCGATCGCCGCCATGATCAGCGGCGAACTCAAGGACATGGATCTGGATTCGGCCATCTTCGAGCTGGCGGCGTTCACGCTGTTCGGCGCGGCCGCATCGGCGACCGACTGGTGGCTCGGCGGTAGTGATGAAACTCCGCGCCGGCTGCCCCGCGACCAGTTCGTCGCGCACATGACCACCATCATGATCGGCGCCATCAACGGCACCGCCAGGCTGCTGGGGGTCCGTTTCGACCTGGATCTGCCGGTGCATGACGCGGTCCGCCGCGAATAAAACGTGGGCTGACCACCTCGCTCTAACTGGTGCGTTGACACCTCGATGGTCTGACCGGACACTGTGAAGTATCCGGTACCGCCGTTCCCAGGAAAGAGCAGGTTCATGACGGTTTCCGAACAGTCCGCCGACGTCGAGGTCGCCGCCGAGCCGATCGTGACGCGGGCGGTGATCATCGGGTCCGGTTTCTCCGGGCTGGGCATGGGCATCGCGCTGCGCAAACAGGGCTTCGGTGCGCGCGACTTCCTGATCCTGGAGAAGGCCGACGAGGTCGGCGGCACCTGGCGCGACAACACCTATCCCGGCTGCGCGTGTGACATCCCGTCACACATGTACTCGTTCTCCTTCGAGCCGAAGGCCGACTGGACGCACATGTGGTCGTTCCAGCCCGAGATCCTCGACTACCTCAAGGGCGTCACCGACAAGCACAACCTCCGCCGCAACATCCGGTTCAACACCCACGTCGACCGCGCGCACTGGGACGAAGACGAGCGGCGCTGGCACATCTACGACACCGACGGCCAGGAGTACATCGCGCAGTTCCTGATCTCCGGAGCGGGCGGGCTGCACATCCCGTCGGTGCCCGAAGTTCAAGGTGTCGACGAATACCTCAATGCCGGTGGTGCCGCTTTCCATTCCGCGCAGTGGGACCACAGCGTCGACATCACCGGCAAGCGTGTCGCGGTGATCGGGACCGGCGCCAGCGCCATCCAGATCGTGCCCGCGATCGTCGACCAGGTGTCCGAGTTGCACTTGTACCAGCGCACCCCGGCGTGGGTCATGCCCCGGCCCAACAACGCCTTTCCGGAATGGATGAAGAACACCTTCCGCCGGGTGCCGGGGACCCGGGCGCTCATGCGGGACGCCATCTACTGGATTCACGAAGGCGTCGGCTTCGCGATGACCAAGCAGCCGCGACTGCTCAAAATCGGTGAGCTGCTGGGCAAATGGAACATCAACCGCAGCATCAAGGACCCCGAGCTGCGGCGCAAGTTGACCCCGAACTACGTGGCGGGCTGCAAGCGAATCCTGAACTCCGACACCTACTATCGCGGCATCGCCAACCCGAAGACACAGGTCTTCACCGAGGGTATCGAGCGGATGACCGCGGGGGGCATCGTCACCCGTGACGGCGTCGAGCATCCCGTCGACGTGGTGGTGTGGTGCACCGGTTTCCACGTCACCGACTCGTACACCTACGTCGACATCAAGGGCCTGGGGGGCGAGGACCTGGTCGACCGGTGGAATCGCGAAGGCATGGCGGCGCACCGCGGCATCACGGTGGCGAACATGCCGAACCTATTCTTCCTTCTCGGTCCGAATACCGCACTGGGCCACAACTCGGTGGTGTTCATGATCGAGTCTCAGATCCGCTACGCCGCGCAGGCCATCGCCGCGGCCGACAAGGCGGGCGCCGCCGCGCTCATGCCGAGCCGCCGCGCCCAGGACGAGTACAACGCCGAATTGCAGCAGAACCTGGCCGGCACGGTGTGGAGCACCGGTGGTTGCCACAGCTGGTACATGGACGAGCACGGCGTGAACCGCACCCTGTGGAGTGGCATGACCTGGCAATATTGGCTCGAGACCCGGAAATTCCAGTCGACGGAGTACGAGTTCATCCGCTGAAGTGGCTTCGTGGGCGCGACACGCGAACACAATGTCTAGCGGTCCCTGGTGTGGGTAGATACCAGGGGTAGTGTCTGTGGTGCCGATCCGGCAAACAGAGTTCCAGGCGAAATGGGGTCACGGTGTCTGAAGGTATGAAGCTGATCGACCGGGCCTCCGCGATCAACTGGAACCGCGTGCAGGACGAGAAGGACGCGGAGGTCTGGGACCGTCTCACGGGCAACTTCTGGTTGCCGGAGAAGGTGCCGGTGTCCAACGACATCCCGTCCTGGGGCACCCTGACCGACAGCGAAAAGCAGCTCACCATGCGGGTTTTCACGGGCCTGACGCTGCTCGACACCATCCAGGGCACCGTCGGCGCCGTCAGCCTGATCCCGGATGCGCTGACCCCGCACGAGCAGGCCGTCTACACCAACATCGCCTTCATGGAGTCGGTGCACGCCAAGAGCTACAGCAACATCTTCTCGACGCTGTGTTCCACCGTCGAGATCGACGAGGCCTTCCGCTGGTCGGAGGAGAACCCGAACCTGCAGCGCAAGGCCGAGATCGTCATGAAGTACTACAAGGGTGACGAGCCGCTCAAGCGCAAGGTGGCCTCGACGCTGCTCGAGAGCTTCCTGTTCTACTCCGGCTTTTACCTGCCGATGTACTGGTCCTCGCGCGCCAAGCTCACCAACACCGCCGACATGATCCGGCTGATCATCCGTGACGAGGCGGTGCACGGCTACTACATCGGCTACAAGTACCAGCGCGGCCTGACGATGGTCGACGAGGCCAAGCGGACCGAGCTCAAGGACTACACCTACGAGCTGCTGTTCGAGCTGTACGACAACGAGGTGGAGTACACCCAGGACCTGTACGACGGCGTCGGCCTCACCGAGGACGTCAAGAAGTTCCTGCGCTACAACGCCAACAAGGCGCTGATGAACCTCGGCTACGAAGCGCTGTTCCCGCGCGACGAGACCGACGTGAACCCGGCGATCCTGTCGGCGCTGTCGCCCAACGCCGACGAGAACCACGACTTCTTCTCGGGCTCGGGTTCGTCGTATGTCATCGGCAAGGCCGTGAACACCGAAGACTCGGACTGGGACTTCTAGAAACGCAGTCACGTGCTGTGATGGCGGGGCGCACTCGGGCAACCGGCTGCGCCCCGCAATCAATTGACCGGTGTTCTGGGGCAGGGGCCGTCAGGCCAGCGGCGGCACCGGGTTGATGGTGAACCCGAACTTCGTCAGCGGCTCAAGGGATTTGCGTGCCTCGGGGCTGGCCACCGCGAAGGTGATGATCGCCGTCTGATCGCTGACGGCCGATGCGAACAGCGCCATGAAATTGCGCTGCAGCGCCGAGGTCATGTCGCTGTTGGCGGTCCACTGCGTGATCCACAGGCCGTTGGTCAGGCCGGGATTCACCGCGCTCGCGCAGGTGCCCGCTCGCACCGCGCCGGGCCAGTCACGGGCGGCGATCGCCGGATCGTCCTGGTTGAAACTGCCTGGCGCACAGACGGATTTCTGCCAGTCGTTGAGGACGCCGGTGACGCCGGCGGACACGGGAGCCGGTGCCGGTGCCGGCTCGGGATCGGCCTGCGCGACGCCCGTCGGCAGCAGGGCGATGGCCACGCCGGCAAGGGCCAGCTGGGGCAGCGGAGCACGGCGGCGAGCGGACGTCATGCTCCAAGTATTAATGCGTGACAGTAAATTCCGTCAACAGGGGCAGGTCAGTCCGCGTTGGACTCCCGGTCGCCGACGAAGGCGAGCAGTGCCGCATCGCCGGAGCGGATCACGTCGACGCGCTCACCGCCGTCGCACTGGAACAGCCCGATGGTCAGTTCGTGTGCGCGGCGGCCGATGATCCGCCAGACACCGCCTGCCAGCTCCCAGCGCTGCAGGATGTCTACCGGATCGTCGGGCACAAGGGAGATTGTGGCCGGAACCCCGAGAGCAGACGTGAAAACCCCCGATGTCGGCGCGTCCAGTGGTGGGTTGACCGGGGAGCGGCGAGACTTACCGGGTGTCGACGAAGTCGCTGCTGCTTTCGGTGCTGAACTGGCTGCGTGCCGGTTACCCGGAGGGGGTCCCAGGCCCCGACCGGGTGCCTCTGCTGGCATTGTTGCGGGCCACGCCGCTGACCGAGGAGCAGGTGGCCGAAGTGGTGCGCAATATCGCCGAGGCCTCAGCGCCCGCCGACGTCGACAATCCCATCGAGCGCGACGACATCGCCGAGTTCATCGCCGACGTCACCCACCATGACGCCGGCCCGGAGAACGTCGCGCGGGTGGCTGCCAAACTGGCCGCGGCCGGCTGGCCGTTGGCGGGTATGGACCTGTTGCCTGACGCCGGCCCCGGCACAGACGGCCGATAACGCGTTACGCCGAGGATTGCAGTCACTATTTGACTGCAATCCTCGGCGTTGACGAGAAACCCGCGGCTAGATGGTCGCGGTGTCGATCACGAAGCGGTACCGCACGTCACTGGCGATGACGCGCTCGTAGGCCTCGTTGACGTACGACGCCTCGATGACCTCGATCTCCGGGGTGACGTCGTGCTCGGCGCAGAAGTCCAGCATCTCCTGGGTCTCCGGGATGCCGCCGATCAACGAACCGGCGAGCGTGCGGCGCATGCCGATCAGCGGGAACACCGGCACCTCGAGCGGCTTCTCCGGGGCGCCGAGCTCGACGAGCGTGCCGTCGGACTTCAGCAGGTTCAGGTACAGGCCCATGTTGAGGTTGGCCGACACCGTGTTGATGATCAGGTCGAAGCTGCCGGCCAGCTTCTTGAAGGTGTCCGGGTCATTGGTGGCGTAGTAGTGGTGCGCGCCCAGACGAAGGCCGTCTTCCATCTTCTTGAGCGACTGGCTCAGCACGGTGACCTCGGCGCCCATCGCGACGGCGAGCTTCACGCCGACGTGACCGAGACCGCCGAGACCGACGATGGCGACCTTCTTGCCCGGTCCGGCGTTCCAGTGCCGCAGCGGCGAGTACAGGGTGATGCCGGCGCACAGCAGCGGAGCGGCCTTGTCCAGCGGGATGCTGTCCGGGATGCGCAGCACGTAGTTC
The DNA here is from genome assembly GCF_045310915.1 of Mycobacterium sp. SMC-17. Classification (NCBI taxonomy): domain Bacteria; kingdom Bacillati; phylum Actinomycetota; class Actinomycetes; order Mycobacteriales; family Mycobacteriaceae; genus Mycobacterium; species Mycobacterium sp. SMC-17. The sequence goes on along the minus strand of NZ_JBJIAK010000009.1, from coordinate 102,117 downwards.
TCGTCGACGACGATGGCGGTGCTGTAGCCGCCGTAGGTGGGGGTGCCGTCGCGGCCGGTGGCGTTGTAGGTGCCGATGTTGCCGCCCTTGCCGGTGCAGTACTGCTGCAGGCCGGCCAGGCAATTCTCGCACTCGCGGCACGAGTCGACGAAGCAGCCGACGCCGACGTGGTCGCCGACCTTGTACTTGGTCACCTCGGAGCCGACGGCGGTAACGACACCGGCGATCTCATGGCCGGGTACGACGGGGTAGTTGGCGGGGCCCCATTCGGACTTGACGGTGTGGATGTCCGAGTGACAGATGCCCGCGAACTTGATGTCGAATGCCACGTCGTGCGGGCCGATGTCACGGCGCTCGATGGTGGTCTTGGTCAGCGGGCTGGTCGCTGAGGTCGCGGCGTAGGCGGAAACGGTCGTGGTCATGCGTATCAGTCCTCTTCATTCTCGGCTTGCCTAGCGGCGGTTACCTACTACAAAAGATTAGCGAAGGTAACGAAATGTGGGGCAGTGCGTCAGGCCCTCACCACACTCAACGGCGCCCGGCGCCGAACTAATCCCGGATCCGGCTGTGAATTTCCGGTCAGAGCCCGGCGGCGCGGAAACCGGCGTTGAAGCTCACGCGCTCGTAGGTGGCGACCCCGGCGTGCACGTACGGGTCGCTGGCGGTGAGGGCGTCGGCTTCCTCGGCCGTCATGTCCGAGGCGATGAGTACGGCGCCGCCCTGCGACTCGAGCCGGCCGGCAAGAAGGATGCGGCGCTCCTCGACCAGCTTGCCGAGCCACTCCAGATGCGCGGGTCGCGCCTGGTCGACGACGTCCAAGGGCTGCGTGTAGGTGATGTTCAGTACGTGAAACACGCTAAGAGGTTATCCGGGGCCGGTGTGTTGTTCGATGACCTGCCTGGTGCGCTCGCGTAGGGCGGGTGTTTCGGCGTCGAGGACGCCCAGCACGCGCACGCCGGCATCGGCGACCTGCATGGGCAGATCGCATCGTTCGGGGCCGTGCGGCACCGACCACATGTTGACGAGCGATTCGACCAGCCGGAACGGTAGGTCGGCCGCCGCCGGATGGACGCCGGTGTCCTGCAGGACTGTCCGGCTCAGAGTCAGATAGTACTGTCGCAGGCGCTCGCGGTCGGACCAGAATGGCTCCAGGCGATCGGCGCGCAGTTCGGGAAGCAGGTAGAGCGCGCCCAGATTCCAAGTGCCACCGAGCAATTGGCCACCGTCGAACGCGGCCAGGGCGTGCAGGTGCTCGGTTGCCGACAATGCCGGCGTGGCGCTCTGCAGGCTCGGGATGAACGCCAGTGTCGGGGTGACGGTCTGGCTCAGCACGGCGCACAGGATGTCGTCTTTGGTCTTGAAGTAGTGGTACAACGACGCCTGCCTGATGCCGACCGAATCGGCGATGGTGCGCGTCGACGTACCCGCGTAGCCCAGGGTGGTGAACAATTCGCTTGCGGCATCGAGGATTTCGTCTCGGCCGGTGACGCCCGGGCGCCGCTGGGGCCGCAGTCGAGGCCGTCCTGTGTGGGTGGTCGACATCCATTCATCGTGGTCCACGCCGGCGGGCATCGATACCGGCGGCCAGTATCTGTCACGCGACAGAAACCTACGATATCGGCCGATTACCTGAGGGCCCCGGTTGCTTACATCGTGCTTACTTCGGCGACACCATGCGCGATGGTCCGGGGAGAAAACTGTCAACTGACAGGCCAGCGGTCACGGACGTCCCACGGCATGGCGATCAGAACGCAGGAGAGCACACATGGGCACTGCTGTATCGGTGGTGGACGCCACGCAGGTCGCCACTGTGTCGTCGAACCCGGACGCGGTGGCGACTGTGGCGGGTCTGCATGTCACGTTCCCGCGCAACGGCCGCGAGGTGCACGCGCTGCGCGGCGTCTCGCTGACCGTTCAGCGTGGCGAAATCCTGGGGCTGGTAGGTGAATCAGGTTCGGGGAAAAGCGTATTGGGCTTCGGCATGCTGGGGCTGCTGCCGTCGTCGGCCCGGATCGAGGGCAGCATCTCGGTGGCCGGCTCGGACATGGTGCACGGTGACCCGAAGGCGCTGCGCACGGTTCGCCGCCTCGATCTGGGTGCGGTGTTCCAAGATCCGATGACCTCGCTGAACCCGACCATGCGCATCGGCAAGCAGGTCGCCGAGGCGGCCGGCAGCGACGACGAAGCGCTGCGACTGCTGACCGCGGTCGGCATACCCGATCCAGCGCGGCGGATGCGCGCCTACCCGCACGAACTCTCCGGCGGCCTGCGGCAGCGCGTGATGATCGCCATCGCGATCGCCGGCTCACCGGAACTCATCATCGCCGACGAGCCGACCACGGCGCTGGATGTCACCGTGCAGGCGCAGGTGCTCAAGCTGCTGCAACGGCTCCGCGACGAAATCGGTTGCAGCATCGTCTTCATCACCCACGACCTCGGGGTGGCAGCGCAGATCTCCGACCGCATCGCCGTGCTCTACGCCGGCCGCATCGCCGAAGTCGGCCCGGCCGGTGAGGTTCTCGGCTCACCCGCGCACCCGTACACCCGCGGGCTGCTGCGGTCACGGCTGACGCTGGACACCGTGCGTGGCCGTCGGCTGGCGGCGCTGCCGGGGTCGGTGCCGAGCCCGCTGTCACCGCTCCCCGGATGCGCCTTCAGCCCGCGCTGTGACCAAGCCACCGACGACTGCGAGACATCCTCTCCCGAGCCGACGTCCGTCGGCCCCGGACGGGTCAGCGCCTGTCTGCTCACCCCGGAGCAGTTGGTGCGCGATCCGGCGGCAGAACCCGTCGCCGGGCCGGAACCTGTTGCCGCACAGCCGGTCGGCCCGGCCGCCACAGACCAACCCGCGGCCGTCACGGTGACCGACGTGACCAAGACCTTCACCGTGGCGCCGCACGGCAAGCTCCAGGCGCTGCGCGGCGTGACGCTGCGGGTGGGACATGGCGAGTCGGTGGCACTGGTAGGGGAGAGCGGTTCGGGAAAGTCCACGCTGCTGCGGGTGATCGCCGGTCTGGAGAAGGCGACGACCGGCACGGTCGAGGTGGCCGGGGAGCAGCGCCCACAGATGGTGTTCCAGGACGCGGGCGCCTCGCTCACGCCGTGGTTGTCGGTCGGTGAGTTGATCGCCGAGCGATTGCGCGGCCGGAAACTGTCGCGGGCCGCGCGGCGCGACGCCGTCATCGAGGTGCTCGACCGGGTGGGGTTGCCCGCGGAGGTGGCGAAGTCACGCGCCGGCCAGCTGTCGGGCGGTCAGCGCCAACGGGTTTCGCTGGCCCGCGCCACCGTCGTCCCGCCCGCTGTGTTGTTGTGCGACGAACCGACGAGCGCCCTGGACGTGTCCCTGGCCGCCTCGGTGCTCAACCTGATCGGTGACCTGCGCCGCGGTCTGGACATGTCCGTGGTGTTCGTGACGCACGACCTGTCGGTGGCCCGCGTGGTCGCCGATCGCATCGCCGTGATGTACCTGGGCCGCATCGTGGAGATCGGGCCGGCCGAAGAGGTCATCGGAAACCCGACGCACCCGTACACCCGCGCGCTGGTCGACGCGATCCCCGACCTCGGCCGCGAATCACGGGTCCTGCCAGGCGAACCGGCGAGCCCGCTGTCCCCGCCGACGGGGTGCGCGTTCCATCCGAGGTGCCCGGTGGCCGTCGACGCCTGCAGTGGCGACGAACTCGATGTCCGGCTCGTGGGCAAATCCGGTGGTACACACCAGGTCGCCTGTATCGAAGAGAAGGTGCGCTGATGGCCATCGCGATCCCCGCCCCGAGTCTGACCCGCGGTCGTGGCCGGCTGCGCCTGGCGTTGCCGGAATCTCGGTCGCTGCTCATCAACCGCGTGGGGTTCGCCCTCGTGATCCTGCTGACGATGGCCGTCGTCGCGGTGCCGCTGCTGGCTCCGCACGACCCGCTGATCCCGGTAGGGATGCCGCTGCAGGCGCCGGGCGAGCACGGGTTCCTGCTCGGCACCGACAGTGTGGGACGGGACATCCTGTCCCGGGTGCTCTACGGGGCGCGGTCGAGTTGGCTGGCCGCGCTGGCCGTGGTGGCACTGGGCCTGCTGATCGGCGGGCTCGTGGGCCTGATCGCCGGGGCGGCCGGCGGCTGGATCGATTCGACGCTGATGCGCATCACCGACGGCTTTCTGTCGCTGCCCGCCCCGGTGCTGGCGATCGCCGTGGTCGCGGCGCTGGGACCGAGCTTCCTGCACACCCTGATCGCGGTGTCCATCGTGTGGTGGCCGTTCTACGCCCGGCTGGTGCGCGGTGAGGTGGCGCGGCTGGCCGCACGCCCGCACGTCGAGGCCGCGAAGCTGGCCGGTGTCAGTCGATTTCGGCTCGCGGGCCGGCACCTGCTGCCGGGCGCGGTGCCCAACGCGCTGGTCGCCGCCAGCCTTGATATCGGCACGCTGATCCTGACCCTGGCCGGCCTGTCCTTCCTCGGGCTCGGGCAGGCCGCACCGGCACCGGAGCTCGGCGCAGACTCCGCGCGCAACCTGAGCTACTTCCTGCAGCAGTGGTGGATTCCGGTCATGCCCGGACTCGGGGTGCTCGTGCTGGCCCTGGTCGCCAACATCTCCGGCGACTGCCTGCGCAATCTCATGAAGACGACGTAGGCCGACGATCCGGTGATGAGCGCGTGAAGAGAGGTGAGTGAAAGCATGAAGACCTTCGTGGTCTCGCGGTTGGGGTCGATGGTGGCCATCCTGGTCGCCCTCACGGCAGTGATGTTCGTCCTGCAGAACATCTCGCCACTGGATCCGGTGAAGGCCCAACTGGGCGCTCAGGCCTCGGCCGATGCGGTGGCAACACGGCGCGCGGCGCTGGGGCTGAATGACCCTGTGCTGGTGCAGTTCTGGCACTATCTGTCCGGTGCGGCGACGGGTGATTTGGGCACGTCGTACCGGACCCGGCATGCGGTGATGTCCGACCTCGGCTCGTTCGTCCCGGCAACCCTGGAACTGGCACTCGCCGGCCTGCTGATCGCCGTCGTCCTCGCGGTGCTGCTGGCGTTCAGCACGACCCTGAACTGGCGCGGCGCCAACGTGCTTCGGGCAGTGCTGTTCACGGGTTCGTCGGCGCCGATGTTCCTGCTCGGCATCCTCGGCCTCATCGTCTTCTATCAAGACCTGGGCTGGGTGCCCGCCAACGGCCGCCTCGCCGTGCCGAATCCGCCGACCGGCCCGACCGGCATGCTGACCGTCGACGGTCTGCTCCACGGGCGACTCGACGTCGTCGCCGACGCCGCACACCATCTGATCCTGCCGGCGTTCGTCATCGCGATCGGCCCGGCCGTCGCGATCGGCCGGGTGCTGCGCAGCAGTCTGCTCGCCGACATCGACAGCGACTATGCGCGGACGGCGCGCGCCAAGGGGCTGTCCGAGACCCGGATCCTGGCCAGGCATGTGCTGCGGAACTCGGTCGGCGCCGCGCTGTCGATGACGGGACTCCAAGTGGGCCTGATGTTTTCGGGCGTACTGGTGGTCGAGCAGGTCTTCGGCTGGCCCGGCATCGGGCAGTACGTCGCGCAGAGCATTCCCGTCGCGGATTTCCCGGCGATCGCCGGGGTCACGCTGATGCTCGGCGCGCTCTACGTCGTCATCAACACGGTGGTGGACCTGCTGCAGGCCGCCGCCGATCCACGTATCGCAGTCACAGGAGGTTAGGTGCCGAAACAGCCGCTCATCGTAGGTAATCCCGTCCTCGTCGTCGTCGACATGCAGGAGTCCGGCGACATGCCGGCCGAGTTGGTCGGCATCGAGCACATGGCCGGTTACGGGGACCGGATCGCCCGGGCACAGCGCCTCATCGCGGCTGCCCGCGCCGCGCGAATCCCGATCGTGTTCTTCCAGGAAGTCCACCGCCCCAACGGAATCGACTTCGGTCGCGAACTCGACGGCGCGGAGGGGGAGCATTGCGTGGACGGCCGGCCGGGCACACCGCTGCATCCCGCGCTGCTGCCCGACTTCGACGGGCCCAACCATGAGTTCCACATCGTCAAACGCCGCTATTCCGGTTTCATCGGAACGGATTTCGAGATCGTGCTGTCGGGCCTGCGGGCATCGACGCTCATTCTCATCGGCGGGCTCACCGACGTCTGCGTGCACTACACCTTCGCCGACGCGCACCAGCGGGACTTCTACGTCCGCGTCGTGACCGACTGCGTGGGCGGGTCGTCGACCTATCGCCACGACGCTGCCCTGGATGCCATGGAGTACCTGCAGGCCGGTGCCATGCGCACCACCGAGGAGATCATCACCGCGTTTTCCGAAATGTGTCCGCCCGAACTGTCCAACCCCGCCCTCGAAGGAGCTGCCCGATGATGAAGAGCCACAAGGTCCCCGGCCGTGCGCGCGGAGGCTGGCGGATCGCCGCAGCCGGTGCCGCGGTGATGTTGACGCTGAGCGGTTGCGGTGGTTCGAATTCCGGCGGCGGCACGCCCAACGCCGCGCCGACCGACAAGGTTCTGCACCTGTCGTTCCTGCAGGACCCGGGGCAGCCGCCGGACCCTGACATCTACTACGCGGGCCAGGGCCTGTTGCTCACCACCAACACCTACGAAGGGCTGCTGCAGTACAAGGCCGGTGTCGACAAGGCCGTCCTGGAACCGCTCCTGGCCACCAGCTGGACGGCGTCGCCGGACAACAAGGTGTTCACGTTCAAGCTCCGTGAGGACGTCAAGTTCCACGACGGCACCCCGTTCACGTCAGCGGCGGTCAAGGCATCGTTCGACCGCCGGGTGGCCGTCAACCAGGGCCCGGCCTACATGGTCAAGGACGTGGAATCGGTCACCACGCAAGGTGATTACGGCGTCACCATCACGCTGAAGGCGCCCAACTCAGCGTTCCTCGACTACCTCGCATGTCCGTACGGCCCCCGGATGCTCAGCCCCGAAGGCCTGAAGAAGAACGCCGGCACCGACAACGCGCAGGGTTATCTGACCACCCACGACCTCGGCACGGGTCCGTTCGTGCTGACCGACGCCCAGGTGGGTTCGCACTACGCGCTGGCCGCCTTCCCCGAATACTGGGGCACCAAACCGTATTTCGAGAAGGTCGAGCTTCCGGTCATCACCGACGTCTCGGCGCAGCAGCTGCAGTTCAACAACGGCCAAGTGGCCGCGATCCTGCACGACCTGCCGTCCTCGGCGGTCCAGTCGTACCTGAACAACAAGTCGTTCACCAACTACTCGCTGCCGACCATGATGTCGAACTACGCGTACATCAACCCGCGCAAGGGCATGATGACCGACGCCAAGAACCGCGCGGCGGTGATGCAGGCGATCGACGTCGACGAACTGGTAAAGCAGACGTACTTCGGACGCGGCAAGAAAGCCGAGCAGATCTATCCGCCGAACATGATGGCCGCCGAATACGGCAAGCAATCGGTCCCGCATGACGCGTCGGCGTTGTCCGGCATCGCAGGCAAACTGCCCGCCGATCAGAAGACCGTCACCATCGGCTACGACTCCAGCAACCCCGATAACCAGTTGATCAGCAACCTGATTCAGACACAGCTGGCCGCGGCGGGGCTGACCGCCAAGGTGCAGGCGTACCCCACGTCCGAGATCTACGGCTGGGTCGGCACCGACGGGCAGTCCGCGCCGGAGATCATGACCTATCTCGGCTGGCCCGACGCGCCGTCGCCCTACACGTGGGGCCACATCTCGTGGGACGCCGACGGTGGCTTGAACTTCTTCGGGTGCTCGGCGCCGCCGGTTACCGCCGCACTCGCCGCGGGCCTGCCGACCGACGCCGATGCCGACTTCTCCACCGCTGGTGTGGAAGCCGTCAAGACCGGGTGCTGGCTCAACATCGCTGACGTCAACGACTTCATGGTGGCCCAGCCGTGGCTCAAGGGCGTCGAACAGGCACACGTGGTCACCAACCCGAATTCGCTGCGGCTGAACGCCCTTTCGGTCGGCTGATGGCCACTCTCGTCGGCAAGCCCGGGGTCAGGCGGATCATCCTGCTGACCCTGGGCTGGGAGGAACTGCCGAAATCGGTGTCGGTGTACGGCGCACCGCCGGAGGAGCGCATGCGGGAGCCGGTGCCCGGAGTGTTGCTGCAGACCGACGGCGGCTGGGTGTTGCTCGACACGGGATTCAACACCGCGCTCGTACGGGACCCGGCACTGTACCGGCGGTTCTTCCCGACCGTCGAGTACCGCCCGGTGCTGCCCGGACCCGGTGAGCCGATCGAGCAGCGGCTGGCGGAGGTCGGGGTGGATTTCGACGAGATCCACACCGTCGCCGTCAGCCACCTGCATCACGACCATGCCGGCGGGCTCAAGCTGTTCGCCGGAAAGGTCCCGGTGCACGCCCAGCGCCGTGAACTCGAGTACGGGCTGTCGAATCACCCTGAGCCTGAACGCAACGCGATCAACCGCATCGATTTCGACGACCCGAACATCGAGTGGCACCTGGCCGACGGGGAAGCCGAGATCGCCCCGGGCATCACCGCGGTGCCGACCTATGGGCACACGCCGGGGCACCAGAGCTTCGTCGTCGAACTCGACCCGTCCGTCGGCGGTGACGGCTTCGTCTTCGCGTTCGACGCCGCCGACCTCACCGAGAACATCGAGCACGAGCTCGCCATCGGCGGGTTCATCGACGTCGACCCGCAGGACACCATCGAGCCGATCCGCCGACTCAAGAAGTTGGCCGCCGACAGGGGGTTTCAGCTGATTCCCGGCCATGATCCACACGTGTGGCCCGAGCTCACCGACCATTTCCAGCACAGGTTCGGTGGACTGTGATGGAGTGTGTGCTGCGCGCCGATCGGGTGCTAGTCGACGGTCACCAGATTCCGGCCGCTGTGGGGATCGATAGTGGTCACATCGTCTTCGTCGGTGACGTCGACGCCGATTGCGTTGCGGTGGAAGACCTCCGGTTGCCCGAATCGGTGGTGCTGCTGCCGGGTTTCGTCGATACGCACGTCCACATCAACGAACCTGGTACCGACTGGGAGGGGTTCGCGACCGCCACCGGGGCGGCGGCCGCGGCCGGCATCACCACCGTGGTGGACATGCCGCTGGACTGCGACCCCGTGACCACGAGCGTCGCGGCGCTGGACACCAAAAAGGCCACGGCAGAGGGTAATTGCCACGTCGATGTCGGCTACTGGGCCGGGGTGGTGCCGGACAACCTGGACGGTCTGGCCGATCTGGCGCGGGCCGGGGTCCGCGGTTTCAAGTGCTTTCTCGCGGATTCGGGCAACCCAAACTTTCCGCACCTGAGCCCGCCGCAATTCCGGGATGCCATGCGGCGCATCGCCGAACTGGGCTCGGTGCTGCTGGTCCACGCCGAGAGTCATGGAGTGATCGATGCCGGTCCAGTGCCGGCGGGCCGGGCATACCGGTCGTTCCTCGCGTCGCGACCCGAAGCCGCCGAAGACGATGCCGTGGCATTGGTGATCGACGCCGCGGCGGCGACCGGGGCCCGGGCGCACATCGTGCACGTCTCCAGCGCCACGGTGCTGGCCCGATTGGTCGAGGCCAAGCGGGCCGGCATTTCGGTGACGGCCGAAACCTGCCCGCATTACCTGACATTCGCCGCCGAGGCGGTGCACGACGGTGCCACCGAATTCGCCTGCTGTCCACCCATCCGGGATGGTGCCAACCGCGAACTGCTGTGGTCCGCGCTGCACGACGGCACGCTGGATCTGGTGGTGTCCGACCACTCGCCCTGCGCGCCGCAGCTCAAGGGCGCCGGGGATTTCGGGCAGGCATTCGGTGGGATCAGCTCACTGCAGCTGAGCCCCCGCGCGGTGTGGACCCAGGCCGCCGCACGTGGCTTCGGGCTGGCGGACGTGAGCCGGTGGATGTCGGAACGCCCCGCCGCGCTGGCCGGTTACGCCGATCGGGGCCGGATCGCGGTGGGACTGCGGGCCGACCTGTGCGCCTTCGACCCCGGCGCCCTGGATACGGTGCGGGCGGCGACGCTACGGCACCGCCATCCGGTGAGCCCGTATGACGGGGCCGCACTGCGGGGTTCGGTGCTGCAGACCTGGGTGGCCGGCACGCCGGCGTTGGTGGGGGAGCCGGCATGAGAATCCTGGTGCTCAACCCGAACACCTCGGCGGGGATGACGGCCGAGATCGCGGCCGCCGCTCGATCCGCCGCGCACACTGACACTGAGATCGTCTGCATGTCACCGTATTTCGGCTCGGCGGCAATCGACTCCGCCGCCGAGAGCTACCTTTCCGCGGTCGGGGTGATGGACCTGGTTGCCCGACTGGCCCGGTCGGGCGACTTCGACTTCGACGCCGTGGTCCTCGCCGGTTTCGGTGAGCACGGCCGCGACGCGCTCGCCGAGATGCTGACGGTGCCGGTGTTCGACATCGCCGAATGCGCCGCGCACGTCGCGCATCTGATCGGGCGGCGGTTCTCGGTGATCACCACGCTCGCCCGGTCGATCCCGCCCATCGAGGACCGGCTGCTGCTGGCCGGCCTGAACGCGCACTGCGCCTCGGTGCGCGCCTGCGGCCTCAGCACGGCAGATGTCGACGCCGACGCCGCGGGTGCTGTGCAGGCGATCGTCGACGAGGCAGCGCGCGCCATCAACGAGGACGGCGCCGACGTGATCTGTCTGGGGTGCGCCGGGATGGCCGGAGTGACGGCGGCGATCTCCGCCAAGCTCGGGGTGCCCGCGGTCGACGGGGTCGCCGCCGCGGTGGCCCTCGCACAGGCCGTTGTCGGGCTGGGGCTGTCCACCAGCAAGACCGGCGTGTTCGCGCCAGGACCGGACAACCCACGCAGCCACTGGCCGCTGTCGGAGGCGCTGGGCCTATGACCGACATCGATCTCGCCTCGCGCCTCGTCGGCGGCAGCGTGGTGGCCGCCAGCGACGAATCGTTCGGATTCAAGGAGCGGCTCATCGACCCAGCCGAACCCGCCTTCGTGCCAGGAACCTTCGACCTGCGCGGCGAAGTGGTGGACGGCTGGGAAACCCGCCGCCATGCCGGCCGCGCCGGCGACTGGGCGATCATCCGGCTGGGCACACCCGGCCGGCTGCACACCATCGACGTGGACACCCGGTTCTTCTCGGGCAATCACCCGAGTGGCTGCGCGGTGGACGCCTGCGTGCTGGCGCGCACCGACGATCCGGCAGACCCCGCCGTGGCCTGGACACCGATAGTGGAACCCACTGTGCTCAAAGCGGATTCGCACAATCTTCTGGCCGTCGCGGACCACCGGCGGTGGACGCATCTGCGGCTGCGGCTGCACTCCGACGGCGGTGTCGCGCGGCTGCGGGCATACGGCGAGGTGGTGCCGGACCCCGCATCCTGGAGCGATGTCACCGTCGAGGTTTCCGGCCTGGAGAACGGTGGCCGGGTCGAATGGTGCAGCGACAGCTTCTATTCCAGCGCCACGTCGCTGATCCTGCCGAACCGGCCGCACAACATGGGCGACGGGTGGGAGGCGCGCAGGCGCCGTGATGTCGGACCGGATACCCATGACGCGGTGATCGTCTCGTTCGCCGTGCCCGCCGACCTGCGCCGGATCGAGGTCGACACGTCGTACTTCGTGTTCAACGCCAGCCTGGAGGTGTCGGTGCTGGGCAGCCGTGGCGGTCCCGATCGTGAACATGGTTGGGGGATGGTCGCTTTCGATATCCCGGTGCTGCCCCGGACACGACTGGTCGCCGATGCGCGCCAGGTGTTCTCGGTCGACGTGCCCGACGTGGCGGCACTGCGCGTGCAGGCGTACCCGGACGGCGGGCTCGCCAGGGTGCGGGCCGTGGGGGTGCCCACCACCGACGGGCTGAGGATGCTGCAGCAGCGATGGGAGGAATCGTCATGACACCACTACTGACCGAGTGCGCCGGCCTCTGGCGCCGCACCCTGCTGATCGACACCGACGGCACCCGCGATACCGCACCAGGTGTGCTGTGGCTGCAGGGCCCGACGGCCTACGTGGACTCCCGCGGTTTCGCGGGCGTCCTGCACCAGGAGGCCGACGTCTTCCAGTGGCATCGCGAGTTCGACGCCACGACACCGGGTCCACATCCTGATGCCGGCGTAATGCACTGGGAGGGCGACATTCTCGTCGAGACCGGCGTGCACGAACACTACATCGAGCACTGGGTCCGCGACCCCGGCGAGGCAGGCCCGACAGGCGCGCTGCAGTTGTCCGGGCCCGCCGGGGCCGCGGCGCTACTGGTCCGGGCCGGCGCGACGTTCGGCTGGGCCGACCGCACCGGGGTGATCCTCGGCGCCGTGGGCGGTGCCGAGCAGCGAGCCCTCGGTATCGACTTTGCCGACGTGGCTTCTGTCGGCGACGGAATCCAGGCCAACGGCGTGCGCTGGACGGTGGACAACTCGGAAGGGAATGTGAATTCATGAGTGGCGTAACGTCATTCACGTCGGTGCCGATCATCGATATCAGCGGATTGTCGTCACCCGAGCGTGCCGAGCAGCACCGCGTGGCCGCCGAGCTCGGCCGGGCGGCGGCCGACGTCGGCTTCTTCTACATCAGCGGCACCGGCATCGACGAGTCGTTGTTCGGCGCGATGCTGGCGGCGGTGAAGGAGTACTTCGCGCTGCCGGTCGAAGAAAAGATGCGTGATTACATCGGGCTGTCCCGCTGTCATCGCGGGTATGTGCCGGTCGGCGAGGAGGGCCTGGAGGGCACCGTCCCGGACCTGAAAGAAGCGTTCGACACCGCGCTGGATCTGCCCGCCGACGATCCGGATTATCTGGCCGGCAACCCCATGCTGGGCCCCAATACCTGGCCGGACCTACCCGGTTTCGCCGAGGCGGTGACCGCGTACTACCAGGCCGTGCTGGCCGTGGGGCAGCGGCTCCTGTGGGCGTTCGCCGTCGCCCTCGGCGAGGATCCCGAGGTCTTCTCCCGGCACGCCACCAAGACGCCGAGCCAGCTGCGGCTCATCCACTATCCGTACAACCCGGACGCCCACGACAGCGTCGGGATCGGCGCGCACACCGACTACGAATGTTTCACCCTGCTCAAGCCGACGGCCCCCGGCCTCGAGGTGCTCAACGGCGCGGGCGAGTGGATCGACGTGCCACCGGTGGACGGCACGTTCGTCGTCAACGTCGGGGACCTGCTGGAGCTGTGGACCAACGGCGCGTTCGTGGCCACCAGCCACCGGGTCCGCAAGGTCGCCGAGGAGCGGTATTCGTTTCCGCTGTTCTTCAACGTCGACTACCACACCGAGGTGAAACCGCTGCCGCAGTTCGCGTCGTCAGACGCCAAGCCACGCCCCGCGCTGCGCGCGGGCGAGCATCTGTTCGCCCAGACCGCGCAGACGTTCGCCTATCTGAGACAGCGCATCGAGTCGGGCGAGCTGGTCCTGCCCGACGGCTCGCTGGAACTCGGACAGTTCGGCCAGCAGGCGTTGCAGGACGCGCAATGACTAATTGATGGGCGCGTTGAGCCAGTGCAGGTCGTCGAGCATGCCGCGCGCGGCCACGATGCCCTGGCCGGTCTGCCATACCTCGTTGTTCACCACGAACACCCGGTTGTCGCGGGTGGCGGCGAGCTTCTTCCAGGCCGGGCTGTCGAGCAACGCGGCAGCCTTGTCCTTGGCCGCCGGTGACTCGAACGACATGTAGACGATGTCACCGTCGGCAGTCGAGAAATCGGTGCCGGGCGTCAGCTTCGAGATGTCGATCTCGCGGTACGGCTTGTCGGTGAACCGTTGCGGCGCAGGGCGATCCGCGCCGATCCGGGCCAGCACGCTACCCGGGAAGTTGTTGGCGCCGAAGATTCGCATGGTGCCCTCGGTCAGCTGCACCACCGACACCTGGAAGTGCGAGGCGTCGTTCTGCCCGCCGATCCTGGAGGCGTCGGCGTTGAATCCGTCGACCAGTGCGCCCGCGGCGGCGCCGCGTCCGGTCGCCGCACCGACCATCCGTAGATCGTCCTCCCAGGCCGCGCCGGACGGACCGGTGAGTACCGTCGGTGCGATGGCCGACAGCGCGCCGTAGGTGTCCGACGTCGACGACACCTGCGAGCCGATGATCAGGTCGGGGTTGGCGGCCTTGACCGCCGCCATGTCGGGTGCGCCGCGCGTGCCGGCCGCCGGCACGTTGTGGATGACGGTGCCCAGATACGACGTCTGGCCCGACGAATCCGTCGGGGTCGCCGCGGCGACGACACGGGACTGCAGACCCAGCGCGCACAGCGCATCGAGTGCTGTGCCCGAGAGCACGACGATGCGCTGCGGGTCGGCGTTGACGTCGGTGGCTCCCGCGGCGTGGTGCACCTGACGGATGGGCGGCCCTTCATCGAGCGCTGCCGGGTTGGGCGCGCACGAGTCGTCGGGCCGGCGCTGGTTGCCGAGCACGCCCGCGGTGGCGATACGGGTGGTGCTGGTGATGGGAGCCGAGTTCGCTGCCTGCGGTTCGGCGGTGTGTCCCGAACAGCCCGTCAGGACGGTCGCGGCCGTTGCACACAGCGCGGTGAGAATCGCCGCGCTTGCGCTGGACAGCCGGGTACGGGGAGTCGGAAACTGCACGTGGCCGACGGTAACACCCGCGCGGTCGGGCCCAGATGAGGCGCGGTCGCGAGGGCCCGCGCCACGCCGGGCCCGACGGCTGGTCCAGCCAATTACGACAGTTTGTAGGACCCTCGCCGCAAGGCTGTGCGATGGGGGATAAGATCACCGGCAGACAACATGGGATGCCCCGTGTGCTCGAACCATTCGCCCGGAACATTTGGAGGATCTGTTGGTAGCCGAAGCGCCCCCAATCGGAGAACTCGAGGCTCGTCGCCCGTTCCCGGAGCGTATGGGCCCCAAGGGCAACCTGATCTACAAGCTGGTGACCACGACCGATCACAAGCTGATCGGCATCATGTACTGCGTCGTCTGCTTCGTGTTCTTCTTCATCGGTGGCCTGATGGCGCTGTTCATGCGCACCGAGCTGGCCATGCCGGGACTGCAGTTCCTGAGCAACGAGCAGTTCAACCAGCTGTTCACCATGCACGGCACGGTGATGCTGCTGTTCTACGCGACCCCGATCGTGTTCGGCTTCGCGAACCTGGTGCTGCCGCTGCAGATCGGCGCCCCCGACGTGGCGTTCCCGCGGCTGAACGCCTTCTCGTTCTGGCTGTTCCTGTTCGGCGCCATGATCGCCATCGCCGGCTTCATCACCCCCGGTGGTGCCGCTGACTTCGGCTGGACCGCCTACTCGCCGCTGACCGACGCGATCCACTCGCCCGGTGCCGGTGGCGACCTGTGGATCGTCGGCCTGGCCGTCGGTGGTCTCGGCACCATCCTGGGTGCCGTCAACATGGTCACCACCGTGGTCTGCATGCGCTGCCCGGGTATGACGATGTTCCGCATGCCGATCTTCACCTGGAACATCCTGGTGACCTCGATCCTCGTGCTGCTGGCCTTCCCGCTGCTGACTGCCGCGCTGTTCGGCCTGGCCGCCGACCGCCACCTGGGCGCGCACATCTACGACCCCGCCAACGGCGGCGTCCTCCTGTGGCAGCACCTGTTCTGGTTCTTCGGCCACCCCGAGGTGTACATCATCGCGCTGCCGTTCTTCGGCATCGTCTCGGAGATCTTCCCGGTGTTCAGCCGCAAGCCGATCTTCGGTTACACCACCCTGATCTACGCGACGCTCGGTATCGCCGCCCTGTCGGTCGCCGTGTGGGCGCACCACATGTACGCCACCGGCGCCGTCCTGCTGCCGTTCTTCTCCTTCATGACGTTCCTGATCGCGGTCCCGACCGGTATCAAGTTCTTCAACTGGATCGGCACCATGTGGAAGGGCCAGTTGACCTTCGAGACGCCGATGCTGTTCTCGGTGGGCTTCCTGATCACCTTCCTGCTCGGTGGCCTGTCGGGCGTGCTGCTGGCCAGCCCGCCGCTGGACTTCCACGTGACGGACAGCTACTTCGTCATCGCGCACTTCCACTACGTGCTCTTCGGCACCATCGTGTTCGCCACCTACGCGGGCATCTACTTCTGGTTCCCGAAGATGACGGGCCGGCTGCTCGACGAGCGTCTGGGCAAGCTGCACTTCTGGCTGACCTTCATCGGCTTCCACACCACCTTCCTGGTCCAGCACTGGGTCGGTGACGAGGGCATGCCGCGTCGTTACGCCGACTACCTGCCCACCGACGGCTTCACCACGCTGAACGTGATCTCGACCATCGGTGCCTTCATCCTGGGCCTGTCCACGCTGCCGTTCGTGTGGAACGTGTTCAAGAGCTGGCGTTACGGCGAGCCCGTCGTGGTGGACGACCCGTGGGGCTACGGCAACTCCCTGGAGTGGGCCACCAGCTGCCCGCCGCCGCGGCACAACTTCACCGAGCTGCCCCGGATCCGTTCGGAGCGCCCGGCGTTCGAGCTGCACTACCCGCACATGGTCGAGCGGATGCGCGCCGAAGCGCACATCGGTCGATCGCACCACTAGGAATCAGCCGACCCGCCCGCGCCTAAGGCGCGGGCGGTTCTGCGTTAGGGGACTTGACAGATGACGCAGGCAGGAATGCCAAACGGATCCGTGCTCATCACCGTCACCGGTCTCGACCAGCCGGGCGTGACGTCGACGCTGTTCGGCGTGCTGTCGCGGCACAACGTCGAGCTGCTGAACGTCGAGCAGGTGGTCATCCGTGGCCGCCTGACACTCGGCGTGCTGGTTGCGGTGCCGGCCGAGGTGGCCGGCGAGGTGCTGCGGGCCGACGTGCAACAGGCCATCGGCGAGCTGGGACTCGATGTCGCGATCGACAGCAGTGACGATCAGCCCGTCCTGACGGAACCGTCGACCCACACCATCGTCGTGCTGGGCCGGCCCATCACCGCCGAGGCGTTCACCGTCGTCGCCCGCGAGGTCGCGGCGCTGGGGGTCAACATCGACTTCATCCGCGGCGTCTCCGACTATCCGGTGACGGGGCTGGAGCTGCGGGTGTCGGTGCCGCCGGTGGGCGGGGCGTACACCCAGCTGCAAACCGCGCTGGCGCGCGTCGCCGTCGACGAGGGCGTCGACATCGCGCTCGAGGACTACAGCCTGGCCCGCCGGGCCAAGCGGCTCATCGTGTTCGACGTCGACTCGACGCTGATCCAGGGCGAGGTCATCGAGATGCTGGCTGCCCGCGCCGGCGCCGAGGCCAAGGTCGCGGCGATCACCGAAGCCGCCATGCGTGGCGAGCTGGACTTCGAGGAGTCGTTGCGGGAACGCGTGGCCACGCTCGCCGGGCTGCCGGCCGAGGTGGTCGACGAGGTCGCCGACCAGATCGAGCTGACCCCGGGGGCCCGCACCACGCTGCGCACGCTGCGCCGGCTGGGTTACCACTGCGGTGTGGTGTCGGGCGGGTTCCGTCAGGTGATCGAGCCGCTGGCCGAGGAACTGATGCTCGACTTCGTCGCGGCCAACCACCTCGAGATCGTCGACGGCAAGCTGACCGGCCGGGTGACCGGCCCGATCGTCGACCGCCCGGGCAAGGCCAAGGCGCTGCGGGACTTCGCCAACCAGGCCGGTGTGCCCATGGAGCAGACCGTCGCGGTCGGCGACGGCGCCAACGACATCGACATGCTGTCGGCCGCCGGGCTCGGGGTGGCGTTCAACGCCAAGCCCGCGCTGCGGGCCGTCGCCGACGCGTCGCTGAACCACCCGTATCTGGACACCGTGCTGTTCATCCTGGGCATCACGCGTGGCGAGATCGAGGCCGCCGACGCCGTCGACGGTGTGGTGCGACGCGTCGATATTCCGTAGGGATTCCCTGGCGAGGGCACACCGGGGCCGCTGTCGCGTTACAGTGGTGACTATTGATATTGATTTGCTGCGTAAGCGTGTGGGAGATGGTGACATGAAGCGTGCGGTTCTGGTTGGTGTGAGTGCTGTCGCGTTGGTCGCCGGCCCCTTGTCGGTCGTCTCTGTGACGGCGGCCGCGCCGGCCTACGCGTGCCCCTGGGGGACGGTGCCGAGCCATTTCGAAGGCGTGTGCGTCAAGGGCACGGCGAATGGCAGTGGCCCGCAGGCGGTGCCGCCGCAGACGTCCAACAGTGGGACGGGCGCACAGATCACCCAGTCGGTCGGCGGCCTGCAGACGGTCAACGGCATCCCCTGCACGCCCGAGCACATCGGCACCTGCATCGGCCTGATCCAGAGCCAGCAGTAAGTTCTCAGGGCCCCTCAGACGACGAGGGCGTGCGCGTCCGGCGTACCGGAGCCGGTGACGCTGCGCCAGGCCTGAGCCAGCACCGCAACCGATTCGTGTAGCCGCTCCTCGGGCTGTGTGAAGGGCACCCGGATGAAGCGCTCCAGGGTGCCGTCGACGCCGAATCGTGGACCCGCGGGGATGACGAGCCCCATCCGGGACGCCGCGGCCGATAGCGCTGAACTCATGGGTGCGGGCAGCCGCATCCACATCGACATGCCGCCGTGGCACGGGCTCGCCGTCCAGTCCGGAAGTTGTTCCTGCAGAAGCGAACTCACCAGCTGCCGCCGGGCCCGCAGCATGTCGCGGCGGGCCGGCAGCACGGTGTCGGCCTGGCGGAGCAGATCGGCCGAGGCGAGTTGTTCGACGATGGCGGTGCCCAGGTCGATGGTCGGCCGCACCGCGGCGATGGCGGCCAGGGTGGACCTTTCGGCGCGAATCCAGCCGACCCGCAGTCCACCCCAGAAGGACTTCGACATCGAACCGACGGTGATCACCAGGTCGCGACGGCTCTCCAGGTAGGAGGCCAGTGGCGGCGGCAGCGGCTCGTCCAGCCAGATGTCGCAGATGGTCTCGTCGATGATGGTGCGAGTCCGGGTCTCGGAGATGATGCGCGCGAGGCGCTCGCGTCCCGCGGCCGGCAGGCTCAGCCCGGTCGGATTGTGGTTGTCGACGATCAGGTAGGCCAGATTCGGTGCCAGTTGCCGCATGGCGGCTTGCACGGCATCCAGTTCCCAGCCGTCTTCGGCCATGCTGACGGGCACCGGGCGGGCTCCGGACGCGGCGATGAGCGAGATGGCGCCGTGGTACGTCGGCTGCTCGATGAGCACGCGGTCGCCCGGGCGGGCGTAGGTGGCCAGTATGAGATTGATCGCGTGCAGGGCCCCGGTGGTCACCATGATCTCGTCGGGCTCGGTGGGAAGCCCCCTGGCGCAATATCTTTCGGCGATGGCCTGGCGAAGTTCGGCGACGCCGGTGAGTTCGATGCCGATGTCGTGCAAGTGCGGTGCCAGGCGCTGGGCGGCGCGCGTGAATGCCTCGATGGTGGCGGCCGCCGGCGCCGAGGGGGCGGCGTCGGCCAGGCTCAGCGTGCCGGTCCTGGTGAGGGGGGCCGGACTGGCCGTCGGTGCGGTGGGCGGCAGCGCCGTGGTGCTGCGGGCGCCGCGGCGGGCGTTGAGATAGCCGTCCTCGCGCAGCTGGGCATAGGCCGCGGTGACGGTGGTGCGGGAGACGCGCAGGGCGTCGGCCAGCGCGCGCTCGCTGGGATACCGGGCGCCGACGGGAAGCCGGCCGTCGACGATGAGCAGGCGGATGGCATCGGCCAGGCCCAGATAGGCGGGGCCGCTGAGGCTGGAGGTGCGCCAGTTGCCCAATTCTCGTGCCAGAAGGACTTCGTCAAGTGATCTGGCTGACATCTCGATCGACATTGAAGCCAGTATCAGCCAACTGGCTATTGAATGGCAAGCCAGTTGGCGGGAAAACTGGGGCTATGCGAACGAACTGGCTATCAAAACTGGCTGAGAAGCGCGTCCGGTCGCGGCGCGACAACCGGGCCGATGTCCGCGATCTGGATGCGGCGCGGGTGCGGCACGAACTGGATGCCATCCGCGCTCGCTTCCAGGACCACCGGTGAGGGCTGACGTCGGCGTGAAGACCACGGCCGTCCGCACGGCGCTGCTGCTGGCTGGCCTGAGCGGCTACGGCCTGTCGATGGCGCTGTTCGTGCGGGCCGGCCTGGGCCTGGACCCGTGGGACGTCTTCCACCAGGGCCTGGCCAAGCACACGGGACTGACCATCGGCGGCGCGACGGCGCTCGTCGGCGTCGTCGTGCTGCTCGGTTGGATTCCGCTGCGGAACCGGCCGGGCGTCGGCACCGTCGCGAACGTCATCGTCATCTCCGTCGTGGTCGACGCGGCCCTGCTGGTGCTGCCGCAGCCGACGACGCTGCCGGTGCGCACCGCGATGATGGTCGGCGCCGTCGTGCTCAACGCCGTCAGCACGGTGATGTACATCGGTGCCGGGATGGGGCCGGGGCCACGCGACGGACTGATGACCGGGCTGGTGGCCCGGACCGGCTGGTCGGTGCGGCTGGTCCGCACCGGCATCGAGGTGACGGTGCTGGCCACCGGCTGGCTGCTGGGCGGCACCGTCGGCGTCGGAACCGTCGTGTACGCCTTGGGGATTGGGCCGCTGGTGCAACTGGTGCTGCGGTGCACCCCGACCCGGTGGCTCGCGGCCAGTGGCTGGGCACACGTGGTGGGGGACCGGGCGGCTGAACCGGCCGTGACTACGATGAGCGAGTGCCCGGCGCCCTCAACGACCACCTCGTAGAACCCGACGCCCAGCCCGATCCTGACCTGCTGATCGAATTCTCCGGGGTCACGCTGCGCCGCGGCGGGGCCACCCTGGTCGGCCCCATCGACTGGGCGGTGGAACTCGACGAACGCTGGGTCGTCCTGGGCCCCAACGGCGCGGGCAAGACGTCGCTGCTGCGCATGGCGGCCGCCGTCGAGCATCCGTCGTCGGGCACGGCTTTCGTCCTCGGCGAGCGGCTGGGCCGCACCGACATGTCCGAGTTGCGGTCTCGCATCGGGCTCAGCAGTTCGGCGCTGTCGCAGCGGATACCGGACGACGAAGTCGTGCGGGACCTGGTGGTCTCGGCCGGATACGCCGTGCTGGGCCGGTGGCGCGAACAGTACGACGACGTCGACTACAACCGTGCGCTGGACACCTTGGAGAGCATCGGCGCCGAACACCTCGCCGACCGCCGCTACGGCACGCTGTCCGAGGGGGAGCGCAAGCGGGTCCTGATCGCCCGGTCGCTCATGACCGATCCGGAGCTGTTGCTGCTCGACGAGCCGGCGGCCGGACTGGACCTCGGCGGTCGCGAAGAACTGGTGGCCCGGCTGGCTGATCTGGCCGCCGACGCCGACGCGCCGGCCACGGTGCTGGTCACTCACCACGTCGAGGAAATCCCGGAGGGCTTCACGCACTGCCTGCTGCTCTCCGAGGGGCAGACGGTCGCCGCCGGGCTGCTGCCCGACGTGCTGACGTCCGAGAATCTCTCCCAGGCCTTCGGTCAGTCGATCGCCCTGGAGTACATCGACGGGCGGTACTTCGCCCGTCGTACCCGCAGTCGCGCGGCGCACAGGAGGCGTATATGACCGAACTCGACCCCTTGCATCCCCGGCCGGCCGCGACGGTGATGCTGGTGCGCGACGGTGCGCCTGGCATCGAGGTCTTCCTGATGCGCCGCACCATGTCGATGGCCTTCGCCGGCGGCATGACGGTGTTCCCCGGCGGCGGGGTCGACGAGCGCGACCGCGATGCCGACATCGCCTGGACCGGGCCCGACCGCAGCTGGTGGGCCGAGAGGTTCGGCGTGGACCCGGTGCTGGCCGGCGCGCTGGTGTGCGCCGCCGCCCGCGAGACGTTCGAGGAGTCCGGTGTGCTGTTCGCCGGGCCGGCCGACGATCCCGACGGCATCGTCTCCGACGCGACCGTCTACCACGAGTCCCGGACCGCGCTGGAAAGCCGGGAGCTGTCGTTCGGCGAATTCCTGGCCCGCGAGAAGCTCGTGCTGCGTGCGGACCTGCTGTGGCCGTGGGCCAACTGGATCACGCCCAAAGAGGAACGCACCCGCCGCTACGACACCTTCTTCTTCGTCGGCGCGCTGCCGGCCGGCCAACGGGCCGACGGCAACAACACCGAGAGCGACCATGTCGCCTGGCGGACGCCCACGGCAGCGCTGGAGGAGTTCGCGCAGGGGCATTCGTTCCTGCTGCCGCCCACGTGGACGCAACTGAGCTCGCTGGACGGTCGTACGGTCCCGGAACTGATGAAGGACGAGCGCACCATCGAACCGATCGAGCCGGTCCTCACCATGGGTGAGGGCACCTGGGACATCGAGTTCTTCGACGCCGAGCGGTACAAGGCGGCACGCGGCGGCAGGGCGCAGTGATGGACATCGGCGAATACGTCCAGATCCACGTCACCGACGGCATCGGCACCCTGCTGCTGGCCAGGCCACCGCGCAATGCGCTGACCCGCCAGATGTGCCGGGAGATCGCCGCGGCGGCCGAAGAGCTGGGCCAGCGGTCCGACGTCACCGCCGTCATCGTGCACGGCGGTCACGAGGTGTTCTGCACCGGCGACGACGACCACGAGACCAGCACGCTCGACGCGGCGGAAGCGCGCGTCGCGGGCGCCGTCTGCCGCGCCGCCGTCGACGCCGTGGCGGCCATTCCGCGGCCCACCGTGGCGGCCGTGACGGGTTACGCGCTCGGTAGCGGCCTGACGCTGGCGCTGGCCGCCGACTGGCGGATCAGCGGCGACAACGTCAAGGTCGGGTCGACCGAGATCCTGTCGGGGCGGGCGCCGGCCGAGGGCGCGGCGGCGCGGTTGGCCGCGGCCGTCGGCGACAGCCGCGCCAAGGACCTGGTGTTCAGCGGCCGGTTCGCCGGCGCCGAGGAAGCGGTTTCCCTCGGTCTGATCGACCAACTCGTGGCGCCTGACCACGTCTACGACGAGGCGCAGAAATGGGCGCGCAGGTTTCTGGACTCGTCTCCCGAGGCGCTGGCCACAGCAAAGGCGGCGTTCGCGGTTCGCTGAACCGGTGCTCAGCGGGTGAACAGAAGTGTGGATGTGAACTCCCGGTGACCGGGCAGTTAGGCTGACCTGCATGACGAGTACCGACCAGACGTCCGAGGTCGCCGCAGCCGACGCTGCCGCCAAGGTATCCGACGTAGTTGAGCAGGCTGTTGATCAGGCGCCCAACCCGCACGCGACCGCCGAGCAGGTCGAGGCGGCCCGCCACGACACCAAGCTGGCGCAGATCCTGTACCACGACTGGGAAGCCGAGAGCTACGACGACAAGTGGTCGATCTCGTACGACCAGCGGTGTATCGACTACGCCCGCGGTCGCTTCGACGCCATCGTCCCCGACGAGGTCCAGCGTGAGCTGCCCTACGACCGCGCGCTCGAGCTCGGCTGTGGCACCGGCTTCTTCCTGCTGAACCTGATCCAGGCCGGCGTCGCCCGCCGTGGCTCCGTCACCGACCTGTCCCCGGGCATGGTCAAGGTGGCCACCCGCAACGGCAAGGCCCTCGGCCTGGACATCGACGGCCGTGTCGCCGACGCGGAGGGAATCCCTTACGAGGACAACACCTTCGACCTCGTCGTCGGACACGCGGTGCTGCACCACATTCCCGACGTGGAGCTGTCGCTGCGCGAGGTCGTCCGTGTGCTCAAGCCGGGCGGCCGGTTCATCTTCGCCGGCGAGCCCACCACGGTCGGTAACTTCTACGCCCGGCGCCTGGCCGACCTGACCTGGAAGACCACCGTCGCGGCAATGAAGCTGCCCGGTCTGGAGTCCTGGCGCCGGCCGCAGGAAGAGCTCGACGAGAACTCCCGCGCCGCGGCGCTGGAGTGGATCGTCGACCTGCACACCTTCGATCCCGCCGACCTGGAGCGCATGGCGACCAACGCCGGTGCGGTCGAAGTCGCCACGGCCAGTGAGGAATTCACCGCCGCCATGCTGGGCTGGCCGGTGCGGACCTTCGAGTCGACGGTGCCGCCGGGCAAGCTCGGCTTCAAGTGGGCCAAGTTCGCCTTCGGTGGCTGGACCACGCTGAGCTGGTTCGACGCCAACGTGTGGCGCCGCGTGGTGCCGAAGGGCTGGTTCTACAACGTGATGATCACCGGGGTCAAGCCCTCCTGAGTTGGCTGTTGCCTTCACGCTCGACGATGTTGCCTACCTGACCGGACCCGGTCAGGAGGCGCTCGCCGAGGTGGCCGCGCGGCCTCTGACCGATGCCCGCCGGGTATCCGACATCGCCTGGGCGCGTTCGCGTTTCGGTGACCGCGCGGCGGTGCTGGTCGAGACAGTGCTGCTGCGTCGCCGGGCCGTCGCCAAACTGGCCGAGCTGGGCGATGTCACCGGCTGGCTGTTCACCGACGAGGCGCTGCAGCAGGCCACCGCAGGGGCCGTCGCCGTTCATCGGGCGCGGCGGTTGGCCGGCCGCGTCGTGCACGATGCGACGTGTTCGGTCGGGACAGAGCTTGCCGCCCTGAGTAATTCGGGCGGCGCCGGCGCGGCGGCCCTGCTCGTCGGCAGCGACCTCGACGGCGTCCGGCTGGCCATGGCGCGCCACAACGTGGGTGCCCGCGCGCTGCTGTGCCGCGCCGACGCCCTCCGCCCGATCACACGGGACACGGTGGTGGTCGTCGACCCGGCCCGGCGCAGTTCGGGGCGCCGCAAGTTCGATCCCCGCGATTACGCCCCGCCATTGGACGAGCTGCTCGCGGTCTACCAGGGCCGCGACCTCGTGGTGAAATGCGCTCCCGGCGTCGATTTCGGCCAGCTGTCGGAGCTTGGATTCCGCGGCGAGGTGCAGATCACGTCGCTGGCCGGCAGCGTCCGGGAGGCCTGCCTGTGGTCACCGGGGCTGGCCCCGTCCGGCGTCACGCGCCGGGCCACGGTGCTCGACAAGACCGGCCAGGTGGCGGAGGAATTCACCGATGCCGACCCCGACGACTGTCCCTCGGGGCCTGCGGGGCGGTGGATCGTCGACCCCGACGGTGCGGTGGTGCGGGCCGGCCTGGTGCGGCACTATGCGGCGCGGCACGGCCTGTGGCAGCTGGACCCGGCGATCGCGTATCTGTCGGGCGACGAGTTGCCGCGCGGGACAAGGGGTTTCGAGGTCGTCGAGCAGATCGCCTACAACGAGAAGCGGCTCCGGCAGGCGCTGTCCGCGCACGGGGCGGCGGCCGTCGAAATCCTGGTCCGCGGCGTGGACGTCGACCCGGATGCGTTGCGCGCCAAGCTGAAGCTGCAGCGCTCGGGGGCTCAGCTGTCCGTGGTGATCACGCGCATCGGCGCCGGGGCCGCAGCCCGGCCGACAGCCTTCATTTGCCGGCCGTCGCGCTGAGATCACCTGGTCGCAGTTCATGCTCGGGACCGGCAGGGCCGACAGGTACGCTAGAACCGGTGGCGATGTGCCGCCATTCATTCATCCCTGGAGGATTCACCAGATGCGCCTTCCCGCACTCGCCGCAGTGATCGCTGCAACAGGCGCGGTCGGATGGCTCGGCATGCCTCTTGCGGCCGCGACCCCGGCGAAATGCCCGGAGCTGGGCGGCGTCGTCGACGGCTCGCGGATGTGTCAGATTCGCGACACCACCCGCGGCTACGCGCTCAACATCAGCTACCCCATCGACTACCCGGATCAGCAGGCGGTGGTCGACTACATCACGCAGACCCGTGACGGGTACGTCAACGTCGCGAAGATGCCTGGGCCGCACGAGACCTCGTACGAGCTGGACACCAGCGCGACGCAGTACACAGCGGCGATCCCACCGCGCAACACCCAGTCGGTCGTCTTCAAGACGTTCCAGGATGTCGGTGGGGCGCATCCGCAGACCTTCTACAAGACGTTCACGTGGGACCTGGTCCAGCGCAGGCCGATCACCATCGAGAACCTGTTCGCACCTGGCGCACAACCTTTTCCGGTGATCCTGCCGATGGTTCAGGGTGAACTGATCCGCCAGTCCGCGCAGCCGGTGCTGATGCCGCCCGCGGCCGGGCTGGACCCCGAGACCTACCAGAACTTCGCGATCACCAACGACTCGCTGATCTTCTTCTTCAGCCAGGGGCAGGTGCTACCGGAATCCGCCGGCGCGGTGCAGGTCACGGTGCCGCGAGCCCCGATCGAGGCGATGCTGGCCTAGGGATTCGTGCACGATTTTCCGCGGCCCGCGCGGAAAATCGTGCACAAATCCCTGATCAGGCTGGGGCGAACGCGTAGACCTGGCCGTCGCTCGTCGCGGTGACGACGCGTTTGTCGTGCCCGACGGATACTCCGACCGGCCAGCCCGTGGCGCCCGGCAGCGGATAGCTGTTCACGGTGTGGCCGTCGGCGGGGGAGAAGACCACCAATGCCTGGCCGGCCTGACCGTCGCGGACCACGACGTACCCGACTTCGGTGCCGGCGCGCGTCGACGTCGTCAGCGGCTCGACGTCGCTGCGCGTCCACGCCACCTCACCCTTGTCGCCCTTGTCCTTGACCGCGGTGAGCTTGGTCTGCGGCCCGCCGCCGGCGACCACCAGACCATCCGGCGTCACCGACGGCGGCGTCTGCGGCTGGAAGCCCAGGTTGACCGACCATTTGGCCTTGCCGTCGGCGGAGTTCACCGCCCACAGGTGCTGGTCGCGGCCGTTGACGTAGACGGTCTTGCCGTCGGCGGACAGTACCGGGCTGGCGATGGGACCGCCCCCGACCGCGGTGCTGGTCCATTCGCGCGTCAGCAGCGGCGTCTGGCCCTCGTGGTAGCGCATGCCGACGAGGACGGGGGCATCGGTGCCCGGCTGCCACAGGCCCAGCACCACCATGTTGGTGTCAGGGGAGTAGGCGGGCGCCGCAGAGATGGGGCAGGCCGATTTGGCGGGCTGGCAGTCGGCCAGGCCGCGCGCCGAGTCGGCGGGGTCGACGCCGCTGACGAGGTCCAGCGGGGCGCCGATGGTCTGGCCGCGGTGCGCGTCGAAAACCAGCACCTGGCCCAGGTGCGTCACCACCAGGAGCTGACCGGGGGACAGGATGCGCGGCGTCGTCGGCATCCCGATGACCGGCTGGCGCCACCGGATCCACTGCGTCGGCGGGAACGACATGATCGCGCCCGGTTGGCCGACGTACATGTTGTCGAAGCCATCGAACAGGGGACTCGACATGCCGCCGCCCTGCCACAGGCGCGTGCACCAGCGCTGGCGGCCATGCTGGTCGCTTTCCCACACCATCAGCGAGCAACCATTGGCCGACTGCGCGTTGATGGCCAGAAAGCTGCCCGAGCCGAGGATCACCTGTGCGCCGATATTGCCCTTGGCCGAGCGGGCCCAGTCCTGCTTGAGGCTGCTCGCCCCGGCCAGCGCGGTGTAGCTGCTGTTGGCGGCGTCGCCATACTGCGCCGGCCAGCCGTCCGAGGGGTGCGCCTTGACCCAGGAGTCGGTGTTGCCGCACCCGGCGACGGTCAGGGTGACCGCGGCAACAGCAATGACGGCGAGGCGGCGGATTCGGTGTGCAGGCATCGAGTCCCGAGACTAGCCCGAGACCGGCGAATGTCCGATTTCGCCTCGCGTAGGCTTTCCGGCCATGACGACGATGTGGGGCGCACCGATTCACAAGCGATGGCGAGGTTCGCGGCTGCGCGATCCGCGGCAGGCGCGCTTCCTCACCCGTGAGTCGCTGAAGTGGGTGCTCGACAACAAGGCCTACACACCCTGGTACCTGGTGCGGTACTTCCGGCTGCTCAAGTTCAAGCTGGCCAACCCGCACATCATCACGCGCGGCATGGTGTTCCTCGGCAAGGGCGTGGAGATCCAGTGCACGCCCGAGCTGGCGCAGATGGAGATCGGCCGCTGGGTACACATCGGTGACAAGAACACCATCCGCTGCCACGAGGGCTCGCTGCGGTTCGGTGACAAGGTGGTGCTGGGACGCGACAACGTCATCAACACCTACCTCGACATCGAGATCGGTGAGTCGGCGCTCATGGCCGACTGGTGCTACGTCTGCGACTTCGACCACAAGATGGACAGCATGGAGCTGCCGATCAAGGACCAGGGCATCATCAAGGGCCCGGTGCGGATCGGTCCTGACACCTGGGTCGCGGCCAAGGTGACGATCCTGCGCAACACCAGCATCGGCCGCGGCTGCGTGCTCGGTGCCCACGCGGTGGTCAAGGGCGAGATACCGGACTTCTCCATCGCGGTCGGCGCTCCGGCCAAGGTGGTCAAGAACCGCAAGCTGGACTGGGAGACCTCGGCCGCGGAGCGCGAGGAACTCGCCCGGGCGCTGGCCGACATCGAGCGGAAGAAGAGCTCCCGGTAACTCAGCTCGTGTAGTCGAGCGTCGTCATCATGCCCGCCTCCTGGTGATAGGCGTTGTGGCAGTGCATCATCCAGTCGCCGGGGTTGTCGGCGACGAATGCGACGGTCAGCTTCTGCCTGGGCAGCACGATCAGCGTGTCCTTGCGCGGGCCGCGCCGACCGTCGGGCTGCAGCACCTGGAACGTGTGCCCGTGCAGGTGCATGGGGTGCCACATGGTGGTCGAGTTGGTGAAGGTCATGGTCGCGCGCTGGCCCTGACGGACCGTCAGGACCTGGCGGTTGTCGAAGCCGCGCCCATTGATGCCCCAGTCGTACTTCATCATCGAGCCGGTGAGTTCGGCGGCCAGCGTGACGTCCGGCGTGCTGGGTCCGAGGTCGACGGCCGAGGTGGCCGTGAAGTCGGTGACGGTGCCGACGCGGCGCGTCAGCTCGGCGGGACGGAACGCGGCGTCCGGCGCTGTGCCCGCGCCGGTGGAGAGCAGGGCCCGGGCGGCGCTGTCCTTGCCCTCGGCCACCGCCACCAACGGGAAGACACCGGAGCCTGCCGTGACGATGACGTCGTAGCGCTCGCCCATGCCCAGCAGCAGCGCGTCCACATCCACCGGGTCGACGGGGAAGCCGTCGGTGTGGGTGACGGTCATCCGGTGCCCGGCGAGGGCCACCCGGAACGCGGTGTCGGCGCCGGCGTTGATGATGCGCAGCCGGATGCGCTGGCCGGGCTTGGCATTGAAAACCGTTGGTGCGGCCGGAATCCGGCCGTTGGCGAGGAAGTAGGGGTACTTGACGTCGCCGGCGTCACCGCCGAGCAGCGTGCTCGTCGCCATGGGCATGTCGCCCATGCCGCTCATGTCGTGGCCGCCGCCCATGTGTCCCATGCCGGCCATGGCGCGCAGGCCGTCGTAGATCTGCTGGGGTGACTTGCCGGCGCCCGAGGTCCAATCGTCGAGGACCACAATCCATTCCGCGTCGTAACGGCCGCGGTCCGCGGGGTCGTCGACGATCACCGGCAGGTACAGTCCGTAGTCCGCGTCGAGACCGGTGTGCGGGTGTGCCCAATAGGTGCCGGCGTGCGGGACGGAGAAGGCGTACGTGAAGTCGTTGCCGGGCTTGATGTTCGGCGTCGCGGGTGCCGCGCCGTCCATGTCGTTGCGCAGGGCGATGCCGTGCCAGTGCACCGAGGTGTCGTGGTCGAGCCCGTTGGACACACGGACGGACAGTTCGTCGCCCACCGAAGCGCGGATCAGCGGACCTGGCACCTGGTCGCCGTACGCGAGCGTCTGCACGGTGACCCCGCCGAGGTCGACGGTGGCCGGCTGCGGGCGCAGTGCCACCGAGACGGTGCGCCCGCTGTGTGGACGGGCGGCCTCGGTCGCGGCAATGGCCTTCGGGTCGACGGCGCCGGCTGTGGCGGGGGCCGGCGTCTTGCCGCACGCGGCGGCGCCGGCCAGCGCCGACGCGCCAGTGACGGCAGAGGCGATCAGGAAACTGCGGCGAGTCAACACCCTGCCGTTTGTACCCCCGGGGGGTATATCCGTCAAGTGCCGAAAGTCCGTGAGCAGACGTAAAACTGTCCCTTTTCGTGGGAAAAGGGACAGTTTTACGTCTGCTCGGCAAGCGGGAGGTACCCACGGCTCGCAAGCGGGAGGCACCCCAGCTCGCGAGGACAGTCAGCCGCGGTCGGGCAGCGGCCGTTCGACGATGGGACGACGCGCGTGCGGCAGGCGCTCGCCCCGCTTGGCGGCCAGGTACACGTCCGACGTCTCGGCGGCGACGGTCTGCCACGAGAAGTCGTGGTTCAACCGGTCGCGCGCGGCCAGGGCGCGCTGCTGCGCGCCCGCGGGGTCGTCGAGCACCTTGCGGACCGCCGATGCCAGCGCGCCCACGTTGCGCGGCGGGCAGGAGACACCGGTCTTGCCGTTGATCACCGCTTCGCCGAGCCCGCCGACGTTGGAGGTCACCAGCGGCGTACCGGCCGCGGCGGCCTCCAGTGCCACGATGCCGAACGGCTCGTAGTGGCTCGGCAGCACCGCGGCATCGGCCCGGTGCAGCAGCTCCAGCAGGCCGGAATGATCAACGCGGCCAACGAAATTCACGACCTTGGTGACCTTGGCTTTGCGGGCTTCCTCGACCAGCCAGTCGTACTGGGTGCCGTCGCCGGCGATGGTCAGGGTGGTGCCGGGGTGGGTCCGGCGGATGCGGGGCAGCGCGGCGATGACGTCGTGCACGCCCTTCTCGTACTCGAGCCGCCCGACGAACAGCAGCTCGGCCGGCCCGTCATGCTCGCGGCGCATGGCGAACGGCCAGCCGGCGGTGTCGATGCCGTTGCAGATCACGCTCACGTCGGGCAGCTCGGGTCCGAACAGGTCGGTGATCTCCTCGCCCATGGATACCGAGCAGGTGATCAGCGAGTCGGACTCGTGCACGAGCCACGATTCCAGTGAGTGCACCTGGCGGCTCACCGGCCCGGAGAGCCAGCCGGAATGCCGGCCGGCCTCGGTGGCGTGGATGGTGGAGACCAGTGGCACGTCGAAGAATTCGGCGAGGGTCACGGCGGGGTGCGCGACCAGCCAGTCGTGCGCGTGCACGACATCCGGGGTCCAGTCGCGCAGGCTCAGTCCGGCGCGAATCATGGCGTGGCCCATGGCCAGCGTCCACGCCATCATGTCGGTGCCGAACTTGAACTCGTTCGGGTCGAGAGCCGCGGAGATCACCCACACGCCCTCGTGCACCTCGTTGGTGGTCGGGTGCGTGCTGGGATCGGTGTCGGCGGGACGGCGGCACAGCACCACGACCTCGTGGCCGAGGGCGGCCAGCTCGACGGCCAGATGATGGACGTGGCGACCGAGGCCACCGATGACCACGGGTGGGTACTCCCACGAGACCATGAGGATTTTCATCGCTGCCTTCTGCTCTTCGCGCAAGCGCTCATCGGTGCACTCGGCTCTTCGCGCAAGCGCTCATCGCGGCAACCTCCGCGCGTCCAGGGCGCCGAACAATCCGTCGGCGCGGTTCCAACCGTCCGCGAGCTTCTGGGCCTGATCGCGCCGTCCAGACGCGAGGGCACCGGCAATCTCCCGGGTGGCGTGCGCGTGCAGGTGCGCGCGATAGCGAGCATATTCCGCCGCGGTGTCTTTGCTCACCATGAAGGGCCAGTCGCTCGAGACGGTCAGCAGGGCCTCGCGCAGGATCTGGTCGGCCACGCGGTCGCGTGCCGGGTACGCCGAATCCTGCGCCAGGACCTTGTCCACCGTGGTCAGCGCGGTATCGACGACCTCGGCGTTGAGCGTCACGAAGTCGGCGACCTGCTCGCCGGACCAGACCTGCCAGTCCTTGCCCGAACCCCACGAGCTCGGCGGCAGTTCGACGGGGGAGCCGACGAAGCCGCCCGCGATCGCGTCCGACAGCGTGCCGACCCGGAC
The DNA here is from genome assembly GCF_045310915.1 of Mycobacterium sp. SMC-17. Classification (NCBI taxonomy): domain Bacteria; kingdom Bacillati; phylum Actinomycetota; class Actinomycetes; order Mycobacteriales; family Mycobacteriaceae; genus Mycobacterium; species Mycobacterium sp. SMC-17. Next base: position 70,682 of record NZ_JBJIAK010000009.1, on the reverse strand, counting down.
GCCGGCGGCCGGCAGCGCGCGCAGGACGCGCCCCAGCCACTCCGGTCCCTCGTGCCACCAGTGCCCGAACAACTCGGTGTCGAAGGCGGCGACGACGTGGGCCGGGCGCCCGGTGCGTTCGGCCTCCGAGATCAGCCGGCGCCGAACCGTGTGCACGAAATCCGCGACGTGTGCGTCGATGGCGGCGGCGGCCCGCTCGGGCTCGTACGGGGCCTTCGACTCTGAAGGGACGGTGCGGCCGGTGACCCGTGCCGGCTTGAGGCCGGTGAGGTGGTCGTAGGTGTGGAAGTCGCGGTAGGCCGGGTGCCCCGGGTAGCCGGACTTGGGGGACCACACGCGGTAACTGACCTGCAGGTCGCGGCCGAAGGCCACGACGTCCGACTCGCCGACCGGACGGCCGAGCGCGGTGTCGCCGTGCAGCGACGGACCGTCGACCATGAAGTGGGTGACGCCGGCGGCCGCGTAGCCGGTCTCCATGCCGGGGGCGTAGGCGCATTCGGGTGCCCAGATGCCGCCGGGGGTGTGCGCGAACCGGGCGCCGGCGTCGGCCAGGCCCTCGCGCAGCGCGAACTCGCGCAGCCGGGGGTTGAGCAGCGGCTGGAACGGATGCGCCAGCGGGCCGCCGAGCAATTCGATGGTGCCCGCGCCGATGAGTTGGCGCAGGACCGGGCTGCCGCCGTGCTGCCAGTGCTCGGCGAATTCGGCGAGCGCCGCACCGGCCTGCTGGTGTTCGTGAATACCGAAGGCGCGCAAGGCCTCCGGCGAGTTGAAGGTTTCCGGCGCCCCGCCACCGTCGCGGACGGTCGTCGCCTCCAGCGCGCGCAACTGCCAGTTGGACAGCCACTGCTGCATGCCGGCCAGGCAGTACGGATCGTCGAGCTGGGCGGTGACGACGGGTGTCATGCCCAGCGTCAGGAGGTGGCCGCGACCTTCCTCCGCCAGCTCGCGCAGGACGCGCGTCAGGGGCAGGTAGGCCGTCGCCCACGACTGGTACAGCCACTCCTCGCCGACGGGCCAGCGCCCATGGTGTGCCAGCCACGGCAGGTGCGTGTGCAGCACCAGGGTGAACATCCCCGGTACTGGCGTCGGCGAATCGCTCACGGCCGCACCGCGATTGCCACCAGGTCCAGGCTGTCGTCGATGTCGACACCGGCGGCACCGGCGTCCAGCAGGTCGAAGTCGTCGATCGTCACCGCGGTCACGTCGGCCAGCAGTTCCGCGGGCCAGGGCGCATCGGCCACCGCGCGGTCGATCTGGGCCTGGATGATCGAGCCGCCGTGCTTGGCGTCGAGCTCACGGAGGCCGGCGCCGTGATAGACGCCCAGCATGGCCTCCATGACAAAGCCCTGCTCGGTCAGCAGTTCGGTCATCTCGGCGGCGTTCAGTTCCCGGGTGTGGAACGGGTTCAGCGGGGTGTCGCTGCCGGGGGTGAAGGTGATGCGGTTGGGCGTCGACATCAGCAGCACGCCGCCGGGCCGCAATACCCGCAGGCACTCGGCCACGAATTGTCCTTGGTCCCAAAGGTGTTCGATGACCTGGAAGTTGACCACCACGTCGACGGAGGCGTCGGGCAGCGGCAGTGCGGCCAGGTTGCCGTGCAGCATCTCGACCCGCGGGTAGCGGGCGCGGATGTGCGCCACGGAGGATTCGTCGTAGTCCAGCCCGATCACCCGGTGCGCGACATCGGCGATGAGGTCGGCACCGTAGCCCTCGCCGGCGCCGGCCTCCAGGACGTCACGGTCGCGGCAACGGTCGACCAGTCGCCGATACACCACCTCGTGGCGGCGGAACCAGTAGTTCTCCTCCGCCAGGTCCGGGACCGTGCGCTCGCCGGTCAGTGGCATGACTGGCAGGAGCGATTCAGCCTGCGGCTCGGTTGCCGCCTGCTGAGTTTCGGGAAAAGTGCTCATTAGATAGGCAGGCTAGCTCAGAGTGGTCCAGGAATTCCCAGGCCCGATCGGTTGGGCCGTTCCACCTGCTGGTTCTGCCATGTTGCCGAACCCTCTCAAGTGTGGTCAAGAAAACAAAAGGCGGCATCCTCGGGCCGCGTTCGACCAGCTATGGTGTTCCTGCGCCATGCCACATAAGTTACCGAGTAGTAACATGTTGGTCGTTGCGTTAATCGTGAATGCCAGGCCGACCGCCGGCCTCATCGAGGAGGACGAACCACACCCATGACGAACATCGTGGTCCTGATCAAACAGGTCCCTGACTATGAGTCGGAGCGCAAGCTCAACGACGGCGACTTCACCCTCGACCGCGAGTCCGCGGACGCGGTGCTCGACGAGATCAACGAGCGCGCCGTCGAGGCTGCGCTGCAGATCAAGGAGAAGGAAGAGGCCGCCGGCGGCGCCGGCACCGTCACCGTGCTGACCGTCGGACCGGAGCGGGCCACCGAGGCCATCCGCAAGGCTCTGTCAATGGGCGCCGACAACGCGGTGCACGTGAAGGACGACCAGCTCAAGGGTTCGGACATCGTCCAGACCGGTTGGACCCTGGCCCGCGCGCTGGGCACCATCGAGGGCGCCGAGCTGGTCATCGGTGGCAACGAGTCCACCGACGGTGTCGGTGGCGCGGTTCCGGCCGTCATCGCCGAGCTGCTGGGCCTGCCGCAGCTGACCTCGCTGCGCAGCATCTCCGTCGAGAACGGCAAGGTCACCGGCGAGCGTGAGACCGACGAGGGCGTCTTCGGCCTCGAGGCCACCCTGCCCGCCGTCGTGAGCGTCAACGAGCGCATCGGTGAAGCCCGCTTCCCGTCGTTCAAGGGCATCATGGCCGCCAAGAAGAAGCCGGTCACCGTGCTGACGCTGGCTGAGATCGGTGTCGAGGCCGACGAGGTCGGTGTCGCCAACGCCAGCAGCAAGGTGCTGTCGTCGACGCCGAAGCCGGCCAAGGCCGCGGGCGAGAAGATCGCCGACGAGGGCGAGGGCGGCAACAAGATCGCCGAGTACCTCGTTGGTCAGAAGCTGATCTAGCCCCCACCACACCGAAACTTCCAGAAAGACACAGAGGCAAATACGCATGGCTGAAGTACTTGTGCTCGTCGAGCACGCCGATGGTGCCCTCAAGAAGGTGAGCACCGAACTGATCACCGCTGCCCGTGTGCTCGGTGAGCCGTCGGCAGTTGTGGTGGGTGCCCCCGGCACCGCCGCGCCGCTGACCGACGCCCTCAAGGCCGCGGGTGCGGCCAAGATCTACGTCGCCGAGTCGGCTGACGCGGCGAACTACCTGGTCACCCCGACCGTCGACGTGCTGGAGGCTCTCGTCGAGTCCGCCGGCCCGGCCGCCGTGCTGACTGTCGCCAGCACCGAGGGCAAAGAGGTCGCCGGTCGTCTGGCCGCCCGCCTGGGTGCCGGCCTGCTGGTCGACGTCGTCGACGTCAAGGCCGGCGGCATCGCCGTTCACAGCATCTTCGGTGGCGCTTACACCGTCGAGGCGCAGGCCAACGACGTGCTCCCGGTGATCGCTGTCCGTCCGGGTTCCGTCGAGGCCGCCCCGGCCGACGGCGCCGGTGAGGTCGTCAACGTCGAGGTTCCGGCCCAGGCCGAGAACGCCACCAAGATCACCTCGCGCGAGCCGGCCGTCGCCGGTGACCGTCCGGAGCTCACCGAGGCCAGCGTCGTGGTCGCCGGTGGCCGTGGTGTCGGCAGCGCCGACAACTTCGCGGTCGTCGAGGCCCTGGCCGACTCGCTCGGCGGTGCTGTCGGTGCTTCGCGTGCCGCGGTCGACTCGGGCTACTACGGCGGTCAGTTCCAGGTCGGCCAGACCGGTAAGACCGTTGCCCCGCAGCTGTACATCGCCCTCGGTATCTCGGGCGCCATCCAGCACCGCGCCGGCATGCAGACGTCCAAGACCATCGTCGCGGTCAACAAGGACGAAGAGGCCCCGATCTTCGAGATCGCCGACCTCGGCATCGTGGGTGACCTGTTCCAGGTCGCCCCGCAGCTGACCGACGCCATCAAGGCTCGCAAGGGCTGATTTTTCTCTGCGTGAGCAGAAGCGAAGGTGCCCCAAAACTTCGGTTTTGGGGCACCTTTGTGTCTGGGCAGGACTGCTGACAGCAACCAGAAACGGTGGTGCCGATGGCGAGCCAGGATCGCGCGCCGGTCTTGCGTGGCCGCGACAGAGAGATCACGACGCTGCGCGGCCTGTTGTCGGCCGCGCGCTCGGGCAGCAGTCAGGTCCTCGTCCTGCGCGGCGAGGCGGGGGTCGGGAAGACTGCGCTGCTGCGGCATACGGTGGACGCTGCCGACGGATTCCGCTGTATTCAGGTGACGGGCGTCGAGTCCGATATGGAGCTGGCGTACGCGGGCCTGCAGCAGCTGTGCGCGCCGCTGATGCAGCACCTCGACGAATTGCCGACGCCGCAGCGCGAGGCATTGGACGTGGCCTTCGGCCGCGGCGCCGGGGCGGCGCCGGACCGTTTCCTGGTGGGCCTCGCGGTGCTGAGCCTGTTGGCCGCCGCGACGGCGGACCAGCCGCTGTTGTGTGTGGTCGACGACGCGCAGTGGCTCGATCAAGTATCGCTGCAGACCCTTGCCTTCGTGGCGCGCCGCTTCCTCGCCGAGCCCGTTGTGCTGTTGTTCGCGGCCCGTGACGCCGGAGCAGAGGCGCTGGGGCCGCTGCCGGAGCTGACGGTCACCGGGCTGTCCGATGCCGACGCCCGCGACCTGCTCGACTCGGTGCTGTTGGGTCGGGTCGACGAACGGGTGCGCGACCGGGTGGTCGCCGAGACGCGCGGAATCCCGTTGGCGCTCCTCGAAGTTCCCCGCAGTGTTTCTGCCGCGGAGCTCGCCGGTGGCTTCTGGAACATGGGCACCGGGCGAAGTGTGACGCGGCAGGTCGAGGACGGCTACCGGCGTCGCGTCGAGGCGTTGCCACCGCCGGCCCAGCAACTGTTGTTTCTCGCCGCCGCCGACTCGGTTGGGGATGCGGCGCTGTTCCAGCGGGCCGCAACGATTTTGGGGCTGTCCGTCAGCGCGCTGGCGCCGGCCGAGGCGGCCGGACTCATCGAGTTCGGCGCGCGTGTGCGTTTCGGCCATCCGTTGATGCGGTCGGCTGTCTATCGTGCGGCCGATGTGAACGCGCGCCGATCGGTACATCGGGCGCTGGCCGAGGCCACCGACCCGCGGCAGGATCCGGACCGCCGCGCGTGGCATTTCGCGCACGCGGCGGCGGGGCCCGACGACGCAGTGGCCGCGGATCTGGAGCGATCCGCCGGACGGGCGCAGAGCAAGGGCGGCGTCGCCGCGGCCGCGGCCTTCCTCGAACGTGCGACGGTGCTCACCGCGGACCCGGCCCTGCGTGCGGCACGCGCGCTCGCGGCGGCACAGGCCAAGCGCGACGCGGCGGCACCGGCTGCGGCGTATGAGCTCCTGGCCATCGCCGAACTCGGGCCACTGACGGATCTGCAACGGGCACAAGTGGATCGGTTGCGGGCCGAGATGCAGTTCGCCCGCAGTCGCGGCGGCGGGCCCGGCGTGCCGCCGCTCAGCGACGCCGTGCAGAAGTTGCTCGCCGCGGCACGCGACCTCGAGAGGCTCGACGCCGGGCTGGCCCACGAGACATACCTCGAGGCGCTCGCCGCGGCGATGTATGCGGGCCGGCTCGGTGGGACGGACATGGTGGTGCAGGTGGCCGAGGCCGCAGGCGCGGCGCTCGGTGATGCGGCCGCGTTGCATCGGCCGGTGGACCTGCTGCTGAGCGGGGTGGCGAGCCGGATCGTCACCGGCGGTGGTGCCGAACAGATGCGCGCCGCGCTGGAGCTCATGTGCCGGCACGCACAGGACGCCGACGGTCAGTTCCTGCGGTGGATGCCGTTGGGCCTGGCCATCATTCAGGAGTCGGCCGTCGGCGAGATTTGGGATGACGGCATCCACCGGCTCCTGGCCACCGCCGCGATACGCCAGGCGCGCGACGCCGGCGCCTTGGCCGTACTTCCGCCCGCACTCGCGTTCGGGGCCGGCGTTCATCTGCTCGCAGGCGAATTCGACACGGCGGCAGCACTTATCGCCGAGGCCGCCGTCATCTCGGCGGCGACCGACTATGCCCCGTTGCGGTACCACTCGCTGTCGTTGGCGGCGTTTCGCGGGGTCGCGGTCGACGCCGTGGGCCTCATCGAGTCCGCCGCGGCCGACGCGGCGGCCCGCGGCGAAGGCCGGGTACTCGGGGTAACGGGGTTTCTTTCGGCTGTCGTCTACAACGGACTCGGGCGCTACGCCGAAGCCTTCGCGGCGGCCAGGAACTGTTGCCAATACGACGATCTGGGCTTCTACTGCTGGGGTCTGATCGAGCTCGTCGAAGCGGCAACGCGCATCGGCGACGAGGAAACCGGCCAGTGGGCTGCGCAGCAGCTGGCCGGACGTGCGGGTACCAGCGGCACCGACTGGGGGCTCGGGGCGTTCGCGTACGCGTGCGCCCTGGTGGCCGACGACGAAGACGCCGACGTCCGGTACGCCGAGGCCATCGAACGACTCGGGCGTACCGGCGTCGTGTTCCTGCTGGCCCGGGCCCATCTGTGTTACGGGGAATGGCTGCGCCGCATGAACCGGCGCGTGGCGGCGCGGGAGCACCTCGGCGCGGCGTTCGAGATGTTCAACCGGATGGGAGCCGAGGCGTTCGCGGAGCGCACGCGACGCGAGTTGATCGCGGCCGGGAAGAAGGTCCGCAAGGAGCCGGTCAGTTCGGGTGACGAGCTGACGACGCAAGAGGCCCAGATCGCCGAACTTGCCGCCGCCGGTCTGACCAACCAGGAGATCGGTGCCCAGCTGTTCATCAGCACGCACACCGTCGAATGGCACCTGCGCAAGGTCTTCGTCAAGCTCGGCATCACGTCGCGGCGGCAGTTGCGCACGCTGTTCCCCGCCGGCTGACTCGCGCCACAGACCACGAACTGTCAAGGGTCCGGCGCGGTCCGCCATCGGCCATGCTGATCGCGTTCCGCGAAAACCCTTGACGTGAAATGAGTTCTGTGTCCCGCATCCTGTTGCAGACGACGATCACCGAGTGCGCCGACGATTGGGACGTCAGCCGGTTCTCGATGGTCGCGGACGAACTGAGAGCGTGCGGTCACCACGTGACCGCACGCAATCGGTCATGTCTCACCGACGACCCGGTACTGGCCCGTCTGGACGAGCTCGATTTCGACCAGCTGTGGCTGCTGGCGGTCGACGTCGGCGACGGTCTGACGGCCGCCGACGCCGACGGCATCCGCCGGTTCCGCGAGCGCGGCGGCGGTGTGCTCACCGCGCGCGATCACCAGGACCTGGGGTGCTGCCTGAACCGCCTCGGAATCCTGGGCGTGGTCAACGAATTCCACGACGAGACCGTCGACCCTCGCGAGCTGTGCGACGACCAGGACAATCCGCACATCTCGTGGCCCAACTACCACTCCGGTGCCAACGGCGACTACCAGCCGGTGTTGGTCGACGGCCAGCCGCACGAACTGCTGAGAACGAACCGCACCGCCAGCGGGCACATCGAATGGTTCCCCGCGCATCCGCATGAGGGCATGGTGACTGCGAAAGGTCCGGTCGCCCAGGCAATCGCGAGGGGCCGCAGTACCGCGACCGGCCGGCACTTCAACCTCGCCGTCGTGGTCGACGGTGAACGATGTCCGGCCGGGCGGCCGATGGGCCGCGTGGTCGCCGAGTCCACCTTCCACCACTTCGCCGATTACAACTGGGACCTCGCCGTGGGGGCACCGTCGTTCGTGTCCGATGTTCCCGGCACACAGATCAAGGACGACCCGTCGCGGCTGGCGGTCTTCAAGGACTACGTCGCCAATATCGCCCGGTGGCTCCACCCGGTTTCGACTACGGAGTTCCAAGGGTCCCACCAGGCTGCATCGCGACGAAGCTGAATACCGAGCGTCCTGCCTGTCGGCATTCCGATCGGTCAGGCCCGGATTCAACTGAGGAGCAACAATGTTCGATAGTGCCGACCTGATGAAGGCGATCACCACCATCCAGACCGTGACGCCGCCGTTCATCCCGGCCGACGCCCACGTGATGACGTCGATCATCGAGTGGCCGGCGGGAAGCGCGGGCGCACCGCCACACCGCCACCCTGGAGGACCGTCGTTCGGTTATGTCTTGGAAGGCGAGATGCTCTTCGAGTTGGAGGGTGAAGCGCCGCGGGTGATCAAAGCGGGGGAGGCATTCTGGGAGCCGGGTGGCGACGTCATCCACTACTCGGACGCCAACAACCGCACCGACGTCCGGCTGGCTTTCTCGTGACGATGATCTGCACGCCCGGCGTGCCGATGCTCGTCGTCGTCGATGACGACGAACTCGAAGCCCGCAAGGACCGGCGAGTCCGATGACGACCGGGTTCGGCGACATCGTCCGCTCGCGCCGGTCCGCACGGATGTTCCTGCCGGACAAGCCGGTTCCGCGGGAGCTGCTCGACGAGGCGTTGGAGCTGGCGATCCGGGCACCGTCGAACTCCAACACCCAGCCGTGGCACGTCTACCTCGTCACCGGGGAACGGCGCGCACGATTGGTCGACGCGCTGCTCGCGGCCGTCGATGCGACGCCGCCTGAGGTGGGCTCGGCCGGTCTGCCGCCCCGGTTCGCGCATCTGCGCCGCGAGAGCGGTGCCCTGGTGTACGGCGCAATGGGCATCGAACGCGGCGACGCGGCGGGCCGCTGGGCGGCGCAGCGGCGCAATTGGGAATTCTTCCGGGCGCCCGTCGCCGGGGTGGTGTGCATGCACCGCGATTTCGGCTCGGTCGACGCGATGGGTGTCGGGATGTTCCTGCAGACGCTGATGCTGGCATTGACCGAGCGAGGCCTCGGCAGCTGTGTCCAGGTGTCGATCAGCTTGTATCCCGAGGTGCTGCGTGCGCAGCTCGGCATTCCCGAGGAACTCACGATCCTGTGCGGCATCTCGATCGGCTACGCCGACCCGGCGTTTCCGGCGAACCACCTTGACACGCCGCGCAATCCGATCGGCGACAACGTGGTGTTCCTCGACTGACCGCCGGCGGACTACGGACTTTCCGGGGTTCGCGGGCCTGCGGCGACTGCGAGTGTGGAAGCCGCACAACCGAAACAATTCGAAAGGGTGTGTCTGATGAAGATCACTGTGATGGGTGCCAGCGGCCAGATCGGTTCGAAGGTCGTGGCCCTGCTTAACGAGGCCGGTCACCAGACCGTGGCGGCTTCTCGGGACTCAGGTGCTGATGTCCTCACCGGCGCGGGCCTGACCGAGGCCCTGACGGGCGCCGACGTGCTGGTCGACGTCGTCAACTCGCCGAACTTCGCCGACGGCCCGGTACTGGACTTCTTCACCCGGTCGGCGACCAACTTGGTGGCCGCCGCGAAGGAGACCGGCGTCGGCCACTACGTGGCACTGTCCATCGTCGGCTGCGACGGTCTGCCCGACAGCGGCTACATGCGGGCCAAGGTCGCCCAGGAGCGCATCATCACCGAGTCGGGGCTGCCCTACACGATCGTGCGGGCCACCCAGTTCCATGAGTTCGCCGACGCGATCACCGCATCGCTGACCGTCGACGGCGAAGTGCGGGTGCCCGAGGGCCTCATCCAGCCGATCGCCGGCGCCGACGTCGCCGCCGAAGTGGCCCGCGTCGCCCAGGACGCACCCGCCAACGGGATCGTGAACATCGGCGGGCCGGACAAACTGACGTTCGCGGGCCTGGCCAAACTGGCGCTGGCCCACCGCGGTGAGAGCCTGCCGATCGTCGTCGACCCGGCAGCCACCTACTTCGGCACCAAGGTCGGCGACACCGGTTTGGTCACCAGCGGCGATGCCATCATCTCGGACCTGCACCTGGCGGACTGGCTGGCGGCCCGGTGACAGAGCTGACCGGACTCACCGCGCTCGTGACGGGCGGGACGGCCGGCATCGGGTTCGAGACCGCGCGCCTGCTGGCGGCCGAAGGTGCGACGGTGATCATCACCGGACGCTCCGCCGACCGTGGCGCCGCGGCGGCCGCCGAACTCGGGGTGCGGTTCATCCCCGCGGACCTGGCCGACCTGGAATCAGTGAAAAGCCTTGCCCGCCAATGCGGTGATGTCGACATCGTGGTCAACAACGCCGCCAGCTTCCCGGGTGCACTGACCGTGGAGCAGGACGTGGCGACCTTCGAGTCCACCTTCGACACCAACGTGCGCGGCGCCTATTTCCTGGTGGCGGCTCTGGTCCCGGGCATGCTGCGCCGGGGCCGGGGGAGCATCGTCAATGTCACGTCCATGGTCGCGTTCAAGGGCGTGCCGGGGGCATCCAGTTACAGCGCGTCCAAGGCTGCGCTGGAATCGTTGACCCGCACGTGGGCGACAGAATTCGGGCCGCACGGTGTGCGTGTCAACAGCGTGGCTCCCGGGCCGACGGCGACGCCGGGGGTGGCTGCCGAATGGGGCGACACCAACGACGAACTGGGGCGCATGCTGCCGCTGGGCCGGACGGCACAGCCGGCCGAGATCGCGCAGGCGGTGCTGTTCCTGGCGTCGCCACGGTCGAGCTTCGTCACCGGGTCGACGCTGCATGCCGATGGCGGCGGCGCGGCTGCCTGACCGCCCGCCTCACCGAAAACGGCCCCCGGACAACAGGTCCGGGGGCCGTTCTCGTGCTCAGCGGTCAGTAGTCCCAGGTCGCGGGCACGCACCGGAAAGCGTCGCCGACGGCCGCCACGTGGCACACCGACGGGAACGGCAGGTGCGTGGCGACGAGGGCCTCGCCGGTGGCCGCGATCTCTCGCAGCAGGCGGATGCGGACGCGGGCCGCCTCCTCGGGGTCGTGCTCGAAGCCGTTCTGCCACTCCGGATTATCGAAGCCGGGGGCGAACACGGCGTCGCCGGCGAAGGTCAGCTTCTCGCCGCGCGATTCGAGGCGGACCACGCTGTGCCCGGGCGTGTGACCACCCGTACGCGAGACGAGCACGCCCGGCGCGACCTCGTAGTCCGTCTCGAACGTCCGCAATTGGCCGCTGTAGTCGGTCAGAAACTGCGTGGCCGAGCGCCGCAGCACGTCGGGGATCGGCTGCGGCATGACCGTCCGGGAGAAGTCGGGTGCCGCCCAGAACTCGGCCTCGGCGGTGGCCGCATGCACGCGCAGGTCCGGCCGGAACCGTTCCTTCACGCCCTCGGTGATCAGTCCGCCGACGTGGTCCATGTGCATGTGGGTCAGCACGACGTCGGTCACCGAGGCGAGATCGACACCAGCTGCCTCCAGCCGCTGGACCGTCTGTCCGGCGCGCGGGAAGTCCGGGAACTCCAGCCCGAGTCCGGCGTCGACCAGGATCGTCTGGTCGCCGCTGCGGACCACCACGATGTTCAGTGGCCAGTCGACGATCTCGGGCGGCAGGAAGTTGTCGTCCAGCCACCCCGTCAGTTCGGCGGGCGGGACATTGGTGCCCAGCGTCGACGCCGTGATCGGCAGTACGCCGTCGCTGATGACCAGTACCTCGATATCGCCGACCGGCACCGCGTAACGCGACGGAACCAACTCGTCGAGCCCCGTCTGACCAAGGTGGGAAATGTTGTCCAAGCTCACGTTGTCTCCTTCTCGCACACATTCGGCAGCGTCATGGATTTGACCCTGTGCGGGGTTGAACGCGGACCGGCGCGCGAAGTCATCCATCGCAGGGCGCACCACGGATTCCGGTACCGACCACGAACTTTCAATGGTTCGCCACAGGCGCTTTCCGGCGAGTCTGAGTTCGGCGGCGCACCCTGCGCGGTCACAGGCGAGGGGAGTTTCGATCGTGACGGCAGCGCCGGTGCCGGACGCTGACCTTGCGGCCCGGTTTGTCGCGGATGCCGTGCCGTTGCTCGACGCCCTCGGCCGCGGCGCCCGCCGGCTGACACGCTGCGAAGCCGACGCCGAAGATCTCTTGCAGGACACCTTGTTACACGCGTATCAGGGGTTCGGGTCGTTTCAGCAGGGCACCAATCTCAACGCTTGGCTTTTCCGTATCTTGCACAACCGGTGGGTCAGCAGACATCGCTATCGGGCGTCGCGCCCACCGGAGGTGCCGCTGGAGGTGATCACCGCGGCCGGCCACGAACAGTCGACTGCCCGCCGTTCGGCAGAGGTCGAGCTGCTCGACCTCATGGCCGACGGAGATGTCGAGGCCGCGTTCGGCGAGCTGTCCGAAGGCGCGCGGACCGCGCTGTTCTATGTGGAGGTTCAGGGCTACACCTACGCCGAGACCGCCGGGCTCATGGGAGTGCCCATGGGCACGGTGATGTCGCGGGTCTCCCGCGGCCGGCGGCAGCTGCGCGTTGCGCTGGCACACCGGGACAGTGCCTGAAACCCTTGTCAGAAGCGGCTCCTCATCGCGGCATCACGCGCCGAATGTAACGGACCGTGATGTTTCGCAACCGGTCATCGAAGCGTTACGTGATTGATGCCGCCGCGCCGAACGGCTCCGTCACCGTGCAGAACATGAGCACTAGTTCTGTACTCATCGCCCCTGACGACACCAGTTCATCGACCGGCACCCCGCGCTACACGCTGCTGCTGTCGGCCGACCGGGAACACATCGAGGCCGCGCAACGGCTTCGTCACCACGTGTTCACCTCGGAGCCGGGCTACACCCTCACCGACGACAGCCCCGGTTTCGAAAGTGGCCGGGACGCCGATCGATTCGACGAGTTCTGCGACCACCTCCTGGTTCGGGACGACAACACCGGCGAGTACGTCGGCTGCTACCGCATGCTCCCTCCGCCCGGCGCCATCGCCGCGGGCGGGCTGTACACCGCAACGGAATTCGACGTCAGCGCGCTCGACAGCCTGCGCCCGTCGCTGGTGGAGATGGGGCGCGCCGTGGTGCGTGCAGACCACCGCAACGGCGCCGTCGTGCTGCTCATGTGGGGCGGCATCCTGGCCTACCTGGACCACAGCGGCTACGACTACGTCACCGGCTGCGTGTCGGTACCCATCCAGGGCAGCCCCGACGAGGCCCCGGCCAGTCAGATTCGCGGCGTCCGCGACTTCGTCAACAAGCGGCACGCCTCGGAGTACAAGGTGCGCCCGTACCGCCCGGTGATCATCGACGGCAAGCTGCTCGACGACATCGAGCCGCCGGCCCGCGTGACGGTGCCGCCGCTGATGCGCGGCTACCTGCGTCTCGGCGCCAAGGTGTGCGGCGACCCGGCCTACGACCCCGACTTCGGTGTCGGCGACTTCCCGGCCCTGCTGGACAAGCGCGAAGCCGACGTCCGGTACCTGACCCGGCTGCGTTCGGCGGCTGCCGCGACCGACAAGGCCGCGCAGTGACCACGCCGGTGACGGCGGCGGAACACGCCTGGCTGCCGAAGGCGTCGTGCGACGCCAGCTGCATCCGGGTCGACTCCGTGCACATCAGCCGCCCGATCGTCGTCGTGCTGCGCACGACCGTCCGGCTGATCATGACGATGCTGCTGCTGCCCGCGCTGCCACTGCTCGCCGTGCCGCTGCCCGGCAAGTCCCGCATCCAGCGCCTGTACTGCCGCTTGATGCTGCGGTGCCTGGGCGTGCGGATCACCGTCTCCGGCGGCCCCATCCGCAACCTGAGCGGCGTGCTGGTGGTCGCCGGGCACGTGTCCTGGGTCGACATCTTCGCGATCGGCGCCGTGATGCCCGGCTCGTTCGTGGCGCGCGCCGATCTCATCGAGTGGCCCGCACTCGGGTTCGTGGCCCGGCTGCTCAAGGTCATCCCGATCGACCGGCACAGCCTGCGCGGCCTGCCCGACGTCGTCCGCACCGTCGGGGACCGGCTCGCCGCAGGTCAAACCGTCGTGGCGTTCCCGGAGGGCACCACGTGGTGCGGTCTGGGGCACGGCACCTTCGCGCCGGCGATGTTCCAGGCCGCCATCGACACCGGACGTCCCGTCCAGCCGCTGCAGCTGACCTACCGGCACCGCAACGGCGCGCAGTCCACCATCCCGGCGTTCATCGGTGACGATTCGCTGCTGACGTCGATCAAACGCGTCATCACCGCCAAGCTGACGGTGTGCCACATGCAGGTGCAGTCGCTGCAATTGCCCGGTACCGACCGGCGCGATCTGGCCGGCCGCTGCCAGGCCGCGGTGCACCAGGTGGGTCCGCTGCCCGTCGCCGCTGTTCACGGGCGCGCGCTGGCAGCCTGACCGGTTTGGCCTGGCCGGTATCCTGGACAGGCCATGAGCCCCGCATATCTGGACCACGCCGCCACGACCCCGATGCAGCCCGCTGCCATCGAGGCGATGACGGCGGTCCTGGCGGCCGGCGGCAACGCGTCGTCGCTGCACACGTCGGGGCGGGCCGCGCGGCGCCGGATGGAGGAGGCCCGCGAGTCCCTGGCCCAACAGCTGGGCGCCCGGCCCTCCGAGGTGATCTTCACGGCCGGCGGTACCGAGAGTGACAACCTGGCGGTCAAGGGCATCTTCTGGGCCCGCCGCGACAGCTGTCCGGGACGCCGCCGGATCGTGACGTCGCCCATCGAGCACCATGCCGTGCTCGACGCCGTCGAGTGGCTCGTCGAACACGAGGGTGCGGAGGTGACCTGGCTGCCCGTGGACGCCACCGGCGCCACGTCCGCCCAAGCCCTGCGCGAGATTCTCGAATCCCACGACGATGTCGCGCTCGTCAGCGTGATGTGGGCCAACAACGAGGTCGGCACCATCCAGCCGGTCGCTGAATTGGCCGCTGTCGCTGCCGAATTCGGCGTGCCGATCCACAGTGATGCCATCCAGGCGATCGGTGCGGTGGCCGTCGATTTCGCCGCGAGCGGGCTGTCCGCCATGAGCGTGGCGGCACACAAGTTCGGTGGCCCCACCGGCGTCGGCGCCCTGCTGCTGCGCCGTGATGTCGCGTGCGTGCCGCTGCTGCACGGCGGCGGCCAGGAGCGTGACGTGCGTTCGGGCACACCGGATGTCGCGGGCGTGGTGGCCATGGCGGCCGCCGCACGCGTCGCGGTGGAGGGCCTGGACGGGTACCGCACCCGGATCGGCGCCTTGCGCGACCGGCTGGTCGACGGTGTGCTGTCGGGTATCGACGACGTCGTGCTCAACGGTGGCACCGGCGAGAACCGGCTTCCGGGCAACGCGCACTTCACTTTTCGTGGCTGCGAAGGCGATGCCCTGCTGATGCTGCTGGACGCCAAGGGCATCGAATGCTCGACGGGCTCGGCCTGCACGGCGGGCGTCGCACAGCCGTCACACGTCTTGATCGCGATGGGCGCCGATCCGGCGAGTGCCCGTGGATCACTCCGATTTTCGTTGGGGCACACCAGTTCTGACGCCGACATCGATGCCGCGCTGGCCGTGCTGCCGGCCGCGGTCGAGCGGGCGCGTCAGGCCGCACTGGCCAGTGCCGGGTTGGGAAGGTAGTCATGCGGGTTCTGGTAGCGATGAGCGGGGGAGTCGACTCCTCGGTGGCCGCGGCGCGCATGGTCGACGCCGGCCATGACGTGGTGGGCGTGCACCTGGCGCTGTCCACCGCGCCCGGCACCCTGCGCACCGGGTCGCGCGGCTGCTGCTCGAAGGAGGACGCCGGCGACGCCCGCCGTGTCGCCGACATCCTGGAAATCCCGTTCTACGTCTGGGATTTCGCGGACCGCTTCAAGGAAGACGTCATCGACGACTTCGTCGAGTCGTACGCCCGCGGCGAGACGCCGAACCCCTGCGTGCGCTGCAACGAGAAGATCAAGTTCTCGGCGCTGTCGGCGCGCGCGCTGGCGCTGGGATTCGACGCGGTGGCGACCGGCCACTACGCGCGGCTGGAGGACGGCCGGTTGCGCCGTGCCGTCGACGCGGACAAGGACCAGTCCTACGTCCTCGGGGTGCTGACGGCCGAACAACTCAGCCACGCGCTGTTCCCGATCGGTGACACCCCCAAGCCGCAGATCCGGCAGGAGGCCGCCGACCGCGGGCTGGCCGTGGCGGACAAGCCGGACAGCCACGACATCTGCTTCATCCCGTCCGGTGACACCCGCGCCTTCCTCGGCGCGCGTATCGGTATCCGGCCGGGCGCGGTCGTCGACGCGGGCGGCACGAAGCTCGCCGAACATGACGGCGTGCACGGGTTCACCATCGGCCAGCGCAAGGGCTTGGGCATCGCCGGCCCGGGGCCGGACGGCCTGCCGCGCTACGTCACGGGCATCGACGCCGAGACCGGGACGGTGCATGTCGGCGGTGTCGAGGATCTCGAGATCCACGCATTGACCGGCGAGCGTCCGGTGTTCACCTCGGGTGTGCCGTTCGATGGGCCGGTGGAATGCCTGGTCCAGGTGCGCGCGCACGGCGGGCTGGCCGACGCGGTCGCCGAGTTCGCCGACGGCGCGCTCGACGTGCAGCTGCGCACGCCGCTGCGCGGCGTCGCCCCTGGTCAGACCATGGTGCTCTACCGCCGCGACCCGGACGGCGACGAGGTCATCGCCAGCGCCACGATCACGCGCTGACGCCATCCCAAGGCAACCAAATGGTTGCGTTTCCTGGAGTGCGGTCGTAACGTGATAGGCAACCAGGAGGTTGCTTATGAATTCCGATCGCATCGAAAAAGAAGTCACTCTGCGCGCCCCGCTCGACCGGGTGTGGCGCGCCATCGCCAACTCCGACGAGTTCGGTCGCTGGTTCGGCATCCGGTTCGACGGACCGTTCGTCGCGGGCGAGTCCGTAACCGGGGTGATCACCCCGACCGAGGTCGACGACGAGGTCGCTGCCGCGCAGGAGCCGCACGCCGGTAAATCCTCGGTGTGGCAGATCGTCGCGGTCGAACCGCCGCGTCGTCTGGCTTTCCGCTGGCATCCGTACGCCGTCGAACCGGACGCCGACTACGACGACGAGCCGACCACGCTGGTCGAGTTCACACTCACCGAGACTGCCGACGGTGTGTTGTTGCAGATCGTCGAGTCCGGGTTCGACAACATCCCGGCCGAGCGCCGGGCTGCGGCGTTCGAAGCCAACAGTGGCGGCTGGGAAGCCCAGACGAAACTGGTACGCAAGTACCTGGACGAACTCGTGTGAGTACGGCTGTCGAAGACCGGGCGCCGTTGTTCGACGCGCTCGGCGACCCTAATCGGCTGCGTATCGTCGTGCGCCTCTGCGAGGCCGGCCCGTGCTCGACTTTGCAAGTGACACAGGTGATTCCGGTGACCCGGCAGGCGGCCACCAAACATCTGCTGCTGTTGGAGGCGGTGGGGCTGGTGACCAGCAGCCGGCACGGGCGTGAGCGCATCTGGCGGATACAGCCGGATCCGCTCGCCGAGGCCAGTGAGTACCTGACCGCGTTGTCGAAGCGCTGGGACCGGGCCCTGGACCGGCTGCGGAGCTACGTGGAAGATCCGGCCGCAGACCCCATCGAATAGTGTTGGCTGCGTGACTGTTTTCGCCCAGGCAACCGGTATCGGCTCGTGGCCGGGGACGGTCGCACGGGAAGCGGCGGCAGTCGTGGTCGGTGAACTGCCCGCGCTGCCGCATCTGGTGGAACTGCCCGCACGTGGCGTGGGCGCCGACATCATCGGACGGGCGGGTGCGCTGCTCGTCGACATCGGCATCGACACCGTGCCCCGCGGTTACCGCATCGCGCCCGGCCGCAGCGCCGTCGTGCGGCGCGCCACAGGCCTTCTCGACGAGGACGTCGACGCGCTCGAAGAGGCGTGGGAGAAAGCCGGACTGCGCGGGACCGGACGGACCATCAAGGTGCAGGTCCCCGGTCCGCTGACGCTGGCCGCCGAACTCGAACTGCCCGGAGGCCACCGGGCCATCACCGATGCCGGCGCACTGCGGGACCTGGCCGGCTCCCTCGCCGAGGGCGTCGCACATCACCGCGCCGAGGTCGCGCGGCGCTGCGAGGCCGACGTCGTCGTGCAGTTCGACGAGCCGTCACTGCCCGCCGCACTGGCCGGGCGGCTGGCCGGCGTGACCCGGATGTCGCCGGTGGCGCCGGTCGACGCCCTGTTGGCCGCGAGTCTGCTCGATGAGTGCATCGCGACCGTCGGGGGACAGGCGAGCATTCACGTGTGCGCTGCGGACGTGCCGTGGAAAACCCTGGCGCGCACCGCATTCAGCGCCATCTCCATCGACGTGACCAAGCTGACCGCGGCAGACCTCGACGGTATCGGGGAGTGGGTCGAGGCAGGCCGGACCATCATGCTGGGCGTCCTGCCGGGCGTCGCCCCGGAGCGGCCGGTGCCGGTCGAAACGGTGGCCGCCGCCGCGGCGAGCGTCACCGACCGGCTCGGATTCCCGCGGACGGTGTTGCGCGAGCGCGTCGGCCTGACGCCCGCCTGCGGGCTCGCCGGCGCGACGCAGACGTGGGCGCGCACCGCGTTGACGCTGCTGCGCAAGGCCGCGGACGGCATCGCACAGGACCCGGACGCCGCCTGAACCCTGACCCGCGACGACTGCGGAAATCGTCAACCCCGGCCCGGTGGCATGCCATGATGAGGAACCGGAGTGCGCAGGGGGTTGCCACTCAGCGGAACTGATCGGGGGCAGACATGCGCCGTGACGATGCGCTGCTGACGGTTGCCGGTCTTTCGGTGTCGGCGTTTCTGGTGATGGCCGGCCCCTCGATGGCCGTCGCCGCCGCCGATCCCGGCGGGTCCAACGGCAACGGTGGCAACAGCAGCTCCGGCAAGACTGGTTCCAGCAAGAGCGGCTCGCCGCGCGCCAACGGCGGCGGCAACTCCGGCAACGGTGGCTCGGGTTCACGCGGCAATTCCGGCGCCAATTCGTCGGTGGCCGGTCAGACCAACACCGGCAAATCCTCGAAGGCGAACGGCAAGGGCAACAACACCGCGCCCGGCGCCCAGTCGGGCAGCGGCTCCGACAACCCCGCTGCGGTGCCGGTGTTCACACCCCCGAACCCGGCGGTGCCGGTCGTCGTCGCCGAACAGCACACCGGCACGACGGCCGGGAGTTCGTGGTGGGCGGCCCCGACGGCCCCACCGGCCGTCGAAGTTCAGGCGCCGGCCGCGCCACCTGTGGAGGGCGAAGCGGATCTGCTGTCGGCCGATCACACCGGTGTCCCGGTGTGGGCCGCCGCCGAGCCGATCGGGGTGCGCGGCGATCTGTTCGGACTGGCCGGCCTGGTGTTGATGCCGCTCATCGGGCTCGTGGTCGGATATCGCCAGGCCCGGGCCGCACGCGACGTCGGCCAGCCGATCCCGCACTAGACCTCGCGGATGTCGCGCAGTTCGCGGCGCAGAATCTTGCCGGCTGCGGACTTCGGGATCGCATCGATGAACGCGACCTGCCGCACCTTCTTGTACGGCGCGACCTGGCCGGCGACGAAATCCATGATCTCGTCGCCCGTCAACGCCGACTCCGGTTGCAGCACCACGAATGCCTTGGGCACTTCCTCGCCCGACTCCGGATCACGGACCCCGACCACTGCCGTATCGGCGATACCGGGGTGCGTCAGCAGCACGGCCTCGAGTTCGGCCGGCGGCACCTGGTAGCCCTTGTACTTGATGAGCTCCTTGAGCCGGTCGACGATGTAGATGCAGCCGCTGGCGTCGACGCGGGCCAGGTCACCGGTGTGCAGGAAGCCGTCGTCGTCGATGGTCTCGCGGGTGGCGGCGTCGTTGTTGAGGTAACCGGCCATGACGTTGGGTCCGCGGAAGCACAGTTCGCCGACCTCGCTGAGACCGTGCTCGGGCCGGCCGATCTCGGCGCCCGTATCGGGGTCGACGATCTTGCTGACGGCGTTCGGCACCGTCCAGCCGCACGAGCTCAACGGTGCCACGGCGCCGACGAGTTCGCGGCCGCCGTCGAACGGCATGCAGTGGCTCACCGGGCTCAGCTCACTCATGCCGTAGCCCTGCACGATGGGGCAGCCGAGCCGGTCGGAGACCGCCATGCCGAGGTCGTCATCGAGCGGCGCGGCGCCCGACATGAGCCCTTTCAGGGAATCGAGCCGGTACGAGTCGACCATCGGGTGCTTCGCCAGCGCCACCGCGACGGGCGGCGCGATGAACGCGAACGTGCACTTGTGGTCCTGGATGGTCTTGAGGAAGAGCGCGAGATCGAAGCTGGGCATGATCACCAGGCGGGCCCGGGCATGCAGGACGGAGTTGAGCAGCACCGTCATGCCGTAGATGTGGAAGAACGGCAGCACCGCGAGTACCCGGTCCTCGGGAACCAGGCCCTGGATCGGACGAATCTGCGCCACATTCGCCGCGAGATTCGTGTGGGTGAGCATGACGCCCTTGGGGTTTCCCGTGGTGCCCGAGCTGTAGGGCAGGGCCGCCAGATGCGTCGCCGGGTCGAAGCTGACCTCGGGTGCGGGCAGCGCGGCGTCGAGCAGCTCGGCGGCATTGGGATGACCGTCGGCCGCCGTGCCCGGGCCGTCGAGCACGACGACACGATCGGCGGCCAGCCCGACCTCGGCGGCGGCCTGCAGCGCCTGCGGCGCCAGCGCCGTGACGGTGATCAGCATGGCGGCCCCGGAGTCGGTCAGTTGCTTCGCGACGTCCTTCGCCGTGAACAGCGCGTTGATGGTCGTGGCCGTGGCACCGGACCGGAGGATGCCGTGGAAGGCGACGGCGAACGCGGCACTGTTCGGCGCCAGCAGGCCGACCACGTCGCCGACGCCCAGGCCACGGGCGGCCAGCGCGCCGGCGAACGCCTCGATCCGGCCCGCCAGTTCGCGGTAGGTGTACTCGGCACCGGTCGCGACCTCGGTGATGGCGATGCGATCGGCGTCCGACTCGGCCAGATCACCGAAGATGTACTCGGAGACAGCCGTGGTCGGGATCTGGACCTCGGGGAAAGGGCTCGCGATAGTCATGGCGTCTTAGATCGAACCATGCCCGGGTGACGTGCGTCATGCCGGTTGGTTGCCGTCGGCGGGCCGGTTGTGGTGCCGCGTTACACGTCGTCGGCCATGCGCAACGCACCCGTCGGACACGCCGCCACGGCCCGGCGCAACACCACCGGGTCGACATCGGCGGTGTCACCGATGTCGACCGTGCCGCCGTCGCCGACCCGGAACGCTGCGCTGATGCCCTCGCACATGCCCATGCCGATGCAGATCTCGGGGTCGACCTCCACCCGGCTCATGACCCCGCCGTGAACGGAAGGTGCGTGGGGCGGCGCACATAGCTGCCTTCGGCGTACTCGACCGCGTCGGCGTCCACGTCGAAATCCGGGCACCGGGTCAGGAGCTCCTCGAGCGCGACGCGAGCCTGCATGCGGGCCGCCGCTGCGCCGAGACAGTGGTGGTTGCCGTGGCTGAACGTGAGGATTTGAGCGGGGCGGCGCAGCACGTTCAGCTCCTCGGCATCGGGTCCCCATTGCCGGTGGTCGCGGTTGCCCGAGCCGTACAGCAGGAAGGTCTTGCGGCCGGCCGGAATCGTGGTGCCCTCGATCTCGACGTCACGGGTCGTCATCCGGGCCAGGCCCTGCACCGGCGAGGTGAGCCGCAGCAGTTCCTCCACGGCATCCGGGATGAGTGCCGGGTCGTCGATCAGGAGCTGTCGCTGATCGCGGCGGGCGGTGAGCAGTTGCACTGCGCCACCGAGCATTCCGGTCGTGGTGTCGTTGCCACCGGTGATCATCGTGAACGCGAAGCCCAGGATGGACAGGATTCCGGACATGTCGCCGTCGGCGCCGAAGCCGGCTGCCACCAGGTGCGAGACGGTGTCGTCCTCGGGATGCTCCTGGCGGTAGGCGATCAATTCGTTGAAGTAGGTGAACAATTCGGCGATGGCGGGGGCGGCCGCGGGCTGGTGCCCGGTGGAGTTTGCGGCGACGATGGCATCGGTCCAAGCGTCGAACCGATCCCAATCCTTTTCCGGGACACCGAGATAATGCGCGACCACCATGGTGGGCATGGGTTTGAGAAACTCGGTGATGATGTCGCCGCCGCCCTTGGCGCGCAACTTCTCGATGCGGTCCACCACGAATTCGCGCACCTTGGGTTCGATCGCGGTGACCTGCCGCGGGGTGAATCCCTTGGCCACCAGCCGCCGGAAGGTGGTGTGGACCGGCGGGTCCTGCATCACCATGGGCGGATTGTCTTTGATGCCAACGGCTTCCATGTCGTCGTAGTTGAAGGTGAGACCCTCGGCCGACGAGAAGGTCTCGTGGTCCTTGGCCGCCGCGGAGATGTCGGCGTAACGCGACAGCACCCAGTAGTCCTTGTCGGGGGCGTGCGCGGGGACCACGTGGTGAACCGGATCATGTTCGCGCAGTGCGGCATACATGGCCCAGGGGCTGCGCCAGGTGGCAGCGGAACCGGGGGTGAAGGTGACGGCGGTGGCGGTCATGCGGACTGTGCTCCTGTGGTGATCTGCGGGAAGGGGCCGAAGCGGTCGTTGTAGCCGTCCTGGCGGGCGGCGAGCTGGGCCTGTCGTTCGGCGTCGGTCACGTACTTGGTGCCGGCCGGCAGCACGGTGCCGAGCTGATCGAGGGTGACGACCTGCTGCGAGACGATCATCGGCACGGCCGACGAGGTGGCGTCGAGTGCCTGGAACCGGATGTAGAGGGTGCCCTGGTTGAGGCCGCCGGTGGAGACCCAGTTGGCCACACCGGGGTCGTCGGGGGAGATGACGAGGGTGTAAGTGCCGTCCGGGTTGGCGATGGACTGCGCGTTGTTGAGGCTCGTCTGCGCGGTGCCGTCACCGGGTGACAGTTCCCAGTCGTTGGTCACCGGCACCACGAAGTATCCGGCGTTGCCGGGGTTGATCGTGATGACGAGAGCCTGGTTGTCGGCCAGTTGGAAGTAGCCGAGGCTCTGCTTCTGTGACACCAGCGTGCCGGGGAAGTTGAACGGCTGCGTCAGGGTGTTGGGCGGCTTGAGCTGGCCGGTCTGCAGGTTGAGGGTGACGATGTCGAGCGCCGTATTGTGCGCGCTCGTCTGGAAATTCTGGACGATGCTGACGGTGTGGGCGACCATCTCGTCGAAGCTCTCCGCGGGGGCGCCCGCCGGACCGCCCGTGCGGGTGACCGTGAGGCTCGGTGCTGATTCGGTGGTCCAGTCCGCCATCGTGTACCGGACGAAGATCTGCTGGGCCTCCGGCGGTAGATAGATGTGGTTGGTCTGTCCCGGCTGGGTGGGATTGCCGTCCGCTGTGATGGTGAACGTGCCGTCGGCGTTGACGACGAGGTCCTTCGCCGCCAGGTTGCCGATCGGCAGAGCGTCGCTGATGTCGGCGTAGACGCCGAAGTTGCCGTCGACAGGGACACCGCCGAGGTACTTGCCGCTGATGACGTACGTCGAACCGCTGCGCACCGGGATGGTGCGGTAGATGGTGTCGGGGTTGTCGTAGATGAACCGGCCGCCGGGGGTGTCGGTGCCGTACCAGCTGTGTGCCCGCATATCGACGGCCATCACCAGTGGGTTGTCGGGGTCGTTGTTGACGACCGTCATCGCGGCATTGAGTGCATGTTCCCGGGCGGCTGCGTCCAGCAATGCGAGGTTCTCGGCATCGACGCCGCCGACGAGGCCGAACCGCTGCTGCGCATGCGCCAGCCAGGCCTGCTTGAGTGCCTCGATGGCGGCCTGCACCTGCTGGGTGTTGACGATCTCCTGGGCCTTCTGTTCCAGCGCGATCTGGTCGGCGGTGCCGAGCGGACTGGTCGGCTTCACCGTGACGGTGACGGTCTCGGTGGTGGTGGCGCCGGCGTTCGGCTGGAACAGCTTCAGCAGGTTGATGTGGAACGGATTGCCGGGCCGGTCGTCGACGGTGACCGTGAACGAGTCGGTGCCGCCGCTGAATGCCAGTGCGTCGCTTGGGGTGTACGTGAAGGTGCCGTCCGGACGGACCGTCACGCTGCCCTTCGTCGGGCCCTTGTCGACGGTGTAGGTGAGCTTGTCGCCGTTGGCGTCGGTGGCTTTCAAGTCACCCTTGATGACACCACCGAAAGTCTGGCTGGTCTCGGTCTGCTTGTAGTTGATGAGCGGCGAGGAGTTGAAGAAGGTGTTGCCGATCTCGCGGCGAATCCAGCTGAACAGGGTCCACAACACCGGCGCCTGCGGCGGAGCGGCGGGGCTGGTTCCGGCGTGCGGGACCAACCCGATTGCGCCCAGCAGGCTCGACACCACGTGCGTGACGAAGTTGCCGCCGGTGGCCGCCGTGGAGACGGGATGCGTTGTCGCCGTGAGGGTGTTGATCTCGGTCGCGGCGGCGGACAGGGCCGTCGAGACGGTGTTGGCGGCGGAATCCACTGAAGGTGCCTGCGCGGCAGCTGGTTTCGCGGCGGTGACCGCCGCGGTCGAGGTGGGTGCCGGGTTCGTCTTGGGTTTGGTCTGGCTCGTCGCGGCGGTCGGCTGGGGGACCGACACGGCAGGTTTGGGTATCGCGTTGCGAAGTTGGTTCTGCCGGGATTTCTTGATCGTCGGCTTCGCGGTTTCGGCCGGGTTGCCGGACCCGGGCTTCGTCGTGGCCGGCTTCTGTTCGGCGGTGTCGCTGTCGCCGGGCTTCGGGGTCTCGGTGTCCCCGGGCTGGTCCGGTGTCGTGGCGGAGGCTGCGTCCCGATCGCTCTTGGCCGCCGAATCCTTCTGGCGCTTGGGCTTTTTCGCCTTCTTGGTGGGCTTCTCCGCCTTCGGCTTGGTGGCCGGCGACGGTTTGTCGGTCGACGACGCGGAGGTGCCGGTGCTGGTGCCGGTGTCGGCGAGGCAGATGGCAGGACTGTTCGCGACGGCGATGCCGATGCCGAGGGCAACGGCCAGTGCGCCTACGCGGCCGATGAACCGGGCGTGACCCGATCCGGCCGAGCTACCAATGCGATGCAGCGTCGTCGCTGTGTCCATACATGCTCCCGATATAGTGACGAATAGTTGTCAGTTGAGTGCCAAATAATTGGCGACGGGCAGATGGTAAGCATCCCGGCGACAGCCGCGCAAGCATTGATTTCCGGTGAGTGGGTCGCGAAAGTGCCCGCCGGTTGACCGGCGGGTGGCGCAGTGGTGATGACTAGTGCTGGCTGAGCTTTGCTGCGGCCGAGCGCAATTCGTGGATGTACCGCGCGCGATCGGCGGCGCTCACCGACGGATCCAGCGGCCCGAGCTGTATCTCGTAGGCGGGATGGCCGGCCGCGTTGTCCACGGCGGTGCTCAGATAGCTCACGGCCAATGGCTCGGGGGACTCGAGCTGCGCTGTGCTGTAAGGCTTACCGCCGAGGCTGACCAGTGTCTCGAAAACGCGCTGCCGGAGCGCACTGCGCCGGGGGTGCTCGGAGAGCAGTTCGGCGACATCGCCCAGTACGCCCAGCACCTCGGGGCTGGAATCGCCGAAATTGAATATCGCGACGCCGTCCCTGCGGAGTTGGTCGAGCAGGTTGCCGAACTCGGCGCGCTGCTCCTGTGCTGCCCCGGCCAGCCACTGTTGTTGGCTCGCCGCGTCGCGGCGCGCGATCACCGTCGCACCGGCCGGCGGCGTCAACGGTAGGCGGACGCCGACACTCACACCGCCCGGGATGTGGCCGACGCCGCGCACCACGCTGACGAACGTCATCTCGGTGGTGCCGACCATGGCCAGCGACACGCCACACTTGGTGGCATGTGCCAGGTCCTGCAGGACCTCGGTGTGGTTGTCCGGCAGGGGCAGGGCATTGCGCACGGCCTCGGCGACACCGAGCATGCCCGGTCCGAGCGTGTAACTCCGATCGGCAAGGCGCACAACCCAACCCGCGCGCTCCAGCGCCAGCAGGATCGAGGTGACGGTCGCTCGGTTGAGGTCGAGTCGGGACGCGATGGAGGCCACCGAACTCGGTTCGGACTGCTGCGCCAGGAGTTCGATGATGCTGACGACGCGGTCGGTGGGCGGTGAGCCTGCGCGTGCGCTGTCTTCCAGCGGAGTGCCGCGTGCCATCGATGCTCCTGCCGGTCTGGGGACGCTGAGCATCTTATGACGAATAGTTGTCGCAGTTGTGGACCGTGGCCGTCTGGTGGTCGGTTTTGCTGATGGCTGCAGTCTCGGTGTCGCGTCTGCGGACATCTCGCCGACCGAGTGCTGGCCGAACAATCAGGTTGCTCTTGTCCTGAGTCGTCGTGCGCCAAAAAACTTTGGTCACTTTGTTTGCGCTGGTCACGCTGGGCAACTAGGGTCTCTTTCGTCACACCGAATTGTCGGCGAGTCGAACTATTGTTCGAATATGCCTTCCGGTCGTGCCGCTGTCCTGACCGCCTACGCGGCGCTCGAGGACGCGGTCGTGGCGGTCAACAATCTCGACTACACCGGCCTGGACGTGCGGACGCTGTTGGAGGTGCAGTCGCGCCGCGAAACCCTTAAGTGCGCGGCCGAGGCGGTCGATCACCAGATTCTGGCGGCGGCACAGACCCAGGCCGCGGCCAAGGGGATCGGGGCCAAGGATTGGCCTGAGGTGTTGCATGTGCGGTTGCGGATCAGTCGGGAGGAGGCCCGCCGCCGGGTCCGCGATACGGATAATCTGGGCCCGCGGTCAGCGATCACCGGGGAGCCGTTGGGTCCGGTGTGGGAGCTGGTCGCCGCCGCGCTCGGTGAGGGTGCGATCAACGGTGAGCATGTGCAGGTGATCACCTGGTTTTTCGGGAAGTTGCCGTTGTGGGCGGCCGACCCGGTCACTCTCGCCCAGTGTGAGGCGGATCTGGTGGCCGATGCCCGAATCAAAACCCCCGAGGACCTCCGCAAAGTCGCTGCTGATCTGTTGTATCGGCTGGATCAGGACGGGCCCGAGCCTGACGACTCTGAACCCGACCCGAAACGCGCCATCAACCATGGCAAGCAGCGCTCCGATGGCACCTCCGAGGTCAGCGGCACCATCGACGCCGAGACCCGTGCTTACTGGGATGCGATCTACGACAAATGGGCCGCCCCCGGCATGTGCAACCCCGCCGACGCCGTGCCCTGCATCTCGGGTACACCGACCCAGGAACAGATCGACAACGACACCCGTACCGCCGCCCAGCGCCGCCATGACGCGTACAAGATGGTCGGCCGCATGATCCTGAAGACCGGCATGCTCGGCGAACACAACGGATTTCCTGTCGCGGTGATCGGCACCTGTACCGTCACCGACCTCGAGAAGCGCACCGGCATGGCGCTCACGCACACCGGCACGAAACTCCCGGTCAAAGACCTGGTTCAGATGGCCGCCGCCGGAGCCGACCACTACCTCGTCGTCTTTGACGACCACACCGAACAACCGCTGTACATGGGCCGAGCACGTCGTACCGCCACTGTCGCCCAACGTTTCGCTTTGTTCGCCCGCGACCTGGGCTGCACCAAACCCAACTGCACCGCCCCCGCATCGCGCTCTCAGGCCCATCACGTCAACACCAACTGGCGCGATGACGGACCCACCGACATCACCAACCTCACCCTGGCCTGCGGGCCCCACAATCGCCTGGCCGACACCGGCGGCTGGACCACCACCATGGGCCCCGACGGCCGCATCCACTGGACCCCACCACCACTCTTAGATGTGGGCCAGCCAAGAACCAACCACTACTGGCATCCGACGCTCTACCCGGCGGAGAGCGGAGACGAGGGTGGCGAAAGTGACAGTCCCGCAAGGTGATACAGCGTCACTGACGCTCAACGGCACGACACCACGTCGCGCCGGCGGTGCCGCATCCGCTGCGGCACCTGCACACGTGTCACCCGGAACCGTTGAAATCAGAGCGATTGCGCTGGGCGTCGGACCGTCACCACAATCGGCAGGTCTCCGGAGCCGAGACTGAAAAGCGGACTACGCCTCGCCGCGGTCCAGCAGCTCGCTGGAGCCGAGGACGCGTTCGATGCGGACCTCGATCACCACGCGCCGCGGGTTCACCCGCGGCGTGCGGTAGCGCTGGGCGTAGCGCAGTTCGGCGTCGCGGACGTCGTCGGCGTCGTTGCTGACGGTCGACTTGCCTTCGAGGGACAGCCACCGGGCACCGTCGACCTGACTCAGCACGGCGACACCGCGCTGGGCGGCGTTGAGGGCCTTCTGGGAACCGCCGGTGGTGATGACGCGCGCGATGTGGGTCTTCGGGTCGAAGGTGAAACCGACCGCCACCACGTGCGGGGAATTGTCCGACCGCAGGGTGGTCAGCATCGCCAGATGACGCTCGGTGAGGAATGCCAGCGCGTCACTGGTGAGCCGTGTCGTTGCCTTCGCCATCATCACCAAAAGTAGCGCAGGTGATAATCGCAGCCGTGAACGACACGGCGGATACCGGCGGCGAGGTGGTCGTCGTCTTCGGCGGCCGCAGTGAGATCGGCCTGGAACTGGCCGTCCGGCTGGCGCCGGGCAACACGGTGGTGCTGGCCGCGCGCCGGGCCGATCAACTGGTGGACGAGGTGCAGGCGGTGCGCACGGCCGGCGCCGCGGAGGTCCACACCTGCGAGTTCGACGCCGACGACCTGACCTCGCATGCCGCGCTGGTCAGCGCGATCGAAGCCGGGCACGGGCCCATCGGTACCGCGGTCCTGGCCTTCGGCGTCCTCGGTGACCAGGCCCGGGCCGAGGACGATGCCGCGCACGCGGTGGCCGTCGTCCACACCGACTACGTGGCCCAGGTGAACCTGCTGACGCTGCTGACGCAGCGCATGCGCGCCGCCGGCCGGGGACGGCTGGTGGTGTTCTCGTCGATCGCCGGCGCACGGGTCCGCCGGGCCAACTACGTCTACGGTTCGGCCAAGGCGGGCCTGGACGGCTTCGCGTGCGGGCTGGCCGACGCGCTGCACGGCACCGGCATCCAGTTGCTCATCGTGCGACCCGGCTTCGTGATCGGCCGGATGACCGAGGGCATGGACCCGGCACCGATGTCGAGCACGCCCGCGCAGGTCGCCGAAGCTGCCGCGACGGCGCTGCGCAAGGGCAAGGCCGCGGTCTGGGTGCCGTGGGGTATCCGCCCGCTGATCTTCGCGACTCGTTTTGTGCCGAACGCCATCTGGCGGAAGATGCCGCGATGAGCGCTTGCGCGAAGAGCAGAGGGCACCGATGACCGGGAACGAAGGCAAGATCACCGTCGTCGGCATCGGCGCCGACGGGATGGCCGGACTGGGCCAGGCCGCCCGGGGCGAACTACACAGCGCGACAGTGATTTTCGGCGGTCCGCGACAGCTGGACCTGCTGGACGCCGACGTCACCGCCGAGCGGCGGGCCTGGCCGTCGCCGATGCTGGCGGCCCTGCCCACGTTGTTCGACGGGCTGGGGGACGTGCACGTCGTGGCGTCCGGCGACCCGATGCTGCACGGCATCGGCGCCACGCTGATCCGGCTGTTCGGCCGGGACCGTGTGACGGTGCTGCCGCACGTGTCCTCGGTGACGCTGGCGTGCGCGCGACTGGGCTGGAGTGTGCAAGACACCGAGGTGATCAGCCTCGTCAACGCCGCACCGCACACCGCCATCCGCCCCGGTGGTCGCGCGGTGGTGTTGTCCAAAGGAGCCGACACGCCGCGAGCGTTGGCCCGGCTGCTCACCGAAACCCGTCGTGGCCAATCGGAGTTCACGGTTTTGGAACAGCTCGGCGGCCCGGCCGAACGCATCACCACGATGACGGCAGGGGAGTGGGACG
Organism: Mycobacterium sp. SMC-17; assembly: GCF_045310915.1. Classification (NCBI taxonomy): domain Bacteria; kingdom Bacillati; phylum Actinomycetota; class Actinomycetes; order Mycobacteriales; family Mycobacteriaceae; genus Mycobacterium; species Mycobacterium sp. SMC-17. The sequence goes on along the minus strand of NZ_JBJIAK010000009.1, from coordinate 41,267 downwards.
CCAGTGACCCGCACGTCGACGCGCTCAATGTCATTGCCGTGCGGTACGCACCCGACCTGCGCATCGGGACGGTCGTGGCGGACACGGCCTTCGATCACGACGGGCAGATCACCAAACAGACCATTCGGGCGCTGGCGCTGACCGCGTTGCAGCCGCGCCCCGGCCGCGTGCTGTGGGACATCGGCTCGGGGTCGGGCAGCATCGCGATCGAATGGTGTCGCGCGTCGGGCGGCCGGGCCGTCGCGTTCGAGCGCGACGAGGTGCGCCGCGAGCGGATCGTCAATAACGTCACCAAGTTCGGCGTCACCGTGGACGTGCGCGGCGCGGCGCCGGAAGGATTCCAGGATGTGGCCGGCCCGGACACCATCTTCATCGGTGGTGGCCTCACCCAACCGGGGCTGTTCGACGCCTGCTTCGACGCGCTCGAATCCGGCGGCCGGCTGGTCGCCAACGCGGTGACGGCAGAGTCGGAAGCCTTTGTGGTGCAGCTCTATTCGGAACTGGGCGGCGAACTGCGCCGCTTCCAGCACTATCACGGCGAACCGCTCGGTGGCTTCACCGGTTGGCGCCCGGCATTGCCGATAACCCAGTGGACGGTGGTCAAGAAATGACGGTGTACTTCATCGGCGCGGGACCCGGCGCCGCCGATCTCATCACCGTGCGCGGGCAGCGGCTGCTGCGGTCGTGTCGGGTGTGTCTGTACGCCGGCTCGATCATGCCCGACGACCTGCTGGCGGAATGCCCGCCCGACGCGCGCATCGTCGACACCGGTCCGCTCAACCTGGAGCAGATCATCGGCGAGTTGGTCGCCGCACACGAAGCCGGACTCGACGTGGCGCGCCTGCACTCGGGGGATCCGTCGATCTACAGCGCGGCGGCCGAACAGTGCCGCCGTCTGGACGAGCTCGGTATCGACTACGAAATCGTGCCCGGTGTACCGGCTTTCGCCGCTGCCGCCGCGGCACTCGGGCGAGAGCTGACGGTGCCCGGCGTGGCCCAGACCGTCACCCTGTCCCGGGTCGCGACGCTGTCGACCGCGATGCCGCACGGCGAGGATTTGGTGACCCTGTCCAAGCCCGGTGCCACGTTGGTGCTGCACCTGGCGGCTGCGCAGATCGACAACATCGTTCCCCAGCTGCTCGAGGGTGGGTACTGCCCCGAAACCCCCTGCGCGGTGGTGGCTTTCGTCAGTTGGCCGAGCGAGCAGGTCATCACCTGCACCCTTTCCGAGCTGGCCGAGCGGACCAAAGCGGCGGGCATCACCAAGACCGCGGTGATCTTCGTCGGCGACGCGCTGGGTGCCCAGGGGTTCACCGACAGCTACCTGTATTCGAGCGGCCGGCGCCGCGGGGCGACACATTGATGGCGGAGCCGCCACTGGCAACAACCCGCGAGGTAGACGTTCGGCACGCCGCCGACGGCGTGTCGCGGGCGGAACGTCCGTGTCGCGGGCACTGGGAAGGTGACCGGTGAAGCTGCTGCTCCTGGGCGGGACGTCGGAGGCGCGGGCATTGGCCAAGCGGCTGCACCCCGGCATCGAGCTGATCAGTTCCCTGGCCGGTCGCGTCCCCGACCCGGCGCTGCCGGTCGGCCCGGTGCGGATCGGTGGCTTCGGTGGCGTCGACGGCCTGCGGACCTACCTGCAGGACAACGAGATCACCGCCGTCGTCGACGCCACGCACCCGTTCGCCGCCACCATCACCGCCAACGCCGCCCAGGCCTGCGCAAGCCTGCGGCTGCCGCATCTGGTCCTGGCGCGGCCGGCGTGGCCGCACGGTGACGCCATCGTCGTCGCCGATGACCGGCAGGCCGCGCAGACCGTCAAAGACCGTGGCTACCAACGGGTCTTCCTCACCACGGGACGTTCGGGCACGACGGCCTTCCGCGCGTCGGACGCCTGGTTCCTGATCCGTGCCGTCACGCCGCCGGACGCCGATACGCTGCCGCCGCAGCACCACATCCTGTTGTCCCGCGGCCCGTACGACTACGACAACGAGCTGGCGCTGCTGCGTGACCACCGCATCGATGCCCTGGTCACGAAGAACAGCGGTGGCGGCATGACGCGCGCGAAGCTGGATGCCGCTGCGGCGCTGAATGTTCCGGTGATCATGGTGGACCGGCCGGCGCTGCCCGGCGGCGTGGCGACAGCCGCCAGCGTCGACGAAGCCGAAGCGTGGGTCAGGGCGCGTCGATGAGCCGCTGGAGTTCGTCCCAGGCGGCCCGCCGGTGCGCTTCCGCGTCGTCGCGGAGCTGACGGACCTTCTCGCCCTGCGCGGTGCTGCGGTCCCGCAGCGCCTCGAGGTCCACGATGAGCCGGCGCCGTAGCTCGCCTTCGGGGCCGTCGGTGCCGAGGACGTTGAGCTGCTCGGAGATTCGGCTCTGCGCCTCGTAGTCACCCGAGCGCGCGGCCTCGACCTGCTCGGCGCCCGACTCCAGCCGCTCGGCGGTCGCCCACTTGTCCAGGACTTCGCCGAGCGCGGTGATGGTGGCGGCGTCGAGGGACCGGTCGGCCAGCCATTCTTCGAGTTGACCCGGCGCGAGGTGCTCGTAGTCGATCTCGCTGGACAGCGGCCAGCTTTCCAGCACCGTGGCTTCGACGGCGCCGTGGCCGGCCGCGGTGACCGTGATCCGGTGGTTGGTCCCGTCGTCGGCGATCGCGGTGACGTTGTCCCGCGCTTCCACGCGGTGTCCCTGAAAACGGACGATCTCGAAGATCACCTCGACCGGTTCGGCATGGTCGTTCTCGACCCGCAGGGTATGGAGTCGCTCGCGCCGCTGCTCGTGGACCAGCGCGGCGCGGGCCAGGCGCACGCGGGCGGTGACGTCGCTGACGGTCGAGGTGTGCCGGCACCGCACCGCAAGGTCTTTCGCGAACGGCAGCCGCACCTTCGCGTCGCGGGCGGTGAAGGGCACCATCGCTTCGCCGGCGTAGGCATCCTGCTCGTAGATGACGGCGGGGCCTTCCTCGAGCACGATGCCCGCGGTGTTGGTGAAGACGAGGACGATCTCGGGGGAGCGGTCATGGCCGGTCCAGACCAGTTCGCGCCGGACGCCGTCCACGGCCTGTACCGCCAGGGGAATCATCGACGCGCCGCCGCGTTTGAGTGACACCGGGGTACTCAGCCGGTACTCGAAATACTCACCGCGATCGGCGGTTTCGACATCGTCGACGGCGTCGGCATACGCATCGAAAAACCCGGCGCCGGCAGGTGCGGGCATCGCCATCGCCGCCGATACCTCAGCCGGCGACCGGGTTTTCGCGGCGGCGGCCACGGGCACCGCACCGCGGCGGCTTTCCTCGACGACCTCCCGATACGCGTGCTTGCTCTCGTACAGGTCGATGTCGAAGGAGACCGGTTCGCCGGTGGTCAGCGTCAACGCGATGTCGGTGAGGTCCTCGTCGACGGGGTTGTGCACGATGCCCATCGCGGTCAACACCAGGCCGTCACCATCGCGCACCAGCCGGTACGACAGCCGCCACAGCGGCGCCGGCACCACGTAGGACACCTGGACGGTCCCGCTGCCCCGAACCTGTACGCCCAGTTGGCAATTCTGGCCCGCGGTCAGCGCGCGGGACCGGTCCAGCAGGTACTCGAGGTTGTCGCGCGATGGTTCCTCCGCCAGCGTGACGGCAGCGACGTCGGCCAGTTCGATCAGGCTGACCGACCCCGCGTCGGTGCGCAGGACCAGCACCTGGCGGTACTTCGCCGATTCGTCGACGCCGATCACCTCGCCCCGATGGCGCGTGGCGCCGCAGTCGACTTCGACGGTGCGGCCGCGCAGGCCGTCGAACAGTCCGCGCAGCGCGTTGCCGGACTCGATCTGCACCCCGCGGCCACCCAGTTGGCTGTGCGGGTCGGTGGGGGTGTCGAACGAGACCGCGCCGACCGCCAGGTCGGTACCGGTACCCACCACTGACAGCGACTTGAGCACGTCCTTCATCTGGGCGTGGCGGAACGTCAGGGCGAAATCACCGTCGACCGGGCCACTGCGTTCGACCAGCGCCATGCCGTGCTTGTACATGACCAGGCGCGTGACTCGAGGGCTTTCGCTCATGTCCGGAAACCCTAGTGGCCCAATCGAATCAGTGGGGGTAATACCGCGGGGTGAACACCCGGTCGCCCTCGGGGGTGCTGTGCCACACCGTCTGCGACGAGCCGACGATCAGCAGGCAGCGCATGTCGATCTCGGCCGGCTTGAGGTCGGCCAGGCGCACCACGCGCACGGTTTCGTTCGGCCCGGCCACGTCGCGACCGATGATCACCGGCGTGTTCGGGTCGCGGTACTCCAGCAGCAGATCCTGCATCGCGGCCACCTGCCAGGTGCGGGTCTTCGAGGCCGGGTTGTAGATCGCGAGCACGAAGTCGGCGCGGGCGGCCGCGGTGACGCGCTGGGCGATGATGTCCCAGGGCTTGAGCCGGTCGGACAGCGAGATCACCACGTAGTCATGGCCGAGCGGGGCACCGACGCGGCTGGCCACGGCCTGCGCGGCGGTCATCGCCGGGACCACCCGGACCTGGACGCCCGGCCACTGCTGGGCCTCCTCGAGCACCGCGGTCGCCATCGCGAACACGCCGGGGTCACCGGAGGACACCACGGCGACGGTCCGGCCCTGCTGGGCCAGCCTGCAGGCCAGTTCGGCGCGGGCACGTTCGTCGGTGTTGTCGCTCGGGTGCCGCTGCTGGCCGGGACGATCCGGGACGCGGTCCAGGTACGGTCCGTAGCCGATCAGGTCGGTGGCGGCCGCCAGCTCGCGGCGGGTCTGCGTCGTCGTCCACTCCGGATCGCCCGGGCCCAGGCCGACCACGACAACACTGCCGCCAGTGCGGGCCGCACGTTGTCCGCCCGGAAGGATCGCGATGGAGAAGTACGGCACCGTCGTCTCGTCGACGTCGGCGGCCGGCAGCACCCGCTGCGCCTCGGTGCTCGCGCGCTCGACGTAGAACGCCTCATCCAGCCGTCCGGCCGATGAAAGCGCCTGCCGCACAGCCGGGTACGAGCGGCCCAACTTCATCACGACGGCGGCGTCGGTGTCGGCGAGGCGGCGTTGCAGCTCGCCGGCCGGCAGCGTGCCGGGCAGGATGGTGAGCACCTGCTCGCCCTGCACCAGCGGCGTCGAGATGGCCGCCGACGCGGCACTGACGGACGTCACGCCCGGCACGATGACGGCGTGGAACCGTTCGGTGAGCCGCGTGTGCATGTGCATGTAGGAGCTGTAGAACAGCGGGTCGCCCTCGGCCAGCAGCGCCACGTTGCGGCCCGCGGCCAGGTGGGTGGCGATGCGCTCGGCGGCCTCGGCGTAGAAGTCCTCGATGGCGCCGTCGTACCCGCCCGGATGCGACGTGGTCTCGGTCGTCACCGGGTAGACGAGGTGCTCCTCGATCTGGCCGGGGCGCAGATACGGCTCGGCGATGCGGCGCGCGATGCTGTGGCCGTGGCGCGCACTGTGGTACGCCACCACGTCGGCCTCGCCGATCACACGCGCGGCCTTGACCGTCACCAATTCCGGGTCGCCCGGACCGAGGCCGACGCCGAAGAGAGTTCCCGTTGTCATCGTCCACCTTCTGCTCGTTCGGCGAGCCTCACTCGCGTTCACTCGCAATCGCGTTCACCGCGGCGGCAGCCATGGCACTACCGCCACGCCGCCCCGTCACCACCAGATAGTCCATGCCGCGCGGTCGCGCGATCAGTTCGTCCTTCGACTGCGCCGAGCCGACGAAGCCCACGGGGCCGCCCAGCACCGCGGCGGGCACCGGCGCGCCCTCGTCCAGCAGCTCGAGCAACCGGAACAAGGCCGTCGGCGCGTTGCCGATGGCCAGCACGGCGCCCCCGAGCCGGTCGGCCCACAGATCGACGGCCGCCGCGGACCGGGTGCTGCCGAGTTTCGCGGCCATCGCGGGTGCGCCCGGGTCGGCGACCAGCGACACCACGTCGTTGTTCGCGGGCAGGCGTGAGCGCGTGATGCCCGCAGCCACCATCGACGAATCGCACAGGATCGGCGCCCCGGCGGCCAGCGCGGCATGCGTGCGGGTCACCACGTCGTCGGTGTAGGCGACGTGCTCGGTGACGTCGACCTGGCCGCAGGTGTGGATCAGACGGACGACGACGCGCGAGACGTCGTCGGGAAATCGCGCCAGATCCGCCTCGGCGCGGATGGTCGCGAACGACTGTCGGTAGATCTCCGCAGCGTCGCGGACGTAGTCGAGCACGCGATAACCCTACGGGTGGCGCGGTTCGTACCCCGAGTTGGTCGCCACCAGCACCTCACCGACGGACGGGCTGCCGCACGCGCGCTCGCAGCCGACGAAATGCCGGCGGCCGCCGGGCTCGCCCGACTCCGCCGCGGCGGCCGCGTCACTGCGCACGTCGGTCAGTGACTTGGCGCACCCGGGGCTGCCGGTGCAGGAGCTGATCGACAGCCAGGGGGAGTGCTCGTCGAAGATCAGGCCCATGGGCGCCAGCACCCGCAGGGAGGTGTCGGCGATGCCCTCTTCGAGGTCACAGATGAGTAACGAGCGCCATGGTGTGACCACCACGGGAGCGGTGATGGCGGCCACAAACTCGGCGGTGCGGGCCCGCAGCACACCCAACGGGACGGCGGCACCCAATGTGATCCGGCCGTCGTCCTGGGTGATCCAGCCGACCGGCGGAACGTCGACGGGCGCCCAGGTCGCGCCCGCCGGCTCGGTCGGGTTCAGCCCGGCCGCGTCCAGGAGGACGTCAGCGTGCTCCAATTCGCTTGTTCGCCAACGATTCCCGCGAATGTTCTGGAAGCTGTGGGCCAGGTTCAGCAGGGTCTCCGAGGCCTGCGTGGCGGCGATCCGCACCCCGGTGTCGCGGCCCGCCACCAGTACGGCGGCCGTCTCGGCAGAGACCAGATGGGTGCTCACGTCGGGCGCCAGGCCCGAGATGTCACCGCGGCCGTCGTCGACGCCGAACCAGAACCTGCCGGGCAGTTCGGCCAGGTCAGGGCGGTTTTGCAGGCCGGAATCGAGGTCGCGCACGACGGCGCGGACGTCGCCCAGCCCGCCGCTGCGGCCCGACAGCGGGGACGCCACGATGTTGCGGACGCGTTCGTGAGTGGCCGAGGGCAGCAGGCCCGCCGCCTGGACCGCCGCGGCCAGCCCCGCGGCATCGTGGATTCCGCGCACCTGGATGTTGCCGCGCGAGGTCAGTTCCATTGCCGGCGAGCCGAATTCGGGCGCCGCGAGGGCCAGCGCCTCCAGCTGTGCAGCAGTGATCATGCCGCCGGCCAGGCGGATGCGGGCCAGGTCACCGTCGGCCGCCTGGTGCACCTGCAGGGCGCCCGGGCAGGCGTCGTCGTCACGGCTGCGAATCACCTTGTCCACGTTACGTTGTGCCGCAAATTGTGAAGTGGGCCACTGCCGTTTCCGGGCTGTTCCGTGCCTTACAAGTCCCTTGTAATCAGGGCATCGGCCCGTACCGTTGAACGCGAACTTCCGCTTGCTACATCGCATTCGGATGACCTAAGGAGGGACGCAATGTCCGATTTCGCTCTGTACGTTGGTGGCGTCTTCGCTCTCATCGTGGCCGCGGGCCTGCCCTACCAGGGCAAGACGTGGTACCAGCGGTGGGAGACCAACCAGCGCTGACCACAGCGAGGTAGATGAGACCGCCGGCGGGCGGGTTGCACAGCAACCCGCCCGCCGTTGCTTTTTCCGCACCCCGGTTCGGTCTGATCGGCGCAGGCCGTGACGTTAGGCTGCTGGCCAAGTGGCCCGTCGCGACAGGGGAGGCGCAGTCCATGTGGTCGGCGATGGTCAACGGGGTTCGATTCAGCGAACCCCTTGAGTCCGAGTTCCAACTGACCTTCGGTCAGTCGGGCCGCAAGGCCCGCCACGAGATGTGGGCCGTCCTGCTGATCGTCATCACCGCGGGTATCGCTTTTCATCACACGCTGCTGCGGGTGCCGCCCGAAGTGATGCCACTGGGCCGTTCTTTGTTGGTGGCCGTCGTCGTGCCCATGGTGCTGCGCTGGCTCAGTGGAGACCACAGCCCACTGCAGCGGTGGTCCTCGTTGCTCTACATCGCATCGGTGTATATCGACGTCGCCTGCTTCATGGTGCTGCGCATCGCGTGCATCCGGCACGGGCTGGACGTCGTGCCGCTGGCCATGCCCGTGGCGATCTTGATGAGCCTCATCGTCGTGCAGATCCGCTTCGTGCTGCTGGCCCCGGCGATTCTCGCCGGGCTCGCCGGCATCGTGGCGACCGAGCTCTCGGCGTTCGAGCCCACGAGCAACGAAATGTTCGACATCGTCGCCTTGATCGGGATGGTGACCGTGGCGCTCAGCGCTGCCTACGAGCTCGAACGGTCGACCCGAACCGGCTGGCTGCGGGCCCGCACGCTGGCTCGCCTCACCCGCACCGACGCGCTGACCGGAGTGCCGAACCGGCGCTACTTCGACGAGCAGCTCACGGAGGTGGCGCGGGCCGCGCAGCGCACCGGCGGCAGCCTGGCCGTGATGGTGCTCGACGTCGACGACTTCAAGGGCTTCAACGACCGCAACGGTCACCTGGCCGGTGATGACTGCCTGCGGCGGGTCGGCGCCTATCTGGGCGACTCCTTGACCGGTGTGGACGAGTTCTGCGCCCGCCTCGGTGGTGAGGAGTTCGTCGCGGTGTGGTGTGCGGCCGACCCGGCCACGATGGCCACCCGCGCCGAGGAGATCCGGTCCGGAATCTCCGCACTCGCGATCGCTCACGACGCCGACGGGCGCGTCGTCACCGCGTCGGCCGGCCTGGCGCACGATCCGGAACCCGGCGCGGCCACCATCAACGCCGTCGAACTGCTCCGCCGCGCGGACTCCGCCCTGTACCGGGCCAAGCGTGAGGGCCGGGACCGGCTCGCCGTCGCGGACCCGCAGCTGCCCGTCATGCCGAGCCGCGACAGGCACCGCGGCCCCCGTCGCTCGACGGCCCCGGCCCCGGCTGTAGCCGAACTGCAGCCCGCGCCCACGCACGAGCAGGAAGCAGAGTTCCGGAAGGTGTACGACCGGCAGGGGCGCATCTCGCGGGCCGCGATCATGCTGGGCTTGGACGCGGTGTGCCTCGCGATGCTGTCGTCGTACAAGACCGTGCTCAAGATGCCGCCCGAATCGCAGGCACTCGGTGTGTACACGCTGGTCTACGGGATCATGCCGATGGCGACGCTGGCTGCCCTGACCGCGTTGGTGCCGCGGCTCTACCGGTTCTCCGCTCCCACGTACATCGCGGCCGTCGGCGTCATCACCAGTGCCCAGATGTACGAGCGGGTGGTCCAGCTGCCGCAGGGCTACGACGTCGTCCCGTACCTGATGCCCACGGCGGTGCTGCTGAGCCTGTGCGTGGTGAAGATCCGGTTCCGGCTGCTGGCCCCTTCGGTGCTGGCGATCCTGCTGTTCGTGTCGGCGCTGGAGCTGTGGGTGTTCCCGTGGACCAGCAACAGGTTGCTCACCGTGGGCACGTCGATCTTCATGGTCGCCGTGACCATGCGGTTCTCCTACAAGCTCGAGCGATCGGTGCGGCTGGCGTGGCTCGATGAGCGCAAGCTCGACGAACTCACCAGAACCGACCCGCTGACCGGATTGGCGAACCGGCGGTCCTTCGACGAGGCGCTTGACGGACTCGACGCGGCCGTGGAGACCCGGTACGCGGCGGTGATGGTGCTCGACGTCGACGACTTCAAGGGCTTCAACGACCGGTACGGCCACCCGGCGGGCGACGATGCGTTGCGGGCAATCGGCACGTACCTGCGGCTCGCGACCGCAGGTGAGGACGTCGTCGTGGCTCGCGTCGGCGGCGAGGAGTTCGCGGCGCTGTGGCGCGGTCCCGACAACAGCGACGGCGCCGGCAGGCGGCGCGCCGAAGAACTGCGCAGCGGCATCGCCGGGCTGGGCCCGGTAGCGGGTACGCCCACGACGCTGACCGCCTCGGCCGGATTCGCCGGGATGTCCCGGTCGGATTGGGCCGCGGCGGGCGGTTTCGCCCGCGAACTGCTGGCCCGCGCGGACCGGGCCGTCTACGACGCCAAAGCCGGGGGCCGAAACCAGCTGGTCGCGGCGCCGTCCGACACCGCGGAGCAGCCGGCATCGCCGGTGGGGTACGAATAGTCGGTGCCGACCGTACTGCTGCTCTCGACGTCCGACACCGATCTGATCACGGCCCGCGCCAGCGGCGCCGAGTACCGGTGGGCCAACCCGTCCCGGTTGATCGACGGGGAACTGGCGGACCTCCTCGCGGGTTCGGATCTGGCGATCGTCCGGGTGCTGGGCGGCTATCGGACCTGGCAGGACGACATCGATGCCGTCGTCGCCAGCGGTATCCCGACCGTGGTGCTGTCGGGGGAGCAGACGCCCGACGCCGACCTGATGAGCCACTCGACTGTCCCGGCCGGTGTCGCGCTGCAGGCGCACATCTACCTGGCGCACGGCGGCGTCAGCAACCTGGTGAATCTCCATTCGTTCCTGTCGGACACGGCGCTGATGACCGGGTTCGGCTTCGGTGAGCCCGAATCCACGCCGAGCTGGGGGCTGCTGGACCGCCAGACGGATGCGGCGGGACCGACCATTGCGGTGCTCTACTACCGCGCCCAGCAGCTGGCCGGCAACACTGCCTACATCGACGCGCTGTGCGGCGCCATCGAGCAGGCCGGCGGCCGTCCGCTGCCGATCTTCTGCGCTTCGCTGCGCACCGCCGAGCCCGAGCTCATCGAGCTGCTGGGCACCGCCGACGCGCTCATCACGACGGTGCTGGCGGCCGGCGGCGCGACGCCGGCCCTCGCGAGCGCCGGCGGCGATGACGACAACTGGAACGTCGCGCACCTGGCGGCGCTCGACATCCCGATCCTGCAGGGTCTGTGCCTGACCAGCTCGCGTGCCCAGTGGGACGAGAACGACGACGGCCTGACGCCGCTCGACGTGGCGTCACAGGTGGCGGTGCCGGAGTTCGACGGCCGGATCATCACCGTGCCGTTCTCGTTCAAGGAGATCGACAGCGAAGGCCTGATCTCGTATGTCGCTGACCCCGAGCGCTGCGAGCGCGTCGCGCGGCTGGCCGTCCGGCATGCCCGGCTGAAGCACATCGCCCCGGCCGACAAGCGCGTCGCGCTGGTGTTCTCGGCGTACCCGACCAAGCACGCCCGCATCGGCAACGCCGTCGGCCTCGACACGCCGGCCAGCGCCGTCGCGCTGCTGCGGGCCATGCGCGACGCCGGCTACCGCATCGGTGACATCCCCGGCGTCGACGCCGAAGATGGTGACGCCCTCATCCACGCGATGATCGAGCGCGGCGGCCAGGACCCCGACTGGCTCAGCACCGAAGCGCTCGAAGCCAACCCGGTGCGCGTCTCTGCCAAGGACTACCGGGCCTGGTTCGCCACGCTGCCCGCCGAACTCACCGATGCCGTCACCGAACACTGGGGCGAGGCGCCGGGCGACCTGTTCGTCGACCGCTCACAGGACCCCGACGGTGAGATCGTCATCGCCGCAATGGTTTCCGACAACATCGTGCTCATCGTCCAGCCGCCCCGCGGCTTCGGTGAGAACCCCGTCGCGATCTACCACGACCCCGACCTGCCGCCGAGCCACCACTACCTGGCCGCCTACCACTGGATCAACAAGCACTTCGGTGCCGACGTGATGATCCACCTGGGCAAGCACGGCAACCTGGAATGGCTGCCCGGCAAGACCCTCGGCATGTCCGCCGCATGTGGCACCGACGCCGCGCTCGGCGACCTGCCGCTGGTCTATCCCTTCCTGGTCAACGATCCGGGTGAGGGCACGCAGGCCAAGCGCCGCGCGCATGCCGTCCTGGTCGACCATCTGATCCCGCCGATGGCCCGCGCCGAGACCTACGGCGATATCGCCCGCCTGGAACAACTGCTCGACGAGCACTCGACCATCTCGGCGCTCGATCCCGGCAAGCTGCCGGCCATCCGTCAGCAGATCTGGACCCTGATGCGCGCCGCCAAGATGGACCACGACCTCGGGCTCGAGGACCGGCCGGACGAGGACGTGTTCGACGACATGCTGCTGCACGTCGACGGCTGGCTGTGCGAGATCAAGGACGTCCAGATCCGCGACGGCCTGCACATCCTGGGCCAGGCGCCCGACGGCGAGGCCGAACTGGACCTGGTGCTGGCCATCCTGCGGGCCCGCCAGCTGTTCGGCGGCGAGCAGTCCGTGCCGGGGCTGCGTGAAGCCCTGGGGCTCGCTGAAGACGGCTCTGCCGAGCGGGATGCCGTCGACGCCGCCGAAGGCCGGGCCCGCGAACTGGTTGCGGCACTGCAGAAGTCGGGCTGGGACGCTGCCACCGTCGACGGCATCACCGACAACGCCGAGGTCGCCAAGGTGCTGCGGTTCGCCGCCACCGAGGTGGTGCCGCGGCTGCGCGCGACCAGCCGCGAGATCGACCAGATCCTGCACGCCCTCGGCGGCGGCTTCATCGCGGCCGGGCCGTCAGGATCGCCGCTGCGCGGCCTGGTGAACGTGCTGCCCACGGGACGCAACTTCTACTCGGTCGACCCCAAGGCCGTCCCGTCGAAGCTGGCGTGGGAAACCGGTGTGGCGATGGCGGATTCGCTGCTGGAGCGGTACCGCACCGACCACGGGCGCTGGCCCGAGTCCGTCGGGCTCTCGGTGTGGGGCACCTCGGCCATGCGCACCGCGGGTGACGACATCGCCGAAGTGCTTGCGCTGCTGGGTGTTCGGCCCATCTGGGACGACGCGTCACGGCGCGTGGTCGGACTGGAGCCGATCGCGTTGGCCGAACTGGGCCGCCCGCGCATCGACGTCACGGTCCGCATCTCCGGCTTCTTCCGGGATGCCTTCCCGCACGTGGTGACCATGCTCGACGACGCCGTCCAGCTGGTCGCCGGGCTCGACGAGCCGGCCGAGGACAACTACGTCCGCGCCCACTCGCAGGTCGACATCGCCGACCACGGCGACCAGAGGCGCGCCACCACAAGGATTTTCGGTTCGAAGCCGGGCACCTACGGTGCCGGCCTGCTGCAGCTCATCGACAGCCGCAACTGGCGCGACGACGCCGATCTGGCCCAGGTGTACACCGCGTGGGGTGGCTTCGCGTACGGTCGCGGCCTCGACGGCGCCCCGGCCACCGACGACATGAACCGGGCCTACCGGCGAATCTCGGTGGCGGCCAAGAACACCGACACCCGCGAGCACGACATCGCCGACTCCGACGACTACTTCCAGTACCACGGCGGCATGGTCGCGACCGTCCGCGCGCTGACCGGCAAGGACCCCGCCGCCTACATCGGCGACAACACCCGGCCCGACGCCGTCCGCACCCGCACGCTCTCGGAAGAGACCACGCGCGTGTTCCGGGCCCGCGTCGTCAACCCGCGCTGGATGACGGCCATGCGCCGGCACGGCTACAAGGGCGCCTTCGAGATGGCGGCCACCGTCGACTACCTCTTCGGGTACGACGCCACCGCGGGCGTCATGGCCGACTGGATGTACGAGCAGCTGACGCAGAGCTACGTGCTGGACCCCGAGAACCGCAAGTTCATGAGCGAGTCCAATCCGTGGGCGCTGCACGGCATGGCTGAGCGGCTCCTGGAGGCGGCGGGCCGCGGCATGTGGGCCGAGCCGGAGTCCGAGACCCTCGACGGGCTCAAGCAGGTACTGCTGGAGACCGAGGGGGAGTTGGAGGGCTAGCTGGGAGCTCCTTGGCCGGGAGAAATCCGGCGCTCGCAGTTATCCTGGCCCGGTGTTCGAGATCGGTGCGGTGGTCGCCGGTTACGTCATCGAAAGCCGCGTCGGCACCGGCAGCAGCGCTGACGTGTATCGGGCTCGCCGGCCCGCCGAGTCGGTTCCGGTGGCGCTGAAGATATTTCACAACCGGGATGCCGATGACCGGGTGGCCTGGCGGCTCGAGCGGGAGTTCAGCATCGCCTCCCGGCTGCGGCACCCGCATATCGTGGCGATGTACGAGCACGGAGAGCTGCGGGCCGGCGGCGGTGGGGCAGACGAAGATGGTGCGCAACCCTCCCGGCTGTGGCTGTCCATGCAGTACGTCGATGGCCCCGAGTCGACGGTGTTGATTCCCGGACCGGACGAGGAGCCGGATGTGGATGCGGTCGTTCGGGTATCGGCGCAGATCGGCTCGGCCCTGGACTATGCGCATCAAATGGACGTGATACATCGGGATGTCAAGCCCGCCAACATATTACTGAGCTCCGATCGGCGCTCGGCGTTCCTGACCGACTTCGGCATCGCACAGTTGTTGGACGAGGCAAAACCGCTGGCCCGCAATGGCCGGGTCCGTGGGTCGATTGCCTACGCGGCGCCGGAACTCCTCACCGCTCAACAGTTGTTGCCGCAAACGGATGTATATGCGTTGGCGTGCACCATGTTCGAGTGGTTGACCGGTCTGCCGCCGTATCCACGCCCCACCACGTTCGCCATCACGTACGCCCACCTGCACGACGAGGTGCCGACGCTCACCTCACGCCGCTCCTGGTTGCCCACCGCGTTGAATTCGGTGTTCGCAAAAGCACTCGCGAAAGATCCGTCTGCGCGCTATGGCTCGTGCGCCGAGTTTGTCGCCATCGTCGCGAAGATAATGCGAGACGTTGCGCCGCCGCGGCCCCGCCGCCGACGGTGGCCGGCACGGTCGCGTCGCTGAAATTCATGGTTCACACAGTGTTTACCGTCTGAGCCGACGCGTGCGGAGCATCCGACTTAGGGTTTTTGTGTGGGGCTGAGCGCAGGAGTCTGAGGGCGGTATCGGGCCGACCTCTCGTGCGGACGACATCGATGTAACCCCGCGCAACTGGGTCCATCCGACGCCGACGGGAACCGAATGACCACTGAATCAACGAGTTACGACAATTCGGCGCTGGCGCACGAAGAAGAGGGATATCACAAGGCCCTCAAGCCGCGTCAGATCCAGATGATCGCCATCGGTGGCGCCATCGGCACTGGTTTGTTCATGGGCGCGGGCAGCCGACTGCACTCGGCCGGCCCGGGCCTGTTCCTGGTGTATGCCTTCTGTGGCGTCTTCGTCTTCTTCATCCTGCGGGCCCTCGGTGAACTTGTGCTGCACCGGCCCTCCTCCGGCTCATTCGTGTCATACGCGCGCGAATTCTTCGGTGAGAAAACAGCTTTCGTCACCGGATGGCTCTACTTCTTCAACTGGGCGGCCACCGCGATCGTCGATGTCACCGCGGTTGCGCTGTACATGCACTACTGGGGCATGTTCAAGGCGATACCGCAATGGTTGATCGCACTCATCGCGCTGGGGATCGTGGTGACCCTCAACATGATCTCGGTGAAGCTGTTCGGTGAAATGGAATTCTGGGCCTCGATCATCAAGGTCGCCGCGCTGGTCACGTTCCTGGTGGTCGGTGTCGTATTCCTCGGCGGCCGCTTCGAAATAGCGGGCCAGACAACCGGATTCGGTGTGATCGCCGACAACGGCGGACTCTTCCCGACCGGCCTGTTCTCGTTGGTGATCGTCACCTCCGGCGTCATCTTCGCTTACGCCGCAGTCGAACTCGTCGGCATCGCCGCAGGGGAGACCGCAGAGCCCGCCAAGGTGATGCCGCGGGCGATCAACTCCGTGGTCGCGCGTATCGGAATCTTCTATGTCGGTTCGTTGGTGGTGCTGGCGCTGCTGCTGCCCTACACGGCCTACCACAAGGGCGAAAGTCCCTTCGTGACATTCTTTTCCAAGATCGGCGTTCCCGCCGCCGGTGGCATCATGAACATGGTGGTGCTCACCGCCGCGATGTCCAGCCTCAACGCCGGCTTGTACTCGACCGGCCGCGTGCTGCGCTCGATGGCGATGAACGGCAGCGGCCCCGGGTTCACCGCGAAGATGAACCGCAACGGCGTGCCGTTCGGCGGGATCGCGCTGACCGCCGCGCTCACGCTGCTGGGCGTCATCCTCAACCTGTTCGTACCCGAGGATGCGTTCAACATCGCCCTCGACCTGTCGGCGCTGGGCATCATCTTCACGTGGGGCATGATCGTCGCCTGCCAGATTCAGCTGTACCGCTGGGCAGCCAAGGGCATCCTGCAGCGACCCAGCTTCCGGTTGCCCGGTACGCCGTACACCAGCTACGCGACGCTGCTGTTCCTCGTCGCCGTCACCGCGCTGATGTGCTACGAGAACTACTGGAATCTGATCGCCATCATCTTGCTGTTCCCGTTGCTGATCGGTGGCTGGTATGCGGTGCGGGGCAAGGTCCTGGCGATCGCGGCGCAGCGTGTCGGATACACCGGTGACTACCCGGTGATTCCACAGCCGCCGATCCCGACCGCGCCGCACCTGCCGCACGACGAGACGTAGCGCTTGCGCGGGTTGTGTGTCAGCGGTCACGTATTCCTCGGTGTGGGGGAAGGCCGGGTGATCACGCAGTCCGCGGCCAGAACTCCTCGAGTCGACGTTCGATGACTGTCCCGGTCGCAAATGCTGCAGCCATGGCGAGGTTCTCGTCGGCGATCTCTTCAGCCCAGTGGGGCGGCCATCCGCCGTCCGTGAGGCTGGTCCGCATTGCGAGGACCAGTTCTTCTCGGGTCATGTCCGCATCCACGACCTGAGCAGTGGTGGTGGCGCGATGTGATGCAAGACCGGCAAAACCCCGGCCGCATCCGCATCCGCCTTCAGGGTCGAGACGGTCACGGTCGCATGGGTCCTGAACCCACACGAGTTCCCCTGGGACGCAGTAGTTGTAATCGTTTCCGCGAACACCTTGAGTAAGGGCTGTCGCTACGAGGATTTTCATTCGGCCGGCCTCCTGATCGGTTTGTACCGGACGCTACGACTGGCCACCGACAAGAGCGGCGATCGACATTGACGCAGTGATCGAACGCAACTGGGTGGCGGAAAATCGGCCGTGGAATCGCCGTGTGGTTGCATTCGGGACTGGCCTAACCCGTGGCCGCGTGTGACAGCTGTGGCCCGCCACGCGTTTCGCAGCCGGCGAGACCATCTCAGAGCGCTGGGCGCACCACGCCGGACTAACCTGATCGCCATGGCCCTCACCTTCGCCGATGTCGCCACCGCGAATTACATCCTGCTGACCACCTTCACCAAGGACGGCCGGCCCAAGCCCACCGCGGTCTGGGCGGTACCGGACGGTGACCGGCTGCTGGTCATCTCCGAGGCCAAGGCCTGGAAGGTGAAGCGCATCCGGAACACCCCGCGCGTGACGGTCGCCAAGTGCGACATGCGCGGCAACCCGAAGAGCGAGGCCGTCGAGGCCACGGCGGCCATCTTGGACAAGTCGCAGCTGGGCGCCGTCTACGACGGCATCGGCAAGCGCTACGGGTTGATCGGCAAGGCCTTCAACTTCTTCTCCAAGCTGCGCGGCGGCATGGAGAACAATGTCGCGCTGGAGCTCCGGGCCGCGTAGTGACTCAATTCCCCGCCGGCGCGCCAAAGCTGCCGCGCCACAAGGACATCGGCCGGCTGCTGCTGAACTGCCCGGACCGTCGCGGCGTCATCGCCGCGGTGTCGACGTTCCTGACCCGCTCGGGCGCCAACATCATCTCGCTGGACCAGCACTCGACGGCTCCGGAAGACGGCGTCTTCCTGCAGCGCACCGTCTTCCATCTGCCTGGGCTGGCCGCCGCCCAGCCCGATCTGGAGCGCGAATTCCAGGCAGTGGCAGACGAATTCGACATGGACTACCGGTTCACCGACGCCTCCAGACCCAAGCGCGTGGCGATCATGGCGTCGACCGCCGACCACTGCCTGCTCGATCTGCTGTGGCGCAACCGCCGCGGCGAACTCGACATGACCGTGGTGATGGTGATCTCCAATCACGCCGACCTCGCCGAGCAGGTCCGGGCGTTCGGGGTGCCGTTCGTGCACATCCCGGCCAGTCGCGATATCCGGGAGCAGGCCGAACAGCGTCAGCTGGAGCTGCTCAAGGGCAACGTCGACCTGGTGGTGCTGGCCCGCTACATGCAGATCATCACGCCCGAGTTCCTCGAGGCCATCGGCTGTCCGCTGATCAACATCCACCATTCCTTCCTGCCGGCGTTCGTCGGCGCCACGCCGTACCGGCGGGCCAAGGAGCGTGGCGTGAAGCTCGTCGGCGCCACCGCGCACTACGTGACCGAGGACCTGGACGAGGGCCCGATCATCGAGCAGGACGTCGTACGCGTCGACCACACGCACAGCGTCGAGGAGTTGGTGCGCCTCGGCGCCGATGTGGAGCGGGCGGTGCTGTCCCGGGCGGTTCTGTGGCACTGCCAGGACCGGATCCTGCGCCACGGCAACGAAACCGTGGTCTTCTAGAGACATGGCTCCGACGTTCGAAGACGTGTACCGCGAGAAGTACCTGCTGCTGACCACCTTCACGAAGGACGGCCGGCCCAAGCCGACACCGGTCTGGGGCGTGCCCCACGAGGGCAAGCTGCTGATCAGCACCGACGACGGCTCGTGGAAGACCAAGCGGATCAAGAACACGCCGCGCGTGACCATCCAGAAGTGCGGCGCGCTGGGGAAGGTCAAGGGCGAACCGGTCGAGGCCATCGCCCGCAACCTGCCGAAGTCCGAGACCAAGCGCGTCTTCGACATGGTGACCAGGCGCTACTGGTGGCACGCCTGGTGGTGGATTCCGCAGGCCATCATCCGCGGCGGTGTGGAAAAGGTGCACGCGGCCATCGAGGTCGAGCCGCTTCCCGGCGGCTAGGAACCAATTCCGGCGTTCCGGCGTTGTCCAGGGCATGGCGATGCGACTATTTCTGGTTTATGCCTTGGTCGAGGTCGCGGTGCTGGCAGCCCTGGCCTCGACCATCGGTGTGGCTTGGACGTTGCTGGCGCTGTTGGCCACTTTTGCTGCCGGCCTGGCCATCGCCGGTACGCAGATCACCCGGCATTTCAGCAGGCTGTCCGAGGCGCTGAGCGCGCGATCGGCCGACCCGACGCTGGCCACCGACAGCCTGCTGGTCGCTCTCGGCACGGTTCTGGTCGTCGTCCCCGGGCTCGCCAGCTCGGTGCTCGGGGCACTCATGCTGGTGCCGTTCACCCGGCGCGCCGTGCGGCCGGTCGCGAACGCCGTGTTCGGCCGTCGGCTCACGCCGATGGACTTCCCGACCCAGGTGATCTACATCAACCACGATGAGCGCTACCGCGGCCGCGGCGAGTACATCGACGGCGAAGTGATCGAGGTCATCGACAGCTCACCGGTCGCTGTGCACCGGCACGCCGGCTGAACGGACTAACCTGTCACCTTCGTGACCACCTTTGCGACGACGCTGCTGCTGGGCGGTCGTATTCACAGCCCCGCGGCGCCCGACGCCACCGCCATCGCGATCCGTGACGGCGTGGTGGCCTGGCTCGGTTCCGACGACGTCGGCCGGGCGCTGCATCCGGACGCCACCGTCGTCGATCTCGAGGGCGCGTTCGTGGCGCCCGCGTTCGTCGACAGCCACGTGCACCTGACCGCCACGGGACTCACCGTGGTCGGGCTCGACCTGCGGACCGCGACGTCGCTGCCGCATCTGCTGACCTTGCTGGCAGAACACGCCGCGGACCACCCGGACGGCGTCATCTGGGGCCACGGCTGGGACGAATCCGGGTGGCCCGAGCGCGTCACCCCGACCACCGCGGACCTCGACGGCGTGCTCGGCGCGCGACCCGCCTACCTGGCCCGGGTCGACGTGCACTCGGCCGTCGCGACCACCGGCCTGCGGCAGCTGGTGCCCGGCCTCGCCGACACCGCGGGCTTCTCCGCGCAGGGACCGCTGACGGCCGACGCCCACCACCGCGTCCGGGCCGCGGCCCGTGACCTGCTCAGCGCGGCACAACGCCGCGACGCCCAGCGCGCCGCGCTCGACCTCGCCGCCCGCAACGGCATCGTCGCGGTGCACGAGTGCGCGGGCCCCGAGATCGGCGGTCTCGACGACTGGGCCGACCTGCGCGCCACCGAACACGGCGTCGACATCGTCGGCTACTGGGGCGAGGCCGTCGCCGACGCGGCCGCGGCCCGCGACCTGATGGCCGCCACCGGTGCCCACGGTCTGGCCGGTGACCTCTTCATCGACGGTGCGCTGGGCTCGCGCACCGCCTGGCTGCAGCAGCCCTACACCGATGCACCCGGCTGCTGCGGCAACACCTACCTGGACACCGACGCCGTCACCGCACATCTGCTGGCCTGCACCGAGGCCGGCATCACCGCGGGCTTCCACGTCATCGGTGACGCCGCGGTCGCAACCGTCGTCGAGGCCCTCGACCGGACCGTGGCGGCGTTCGGGGCGCCTGCGGTCGCGCGCTGTGGACACCGGCTGGAGCACCTCGAGATGGTGGACGCCGAACAAGCGCGCAAGCTCGGTTCCTGGGGCGTCGTCGCCAGCATGCAGCCCAATTTCGACGCGCTGTGGGGCGGCGCCGACGGCATGTACGCCCAGCGTCTCGGTGTCGATCGAGCACAGGGTTTGAACCCGTTTGCGCTGTTAGCATCGCAAGGCGTGCCCCTCGCCTTCGGTTCGGACAGTCCTGTCACCAGCATCAATCCGTGGGAATCGGTGCGCGCGGCCATCAGCCACCGCACGGCGGGCAGTGCCATCTCGGCACGGTCGGCGTTCCTGGCGGCCAGCCGCGGCGCCTGGCGGGCCGCCGGCGTCCGCGACGGGCTGACGGGGACGCTGGTGCCCGGTGCCGTCGCGTCGTACGCCGTGTGGCAGGTGCCCGGCGGCGCCGACGCCCTCGACGTCACCGCACCGGCCGACGCCGTGCAGCGCTGGTCCACCGATCCACGGTCGCGGGTACCGGCGCTACCGCCGCTCGGACCCGACGACGAGCTGCCGACCTGCCTGCAGACCGTCCACCGCGGTGAGCTGATCCATGGCTGAGAGCATGGAAGGCACAGCAGAGAGCGAAGGCGCCGAAGACACCGAGGCGCCCCGGGAAACCGCGGCGGAGCCCGAGACCCCCGCAGAACCGGAGCCGGCGCACGGCCCGGGACGCGGCGCGCGCATCGTCACCGGCGTGAGGCGGTTCTTCGAGCCCCGATTGATCCGGCTCGCCGCGGCCGTCGTGGCCGGTCTGTTGCTGTGCGCGAGCTTCCCGCCGTTCGATCTCTGGTACCTGTCGTTCGTCGCACTGGCATTGCTGGCCTGGGTTCTGATCGACGAACGCACCACGCCCGCAGGCGGTTTCGGCTACGCCATGCTGGCCGGCCTGGTGTTCTACGTGCTGCTGCTGCCGTGGATCAGCAACTTCGTCGGCCCGGTGCCATGGCTGATGCTGTCGGCGCTGGAGGCGTTCTTCACCGGGGTGTTCGGCCTGACCGCGGTCATCGTGCGGCGCCTGCCGGCCTGGCCGCTGTGGTTCGCCGCGCTGTGGGTGGCGGCCGAATGGCTCAAGTCGACGGTGCCGTTCGGCGGCTTCCCGTGGGGCGTCGTGGCCTTCGGCCAGACCGACAGCCCGCTGCTGCCGCTCGCGCAGCTGGGCGGTGCGCCGCTCGTGTCGTTCGCGGTGGCGCTCATCGGTTTCAGTGCGACGGCCATCGTGCTCGAGGCGGTCAGGCACTGGCGTCACGATCACCGCACGGGTGCCGCGGCGCCGCCGGAGGTCTTCATCCCGGGCATTTGCATCGCCGTGGTCCTGCTGCTCACCGTGCTGGCCTGGCCGCACGTCCGCAAGGCCGGCGCCGGCGCGGGTGATGATCCGGCGATCAACGTCGCCGCCGTCCAGGGCAACGTGCCGCGTCTCGGCCTGGACTTCAACGCCCAGCGCCGCGCGGTGCTCGACAACCACGTGCGCGAAACCAAGCAGCTGGCCGAGGACGTCCGCGCCGGCCGCGCGCCGCAACCGACGGCGGTGATCTGGCCGGAGAACTCGTCGGACATCGACCCGCTGGTCAACGCCGACGCCGCGGAACTGATCTCGGCGGCGTCCGCGGCCATCCACGCCCCGATCCTGGTGGGCACCGTGCTGGCGGCGCCGGAGTACACCCCGGAGCACCCGGTGACCACCAACTCGGTGATCGTGTGGAACGGGACCGACGGGCCGGGGGAGCGCCACGACAAGGCCATCGTCCAGCCGTTCGGCGAGTATCTGCCGTGGCGCAGCTTCTTCCGGCTGCTGTCGCCGTACGCCGATCGGGCCGGCTACTTCGTACCGGGCCACGGCACCGGCGTCGTCACCGCCGCGGGCGTGCCGATCGGGGTGACGACGTGCTGGGAGGTCATCTTCGACCGTGCCGCCCGGCAGTCGGTCCTGGGCGGCGCGCAGTTGCTGGCAGTGCCCGCCAACAACGCGACGTTCGACGAACCGATGAGCGTGCAGCAGCTGGCGTTCGCCCGGCTGCGGGCCGTCGAACACGACCGCTACGTCGTCGTCGCGGGCACCACGGGCATCAGTGCGGTCGTCGCGCCCAACGGCCGGGTCCTCGAGCGCACGGAGTTCTTCCAGCCCGGTTACCTGGACCGGCAGGTGCGGTTGAAGACCGATCTCACGCTCGCCACGAGATGGGGACCGGTCATCAACAGTGTGCTCATCGGGGTCGGCGTTTCGGCTCTTGTGGCAGCCATGTTGCACAATAGGAAGCTCGTGCGCCGCCGCCAGGCGGCTGCGGAACGTCAGGACGGCAGTGCGGCCGGGTCTGATGCCGACACCGACACCGAGAGCGAACAGGGGTAATGACCATGGGCGACGACCGTCCGAGTCAGCGCACGCTGGTCATCATTCCGACCTACAACGAGCGCGAGAACCTGCCGTTGATCGTCGGCCGGGTGCATGCCGCCCGTCCGGACGTCCACGTGCTCGTCGTCGACGACGACAGCCCCGACGGCACCGGTCAGCTGGCCGACGAGCTGGCGCTGGCCGATCCCGACCGCGTGCATGTCATGCACCGCGCGGGCAAGGGCGGGCTGGGCGCCGCGTACCTCGCCGGATTCGCGTGGGGTCTGGGCCGCGGCTACAGCGTGCTGGTCGAGATGGACGCCGACGGCAGCCATGCGCCCGAGGAGCTGTACCGCCTGCTGGACGCCGTCGATGCCGGCGCCGATCTGGCCATCGGCTCGCGCTACGTCCCGGGCGGCGCCATCCGCAACTGGCCGCATCGCCGGCTCGTCCTGTCGCGCACCGCGAACACCTACGCCCGGGTGCTGCTGGGCGTCAAGATCCACGACATCACGGCCGGTTACCGTGCCTACCGGCACGACGTGCTTGAGAAGATCGGCCTCGACGACGTCGATTCGAAGGGCTACTGCTTCCAGATCGACCTGACGTGGCGCGCCATCAACGCGGGCTTCACTGTCGTCGAGGTGCCCATCACGTTCACCGAGCGCGAACTGGGTGTGTCGAAGATGAGCGGGTCGAACATCCGCGAGGCCATGTCGCAGGTGGCGAAGTGGGGTATCCGCGGCCGGCTGGACCGGGCCCGCGGCGTCGTCCGCTAGTCACGCAGACAAAGCCGCTAGTCACACAGACAAAGAAAGCCCCGCCTCACGGCGGGGCTTTTCTGTTGGCGCGATCAGCCGCGGCGGCGGGTCTTGATCAGCTCCAGGCGCTCCTTGAGCAGCTCTTCGAGCTCCTCGATGGAACGACGCTCGAGCAGCATGTCCCAGTGGGTACGCGGCGGCTTGACCTTCTTGGGCTCAGGAACGTCACCCTCGATCAGGGTGCCTTCCATGCCGTTCTTGCACGCCCAGGTGCCGGGGATCTCCGCGTCGTCGGCGAACGGAACTTCGAATTCCTCGCCGTTGTCGGTGCGGTAGCGGGCCACCTGCCGCGGTGCCAGGTCATGGTTGCGGTCGGTCTCGTAGCTCACAGCTCCGAGGCGACTGCCTCGCAGGACACGATCAGCCATCGAAAATCACTCCCTTGGTATAGCGACAGGGAATCAACGCAGGCCAGCGCCGTGAAGTTCCCGACTCGATTGTCCATGATACCGGGGTTCGGCCGCCCGCCGGATACAGTCACGATCGTGAGGCGGACATGAAGCGCTCGAAGGCCCAGCCGTGCCGGTGGTGTGGCCGGGAGGTGGCCGACGCGGGCATGGGCCGTCGTCGCCAGTACTGCCGTCAGTCGTGCCGGCAGCGGGCCTACGAGCAGCGGGCGATGGTCAAGGGCACCAACCTGGCCGAGGACTCGGTGGTGCTCAGTGCAGAGGAAGCGGCGGCGCTCTCCGACCGCGTTTATCAGGTACGGTGTGCGGCCGAGGACGTTGCGACCGCAGTTGCCGAAGGCGCCGGACCCACGGAATTGAAAGAGCTGTGTGAGGTGCTGCTGCAGGCCGCCAAAGACGCCGACGGATGGCGCTGACGGCGCGCACCGCGGCGGGAAAGAAATAGTGCATGACTGACGACCGTCGGCGGGTACACAAGCCGACCAAGTTCCTGGGCCGCGGCTTCGAGGCGTTCCACGACGTCGAGGATCCCGTCCAGGACAGTCGCGTCGCCCACGAGACCGCGGCGGCGCTGCTGGAACGTGTGCGCAGCTATCCGGACCCTGACGTGGTCTCCCGGCTCGTGGCGTACACCGATGAGCACGGCATCGAGACCATCGCCGAGTTGTGGGCGGGTGCCGGGGCACGCAGCCTGCCCGGTGCGCTGTGGCGCGTCTATCTGCTGCGGCTGTCGATCCGCACCGACCCCTACTCGGCCAGCCTGATGTTCGGCCGCGGCACGGAGGTGCTGCATTCGATCGACCCCGTGGTCGCGGGTGCGGAGACGCCCGTCGGGCCGACCGAGATCCGTGAGCTCGCCGACCGGATCCTGCGCGGCGTCTTCGAGGGTGATTTCGCCGTGGCGCTGGAGCGCGCGGCAGCCTATTGCCGCGTCAGTGCGGCCGGCTGCACGAGCCTGGCCGAGGACGCGACGACGACGGCGCCGGAGCGCGCCGCAGAGCTGACCGACCGCGCGGTGACGTTCACCCGGATCGCCAACGAGCTGCATGCCGCAGCCGGTTTGTGGCGCACCGATTCGCTGGATTGACGCTGTCGCCGACACTGTCGGCCGAAGGCGCTGGAGAAGTTAAAGCCAGACCGCAGAACGCCTCTCGGCGGTAGGCCGCTCGTGGCGGCGAAATTTGGGGCCCGGGGTTACTGCGGCCTGGCGCTGTTCACTCTAGCGGATGTTCCGGTGGGGTGAGCAATTCCGTGACGGGCGCCACGGGGCGTCGACGCCTCCGGTGCGGGACCGCGAATGACGCAGATGGGATTGACCCGAATGACCGCGGCACATCGGCCCGGCGGGCTTAGTGTGTCGGCGTGACAGACGTCGGTGATGACCTGCAGCAGTGCCTACCCGAGGAGCTGAAGGCACTGTTCCTTTTCGAGTCGTTGTCGGACGAGCAGTTGGCGCAGCTCTGTCGCGCCGGTCATGTCGAGGTCTTCGGCCCGGGCCCGGTCATCACCGAAGGTGACCCCGTCACGCCGCTGCGGGTCCTGATCGACGGCGAGTTGGTGCTCTCGAAGCGCGCCGGCGACCGGGAACTGGAGATCGACCGAACGTCGCAGCCCGGCGTCTACTTCGGTGCCCGGTCGGCGTTCAGCCCCGTCGGGCACGGCCGGAACCGGTTCTCGGTGCGGGCCACCCGGCGGACGCGCTTCTTCGTCATGCCCGCCGACGAATTCGGCGATTTCGTCAAGACCCAGTTTCCGATGGCTGTTCATCTCATCGATGGACTGGCGGAGACCGCGGAGAAGCAGCACCGCGTCGCCGACGAACGGGACCGGATGCTGGCGCTCGGACAGCTGTCGGCCGGACTGACGCACGAACTCAACAACCCGGTGGCGGCCGTCGTCCGCGCCGCAACCGACCTGCGCAGCCGGCTGGATGCTCTCCTGGTGCCCCTGATGAACGGCGAATTCGGCAGCGCGGCAACGGCTTTCCTGGTCGGTGCGCAGACCGACGTGATCGCGAAGGTCGCTGCTGTGTCGGCCCGGCCGCTGTCGGCGATGCAGGCCAGCGACCTCGAGGACGAGGTCGGGGACTGGTTGTCCAGCCAGGGCATAACGGACGCCTGGGACATGGCGCCGACGTTCGTCGAGGCCGGACTGGATTGCGACTGGCTCGAACAGCTGGTGCCGGCCGGCCAACGACCGGACTGGTTGCCGCGTGCGGTGGCGTGGCTGCGGCACCGGGTCGAAACCGAACTGTTGACGCATCAGATTCATGAGGCGGCCCAACGGATTTCCGGCCTGGTCGCCGACGTCAAGCAGTACACCCAGCTGAACAGCGCGCCGTTCCAGTTCGCCGACGTCGACGCGCTTCTGACCAGTACCCTGCGGATGTTCGCCGGGCGGATCGGCGCGGGCACAGCGGTCGAGGTGATCACGGACTTCGGCCCGTCGATACCCGAATTGCTCTGCTATCCAGCCGAACTCAATCAGGTGTGGACGCACCTCATCGAGAACGCCATCGCCGCCATGCGGCCGGCCGGCTCGGGCAGACTCACGGTGCGCAGCCGATTCGAGGACGATGCGGTCCGGATTGAGATCAGTGACACCGGCAGCGGGATTCCGGCCGACATCCGCGGGCGCATTTTCGACCCGTTCTTCACCACGAAACCGCTCGGCGAAGGGACCGGCCTGGGCCTGCACCTGGCCCGGCAGATCGTCGTCGACCGGCACCGCGGGGAGCTGTTCGTGGCCTCACAACCGGGCGACACCACGTTCGTCGTGCGGCTTCCGTTACGACCCGCGCCGGAGGACGGAGAGGGACCATGACGACGGCGTTCGTGCTGTCCGGCGGTGGCAGCCTGGGGTCCATCCAGGTCGGCATGCTGCTGGGGCTCGCCGAGGCCGGCATCAAGCCGGATCTGATCGTCGGCACCTCCGTCGGTGCCCTCAACGGCGGCTGGATCGCCGGGCGGTCCGACCACGACGGTGCCCTGGCGCTGGCCGACCTCTGGCGGACGCTGTCGCGCCGCAAAGTGTTCCCGACCAGCCCGAGTATGGGACTGCTGGGGTTCCTCGGGCGCCGGCCGCATCTGGTCTCCGACATCGGGATCCGCACCCTGCTGCGGCAGAATCTGCGGTTCCGCCGGCTGCAGGACGCGCCGACGCCGCTGCACGTGGTGGCCACCGACGTGCTCTCCGGGCAGGACGTCCTCCTGTCGTCGGGCGACGCCGTAGACGCGATCGTCGCCAGCGCCGCCATCCCGGCGGTCCTGCCGCCGGTGCGGATCGGCGGACGCGATCTGGTCGACGGTGGCGTGGTGAACAACACACCGCTGTCCTATGCGGTGGAACTGGGCGCGACCGAGGTGTGGGTGCTGCCGACGGGTTACTCGTGCGCCATGCCACAACCGCCCCGGGCGGCGCTGGCGATGGCGATGCACGCGTTCACGCTGGCGATCAACCGGCGGCTGGCGACGGACGTCGAGCGGTTCGAGGCATTGGTCGAACTGCATGTGGTGCCGCCGTTGTGTCCGGTGCGGGTGTCGCCGATCGACTTCTCCCGCTCGGGTGAACTCATCGAACGGTCGCTCGAGTCGACGCGACGCTGGTTGCCGACCACCCGCCCCGAGGTGGGGCAGGCCGAGCTGCTGGAACCGCACCGCGACTGCGGCTGAATCCGGCGTACCGGGGCCCTACTTCAGCACGTTGACCGCACGCGCGATGACGAGCGCGGTCGTCGAGATCGAGACCAGCGACTGCAGCGTCATCATCATCTTGGCCCACCGGGACAGCGGCATGGTGTCTGTGGGCGAGAACGCCACGACGTTGGTGTAGCTGACGTACAGGTAGTCGACAAATGTTGGGCGCCAACCGGGTTCGGCGTTCTGCGGATCGCTCATCTGGGGGAACTGGAAGTCCGGGTACGGGTCGTCGCCGGACCGCCGGGCGAACGGCCCACCGCGGTCCAGCTCCCAGAACCAGATGCCGAACACGATGACGTTGGTGATGAAGATCGCCGCGCCGCTGCCCAGCAACAGCCCGGCATTGTTGGAGACCTGACCGGACAGGATGTGGACGTCGAGGACGATCGCCGACGTCGTGTTGTCGGCGGTGATGGCCGCCGTCAGCAGCCACATCGCCCACTTGCCGACGGTGGTCTCCCGGGACATCCGCACCGGGTTGATGATCAGCAGCACGACCACGAGCAGGAGTTCCAGGCCGATCAGCGGCCAGCGGGGCACCACGGTGTACTGCTCGGGGACGGACCATTGCAGCAGGACCGCGCCGAGGATGGCGGCGATCACCGGTAGCCGGTTCTCGGGCGCGCCGGGCCGCAGCCAGGACGGCACGTGGTGTTCCGCGCTGCTCGTCAGGCGGTGGGTGCGCTCGACGAATGTCCTGACCGCCGGCGGCAAGGGTTCTGGAGTGGGGTCCATGCGCTCAGTTTTGCACCGAGATGACACCATTAGACGGTGTCTGCCGAGCTGAGCCAGGGAACCCACAGGACGTCGCCGCTTGCCGCGGCCGACATCGATGCGGCTGCCCGGCGAATTTCCTCGGTGGTCACCCGCACCCCGCTGCAGTACAGCGATCGGCTGTCGGCGCTGACCGGCGCCCAGGTGTACCTCAAGCGTGAGGACCTGCAGGCGGTGCGCTCGTACAAACTGCGGGGTGCCTACAACCTGCTGATGCAGCTCTCCGACGAGGAGAAGGCCGCCGGCGTGGTGTGCTCGTCGGCGGGCAACCACGCCCAGGGTTTCGCGCTGGCCTGCCGCTCGATGGGTGTGCACGGCCGCGTCTACGTCCCGGCCAAGACCCCCAAACAGAAGCGGGACCGCATCCGCTACCACGGCGGTGACTTCATCGAGCTGATCGTCGGCGGCGCCACCTACGACCTGGCCGCCGAGGCCGCGCTCGAGGACGTCGCCCGGACGGGGGCCACGCTGGTCCCGCCGTACGACGACCTGCGCACCATGGCCGGGCAGGGCACCATCGCCGTCGAGATCCTCGAGCAGCTGGACGGCGAGCCCGACCTGGTGATCGTGCCGGTCGGCGGCGGCGGCTGCATCAGCGGCATCACCACCTACCTGACCGCGCACACCAAGGCGACCGCCGTGCTCGGCGCCGAGCCCGCCGGTGCGGCGTCGATGATCGCGGCGCTGGCCAAGGGCGAGCCGGTCACGCTGGAGCACGTCGACCAGTTCGTCGACGGCGCGGCGGTGGCGCGGGCCGGGGAGCTGACCTACGCGGCGCTCGCCGCGGCCGGCGACATGGTGTCGGTGACGACCGTCGACGAAGGCGCGGTGTGCACCGCGATGCTCGACCTGTACCAGAACGAGGGCATCATCGCCGAGCCCGCGGGCGCGCTGTCCGTGGCGGCGTTGATGGAGAACGGCGTCGAGGCCGGCTCGACGGTCGTGTGCCTGATCTCCGGTGGCAACAACGACGTCTCGCGCTACGGCGAGGTGCTCGAGCGGTCACTGGTGCACCTGGGTCTCAAGCACTACTTCCTGGTGGACTTCCCGCAGGAGCCCGGCGCGCTGCGGCGGTTCCTGGACGAGGTGCTCGGGCCCAACGACGACATCACCCTGTTCGAATACGTCAAGCGCAACAACCGGGAGACCGGCGCGGCGCTCGTCGGCATCGAACTCGGGTCGGCCGCCAACTTCGACGGACTGCTCGAGCGGATGCACAATTCGGGCATCCACGTGGAGCCGTTGGAGCCGGGGTCACCGGCTTACCGTTACCTGACCTAGGGGCGTCGACGGAGGACCGCGAAGCTGTGGCCGGGCAGTGTCGTGGCGGTTGTCCCGATCTGAGGCTCGGCCGAGGACAGGACCGACTCACCGGTGATGGGTACGGCGACGGGCTGTTCGCCGAGGTTGCACGCCACGGCGAACGCACCGCGGTGCATGACGATCCAGCGGTCGGCCTCGTCGAACTCGACGCGCAGGTGGTCCAGCCACGGGTCGGCGAAGTCGGGTTCGGTGCGCCGCAACGTGATCAGGTCGCGGTAGAGCTGCAGCAGGCGGGCGTGCTCGCCAGTGCCGACCTCGTCCCAGTCGAGTTTGGAACGCTGGAACGTCGCCGGATCCTGCGGATCGGGGATGTCGTCGGCGGCCCAGCCGTGATCGGCGAACTCGGCCTTGCGGCCCTCGGCCGTCGCGCGCGCGAGTTCGGGTTCGGGATGTGAACTGAAGAACTGGAACGGTGTCGACGCGCCCCACTCCTCGCCCATGAAAAGCATTGCCGTATAGGGCGATCCGAGGACCAGCGCGGCCTTGATCGCCAGCTGCCCGAAGTCGAGGTTCTGCGACGGGCGGTCACCGATCGCCCGGTTGCCCACCTGGTCGTGCGTGCAGGTGTAGGCCAGCAGCCGGGTGGCCGGAATGCTCGTGGTGTCCAGGGCCCGGCCGTGGCGCCGGCGCCGGAACGACGAGTAGGTGCCGGCGTGGAAGAAGCCGCGGGCCAGGGTGGTGGCGAGCGTCTGCATGGATCCGAAGTCGGCGTAGTAGCCCTGTCGTTCTCCGGACACCGCGGTGTGGATGGCGTGGTGGATGTCGTCGTCCCACTGAGCGGCGAGTCCGTAGCCGCCCTGGTCCCGCGGGGTGATCAGCCGCGGGTCGTTGAGGTCGCTTTCGGCGATCAGTGCCAGTGGGCGGCCGAGTTCGGTTGCCAGCGCATCGGTTTCGGCGGCCAGCTCTTCCAGCAGGTGAACGGCTGTGGTGTCGACCAGCGCGTGTACCGCATCCAGCCGCAGGCCGTCGATGCCGAAGTCCCGCATCCAGCGCAGGGCGCAGTCGATGATGTACCGGCGCACCGGATCGGAGTCGGCGGCGGCGATGTTGATCGCCTCGCCCCACGGCGTCCGGCCCACGGTCAGGTACGGCCCGAACT
Organism: Mycobacterium sp. SMC-17; assembly: GCF_045310915.1. Classification (NCBI taxonomy): domain Bacteria; kingdom Bacillati; phylum Actinomycetota; class Actinomycetes; order Mycobacteriales; family Mycobacteriaceae; genus Mycobacterium; species Mycobacterium sp. SMC-17. The sequence goes on along the minus strand of NZ_JBJIAK010000009.1, from coordinate 10,541 downwards.
TGGGTAGGTAATTCCCCGATGGGCCGAGGTGATTGAACACCGCGTCGAGCAGCACGCCCAGGCCCCGCTGGTGGCAGGCGTCGACGAAGCGCACGAGACCCGAAGGGCCGCCGTAGGGTTCGTGCACGGCGTACCACAGCACGCCGTCGTAGCCCCAGCCGTGGCTGCCGCTGAAGGCGTTGACCGGCATGAGTTCGACGAAGTCCACGCCGAGGCCGACGAGGTGGTCCAGCCGTTCAATGGCGGCCTCGAACGTGCCGGCCGGGGTGAACGTGCCGACGTGCAGTTCGTAGATCACCGTGCCGTCGATGGTGCGGCCGGGCCAGGGGGCCGGCGGCGCGGACGTCCACAGCTGTGAAAGTCCGTGTACGCCATCGGGTTGCCGCGGCGAGCGGGGGTCGGGCAGCGGTTCGGAGTCGTCGACGACGAAGCCGTACCGGGCGTCGGCCGGCACGTCGACGGTGACGCGCCACCACCCGTCGTCGGAGCGGGTCATGGGGTAGCGGGCCCCGTCGACGTCGAGAGTCACGTTGTCGGGCGTAGGCGCCCAGACCGAGAATTCGTGGTCAGCCACGGGCTTTCTCCAGAAGTGCGCCCGGCAGTTCGGCGAACAGTGCGTCGGCGGTGACGGTGCCCGACCAGGTGCGGCCGGTCAGCCGGTCGGTCCACTCGCCGGCGGGCAGTGCGAGAGTGGTTTCGGCGCAATCGGATTCGTTGAGCTTCAGTGTCCAGCGGGGGACGACAACCAGGACATCGGTACCCCGCTGGAACGCGATCACGTGGTCGGCGGCGGGACCGTCGGCGGTGACGGGCGTGTACTCGCCCGACAGGTACGTCGCCGGCCGCTCCCGGCGTGACCGCAACGCTGCCGCGACCACCCGAATCTTGGGGTGGCTCAAGGCCGTCAGTTCCGTCTGCCGGCGTGCGAAATCCACCGGACGACGATTGTCGGGGTCCACCAGGCTGTCGTCGAACAGTTCCGTGCCTTGGTAGACGTCGGGGATACCCGGCACAGTCAGGGCCAGCAGCTTCTGGGCCACGGCATCGCAACGCGCGGCCTCATCGAGCTGTCGGACCAGCGCGGTCACCTCATTGGCCACCGGTCCGTCGAGCAGGGCGTCGATCCAGTCGCGCACGGCCCCTTCGAACTCGTGGTCCGGCTGCTCCCAATCGGTATGCAGCTCGGCCTCCCGGATGGCCTTCTCGGCGTAGGCGTGCAGTCGCTCCCGGACGGTGTCGTCGACGTCGCCGGACACCGGCCACACGCCGATGATGTTCTGCCACAGGAACAATCCGGTGCCCTCGTCGGGCGGTAGGCACACCGTGTTCCAGCGGCGGACGCGCCGCGCCCATCGGTCGGCGCACTGCGACAGCACCGTGATGCGGGCCCGCACATCCTCACTGCGCTTGGTGTCATGCGTCGACAGCGTCACCATCGTGGCCGGCCAGTCCCGTCGGCGCGCGGCGGCCCGCTGGTGAAATTCGGCCGTGCTCATCCCGAACCGTTCGGGGGTGCCCCCGACCTCGTTGAGCGACACGAACCGGGCGTCGCGGTAGAACTGGGTGTCCTCGACGGCCTTGGCGGTCACCGCGCCGCACAGCTGCTGCAGTCGCGCGGCAGGCTCGGGCTGCTGCAGTGCCGTGATAACCAGCTGTAGAGCAGGTGCCAGTTCCGGTGCTGCGCCGGTGGTTTCGCTGATGGCCTCGGGCAGCACCGCGGACAACACCCGGTAGTCGGTGCGATACACGCCGACGCGGCTGACCACTTGGGCGATGGCGGTCGGTAGCGCGGGATCGTCGGTCCCGGTCACCCGAACGATCGCGCGACACAGCCGGGACAGCTCACTGGCCAGGGTCTCGGTGGCGACCTTGACCTTCAATTCCCGGACGTCGCAGCAGGTCTCGCGAGCCAGCTCCGTCAGCACATCGGCGCCGTCCGGGTCGACGAACAGCCCGCCGATCTCCCGCAACACGTCATAACCGGTGGTACCGCCGATGGGCAGGCTGGGTTCCAGCGGCTCGTCGGCGGCGAGGATCTTCTCGGCGACGATCCACGCGTCGGGTCCGGTCAGCTCGCGTAGCCGACTGAGATAGCCCGCGGGATCGGTCAATCCGTCGATGTGGTCGACGCGCAGTCCGTCGACCAGGCCTTCACGGAACCAGCGGCCGATCTCGGCGTGGCTGGCGTCGAACACGTCCGGGTCCTCCTGGCGCACCGCGGCCAGCGAGGTGATCGAGAAGAACCGCCGGTAGCCGCAGAAACCGGACTGCCAGCCCGTCAACCGATACGCCTGCCGGGCGTAGACCTCGGCGGCCGTGCCCGCGCCGGTGCCGGGCCGGATCGGCCAGGACCGGTCACCCAGCCGGAGCACGTCACCGTCGACGGCGAGGTCGTCGACGTCGGCGTCGGAACCCAGCACCGGCAACACGATTCGGCCGTCGGGGTCCAGGTCCCAGTCGATATCGAAGTATGCGGAGAACCGAGACGAACGACCGTGCGCCAGGACGTCCCACCACCACGGGTTCTGCTCGGGCCGTTCGACGCCCACGTGGTTGGGCACGATGTCGACGACGAGCCCCATGCCGCGCGCGCGTGCCGCCGCGGAGAGCCGGGCGAAGCCCTCGGGCCCACCGAGCTCCGCCGAGATGGCCGTCGGGTCGGTGACGTCGTAGCCGTGCGTCGACCCGGCGACGGCGGTCAGCACCGGTGACAGATAGAGATGCGAGACGCCGAGATCGTCGAGATAGGGCAGCAGGGCCAGCGCGTCGTCGAAAGTCATGCCGTCGCTGCGCATTTGCAGTCGGTATGTCGATGAAACAGGCACGGCGTTCACGCCGTCTTACGCAACACCAGCAGCGAGCGGGCCTGTAGCGAGATCGTCGCGCCGGCCTCGGCCACCAGTTCGGTGTGACCGTGCGGATCCGCGGTATCCAGGGCCGCCGCCCAGCTCGCGCCGTAGTCCTCTCCCGGCATCACGAAATCGAGGGCCTCGTCGTGGGCGTTGAAGCACAGCAGGAACGAGTCGTCGGTGACCCGCTCACCGCGGGCGTTGGGTTCGGGTATCGCATCGCCGTTGAGGAACACCGAGATGCTCTTGCCGAAGCCGGAATCCCAGTCCTCCAGCGTCATTTCCTCGCCGGCCGGGGTCAGCCACGCGATGTCGCGCACCTGCCCGGTGCTGCGCACCGGTTGACCGGCCAGGAACCGGCGGCGCCGGAAGACGGGATGCTTGCGCCGGAACGCCACCACGGTGCGGGTGAATTCCAGGAGCGCGGCGTTGGTCTCGCACATCGTCCAGTCCATCCACGACAGCGGGTTGTCCTGGCAGTAGACGTTGTTGTTGCCCTGCTGGGTGCGCCCGATCTCATCGCCGTGACTGATCATCGGGGTGCCCTGCGACAGCATCAGTGTCGCGAAGATGTTGCGGCGCTGGCGTTCCCGGAGCTCGAGGATCTCGGGGTCGTCGGTCGGGCCCTCGACGCCGCAGTTCCAGGACCGGTTGTGACTCTCGCCGTCCCGGTTGTCTTCGCCGTTGGCCTCGTTGTGCTTCTCGTTGTAGGACACCAGATCGGTCAGCGTGAAGCCGTCGTGGCAGGTGACGAAGTTGATGCTCGCGCTCGGCCGGCGGCCGGTCGCCTCGTACAGATCCGAGGAACCGGTCAGCCGCGAGGCGAACTCGCCGAGGGTCGCGGGCTCGCCCCGCCAGTAGTCGCGCACAGTGTCGCGGTATTTCCCGTTCCATTCGGTCCACAAACCTGGGAAGTTGCCGACCTGGTAGCCACCCTCGCCGACATCCCACGGCTCGGCGATCAGCTTCACCTGGCTGATCACCGGATCCTGTTGCACCAGATCGAAAAACGCCGACAGCCGGTCCACGTCGTAGAACTCGCGGGCCAGGGTCGAGGCGAGGTCGAAGCGGAAGCCGTCGACGTGCATCTCCAGCACCCAGTACCGCAGCGAATCCATGATGAGCTGCAGCGTGTGGGGATGGCGGGCATTGAGGCTGTTGCCGGTGCCGGTGAAATCCTTGTAGAGCGACGGGTCGTCGTCATCGAGGCGGTAGTAGGCGGCGTTGTCGATGCCGCGGAAGTTCAGCGTCGGGCCGAGGTGATTGCCCTCGGCGGTGTGGTTGTAGACCACGTCCAGGATGACTTCGATGCCCGCTTCGTGGAACGACTTCACCATGGTCTTGAACTCGGCGACCGCGCTGCCGGCGTGCTGGTTCCACGAGTACTGGTAGTGCGGCGCGAAGAAGCCGAACGTGTTGTAGCCCCAGTAGTTTCGTAGGCCCAGGTCCAGCAGCCGGTGGTCGTGCAGGAACTGGTGCACCGGCATCAGCTCGATGGCGGTGACACCGAGGGAATTCAGGTGCTCGATGATCGCGGGGTGGGCGAGCCCGGCGTAGGTGCCGCGCAGTTCCTCCGGGATGGCCGGGTGCGTCTGCGTCATGCCTTTGACGTGGGCCTCGTAGATCACCGTCTCGTGATACGGTGTCCGCGGTAGCCGGTCGTTGTCCCAATTGAAGAATGGGTTGATCACCACGCTCGTCATGGTGTGCCCCAGCGAATCGATGCCGGGTGGCTCGCCGGTGGCCGACGGCGCCGCCATGTCGTAGGAGTACAGCGCCTGGCCGAAGTCGAAATCGCCGTGGAACGACTTGCCGTAGGGGTCGAGCAGCAGCTTGCTCGGATCGCAGCGGTGTCCGTGGGCCGGGTCCCACGGCCCGTACACCCGGAATCCGTAGCGCTGCCCGGGCGTCACGGCCGGCAGGTAGCAATGCCACACGTAGCTGTCGACCTCATCGAGGTTGACGCGTTCCTCCGTGCCGTCCTTCGCGATCAGGCACAGCTCGACGCGCTCGGCGACTTCGGAGAACAGCGAGAAATTCGTGCCGGACCCGTCGTAGGTCGCACCGAGGGGATAGGCGCTACCCGGCCAGACGCCAACAACCATGAAGGCAGCTCACCACCAGCCGGTGGCAGCCCCGACCTGGCGGCCGAGCTCGGCGGTCATGGTGCGCATGTACGTGGCGGACAGATGATGAGAGTCGTGATACAGCAACACATTTCCCTCCACAGCGCGGCAGATGTCAGGGCGGCACACCGCGTCACTCATGTCGAGCGGTTTCAGCAGTGGGAACTGCGCGACGAAATCGAGGGTCGGGTTGTGGTCGGACAGTACCTCGGAGCGGGCGATACCGCATGACGTCGAATTGCCGCCGCTGGCAAGGCAGTCCGCCGGGAAGAACGGCTTACCGTCCCGCACCAGCCACGGGGTGTCGCGCATGGCGAGGATCGGGATGTTCGCATCCGACAGGCGCTGCCAGATTCCGATGTACGTGCCCGGCATGACGTCACCGGACTTGATGTTCCAGGGCCGCGTGGAGGTGGTGAAGACGAAACTCGGGTGGTCGGCCACGAGCTTCGGCATGACCAGCTCGTTCCACTCGTAGCACTTCGGGTACGGCCGGTTGTCGCCCATCACCAGCGGGTTCTGCTCGGTCGACAGTGGGCAACCCATCTTCAGATAGGTGACCACCTTGAAGTGGTAGCGCTTGCCGAGCAGGTCCAGCGCGGTGATCCAGTGCTCGGCATGCGAACCGCCGGCGAGCGCCACGGTGCGGGTCGCGGCGACGTCGCCGTAGGAGCAGTTGCGGATGGACAGGTCGTCGAAGTCCGCGATACAGCTGTCGGCCGTCGTGGCCGGTACGTCGTCCTTGGCTTCGAGCACGGTCGGGCGGAAGGGCAGCTTCGGCACCTTGAGGTGCCGCAGCAGCGACCGCGCGCCCGGGTAGTCGACCGGGTTGAGCGTGGCGAGCTCCTTGCCGTTGGCCCGCTCGATGTTCATGTGCTCGCGCCAGGTGAATGCGGTGGCGGTGAGCGCCACGCCCAGCACGGCGACGAGCGTCCCCAACACGGCGGTGGGACGCCGCAGCCCGGCCAGTCCGGCGGAACTTGCCGTCGTCGACGGCCGGCGTAGCGGGTTCTCGACGTAGCGGGTGGTGAGCCAGGCCAGCACCCCGGAGACGAGCAGCACGATGGTGCCGTCGACGAAATGGGCCCGGCTGTGGCCGCTGTAGGCCAGCCAGAAGATCAGCAGCGGCCAGTGCCACAGGTACAGCGAATACGCCATGGTGCCGAGCGACAGGAACGGGCCCGTGGCCAGGAGCCGGTTCGGCGCGGGCAGCCGCTCGGTGTGATTTGCGGCACTGAGGATGAACAGCATGGTCGCGCCGACCGGAACCAGCGCCCAGGGGCCGGGGAATTCGCGGACACCGTCGAGCAACGCGCCGCACGACAGGATGGCCGCCAGTGCGACCATCGACACCACGTTGCGCAGCCACATCGGCCACCGGACCGACGGCACCAGCGCGCCGACGAGCGCGCCGAGCAGCAACTCCCAGGCGCGGGCGAAGCTGTCGTAGTAGGCGCTGACCTGGTCGGCCTGGTGCGCGAAGATCGCGTAGCCGAACGACGCGACGGTCAGCACGCTGAGCAGCGCGATGAACGCCGGCCGTAGCCGGTCGCCGAGCCGGCGCCGGAACAGATATGCGAAGCCGAAGATCAGCGCGAGGAACGCGACATAGAACTGGCCCTGCACCGACATCGACCAGAGGTGCTGCAGGGGGCTGACGGATTCGCCGGCCCGCAGATAGTTCGAGGCGGTCTCGGCCAGCTCCCAGTTCTGGTAGTAGCCGAGGCTGGCCAGGCTCTGGTCGGCGAACGTCTCCCAGCGCGTTTCGGGCTGGATCACGATGGTCAGCACGGCGCCGGCGGCCAGGACGACGATCAGGGCGGGCAGCAGGCGACGGACCAGCCGGCGCAGTTGCGGTCCGGGGGACAGCGGCGCGTCGGGCGTCAGCGCGATGCGCAGAAGTTTGCCGCCGAAGAAGAAACCGGACAGCGCCAGGAAGACGTCGACACCACCGGAAACGCGGCCGAACCAGACGTGAAAGGCGGCGACCATGGCGATGGCGATGCCGCGCAGACCGTCCAGGTCGTGGCGGTAGAACCCGCTGGGCGCGTTGCCCGCAGCGGAGTCCGCACCGCTGTCGGTGACGTGCACGGCGTTGCCCGACCCGGGCTGCGACGCCGGCCGCGGTGCTGCAAGAGTCGTCATGGTCGGATGTCAATCTACCCAAGATCCAGGTCTGGTTCATGTAACGGCGAGTCGCCCGCCCGCTGAGTAGGCCGGTTTCGACGTGCCTGCGGGGCGATTAGGCTCGGTCCTCGTGCCAGCGCTGAACCCTGCCGAAATCTCGGCGATCGACACCGCCCACATCTGGCACCCGTACAGCACCATCGGCGCCGAGGCTTTGCCGGCGGTGGTTGCCACCGAGGCGCACGGCATCATGCTGACCCTCATCCACGAAGGTCGCCCGGTCCAGGTCATCGACGCGATGAGCTCGTGGTGGACGGCGGTGCACGGGCACGGGCACCCCGTGCTCGACGCCGCGATCACGCGGCAGCTGAGCCGGATGAACCACGTGATGTTCGGCGGCCTCACGCATGAGCCCGCGGCGCGGCTGGCGCAGCTGCTCGTCGAAATCACCCCGGCCGGTCTCGACACGGTGTTCTTCTCGGACTCGGGCTCGGTGTCCGTCGAGGTCGCCGCGAAGATGGCGCTGCAGTACCAGCGCAGCCTCGGCCGTCCCGGCCGGCACAAGCTGATGACGTGGCGGGGCGGGTACCACGGCGACACCTTCACCCCGATGAGCGTCTGCGACCCCGACGGCGGCATGCACTCCATCTGGACCGATGTCCTGATGCCGCAGATCTTCGCGCCGCGGGTACCCACCGAATTCGACCCCGCCTATGTCGAGGCCTTCGAGGCCCAGCTCGCTGCGCACGTCGACGAGCTCGCCGCCGTCATCGTCGAGCCGGTGGTCCAGGGCGCCGGTGGCATGCGGTTCCACGACCCGCGCTACCTCACGGCGCTGCGCGACATCTGCACGCGGCACGGCGTGCTGCTGATCTTCGACGAGATCGCGACCGGTTTCGGGCGCACCGGGGAGCTGTTCGCCGCGGATCACGCCGGCGTCAGCCCCGACATCATGTGCGTCGGCAAGGCGCTGACCGGTGGCTATGTCACGCTGGCGGCGACGCTGTGCACAGGGGAGATCGCGCGGGTGATCAGCTCCGGCGAGCCGGGCGCACTGATGCACGGGCCGACGTTCATGGCCAACGCGCTGGCGTGCGCGGTGTCGGTGGCAGCCGTCGAGCTGCTGCTGGGACAGGACTGGAAGGCCCGGGTCGCGGAGATCTCGGAGGGGCTGCGGCGAGGTCTCGCGCCGGCGGCCGAATTGCCGTCGGTCGCCGATGTGCGCGTGCTGGGCGCCATCGGCGTGGTCGAGATGCGCGAACCGGTGAACATGGCACTCGCCACGGTCACCGCGATCGAGCACGGCGTGTGGCTGCGGCCCTTCGGCAAGCTGCTGTACGTGATGCCGCCCTTCATCTGCACACCCGCCGAGATCGACCAGGTCACCTCTGCTGTGGTCGCCGTTGCCCGTGCGTTAACCTGAACACCGTTCAATAGCACTGGAGTCAGGAGCGCGCCGATGACCGAGCACTCGCCGCTGGCCTGGCTCGCCGATGTCGAACGCCGGCGCCGGGCCGAGGGGCTGCGCCGGTCGCTGCGGGTCCGGCCCGCGGTGGCCACCGAACTGGACCTGGCGTCCAACGACTATCTCGGCCTGACGCAGCATCCCGACGTCATCGCAGGCGGCGTGACGGCGCTGCACACCTGGGGTGCGGGCTCCGGCGGATCGCGGCTGGTGACCGGCAACACCGAATTGCACGAGGACTTCGAGGCCGAGCTGGCCGAATTCATGGGTGCCGAGTCGGCGCTGGTGTTCTCGTCCGGTTACACCGCCAACATCGCCGCGGTGGCGGCGCTGTCGGGCCCCGGTTCTCTGGTCGTCTCCGACGCCTACAGCCACGCGTCGCTGGTGGACGCCTGTCGGCTGTCCCGGGCGCGGGTGGTGGTATCCCCGCACAACGACGTCGGCGCCGTCGAGACCGCGCTGATCAGCCGGTCCGAGGAGCGCGCCGTCGTGATCACCGATTCGGTGTTCTCCACCGACGGCGCCCTCGCCCCGCTGCGCGCCCTGCACGAGGTGTGCCGCCGGCACGGTGCGCTGCTGATCGTCGACGAGGCCCACGGCCTCGGCGTCCGCGGCACCGGTGGCCGTGGCCTGGTGCACGAGGTGGGTCTGGCCGGTGCCCCCGACATCGTGGTGACGACGACGCTGTCCAAGTCGCTCGGCAGCCAGGGCGGCGCGGTGCTCGGCCCGGCCGCAGTACGGGCCCACCTGATCGACGCCGCGCGCACCTTCATCTTCGACACCGGGCTGGCCCCGGCGGCCGTCGGCGCCGCGCAAGCCGCGCTGCAGGTCCTCATCGCCGAGCCGTGGCGGGCACAGGCCGTGCTTACCCACGCCGCGACGCTGGCCCGGTTCGGCGGCGCCGTCGATACGCCTGATTCCGCCGTCGTGTCGGTGATCCTGGGCGACCCCGAGGTCGCGCTGGCCGCCGCGTCGGCCTGCCTGGACCGCGGCGTTCGGGTCGGCTGTTTCCGCCCGCCGTCGGTGCCGGCCGGCACCTCGCGGCTGCGCCTGACCGCGCGCGCGTCGCTCGACGATGCCGAGCTCGACCTGGCCGGGCGGGTGCTCGGCGAGGTGCTCGCGCTGGTGCAGTCGTGACGGTGCTCCTGGTCGCCGGTACCGATACCGGAGTCGGCAAGACCATCGGCACCGCGGCGCTGGCCAGTGCCGCCCGCCAGGCCGGGCTGGACGTGACGGTCTGTAAACCGGTGCAGACCGGCATCGCGCCCGCGGCCGGGCACGGCGACGACGATCTCGCCGAGGTGGCGCGGCTGGCCGACATCACCTCGCTCGTGCCGGGCTGGCGCTACCCCGAACCGCTGGCGCCCCTCGCGGCGGCCGAGTTGGCCGGTCTTACGCTGCCGGCGCGCGACGAGCTCGTCGCTCTGGTCCGGAACGTCGATCGGCCCCGTCAGCTGACGCTCGTCGAGGGTGCCGGGGGACTGCTCGTCCAACTCGGCGCCGACGGCACGACGCTGCGCGACCTGGCCGTCGAGCTCGGGGCCGCGGTCCTGGTCGTCGTCGCACCGGGCCTCGGCACTCTCAACCACACGGGCCTGACCGTCGAGTCGCTGGCCGCGCACGGCATCGCCTGCGCCGGACTGGTGATCGGCAGCTGGCCGCACGAACCGGGGCTCGCGGAAACCTCCAATCGGAGTGCGCTCGCGGACATCGCTCCGGTGCGCGCCGTGCTGCCCGACGGCGCGGGCCGGTTGTCGCCCGCGGAGTTCGCTGCCGTCAGTGCGAAAGCATTTGATCCGCAATGGGTTTCGAGCCTGGTCGGCTGACATGGTGCACTCGGTCGAGCTGTTGTTCGACCTCGACACCGAGGCCGTGATCAGGCGCGCCTGGGATGACCTTAGCCTCGATCCACCGATGAACTGACTGTTTGGTCGGGTGTCGTAACGAGGAAAGTGCCTTCTGAGCTGGGATGAT
>NZ_JBJIAK010000008.1:0-149755 GCF_045310915.1 Mycobacterium sp. SMC-17 | reverse complement strand
CGGCACCGACACGGCCTGAACATCTCCGCCCACCTCAGCCCCGTCCCCGAATTCCCACCACCCCAGGGGACTTAGCCTGTTGGGCGCCGACCATGCAGACGATCCTCATCAAGCGTTGCCCCAACGCTGCCTTCGCGTCCTATCTGTACGTGCTGGCGTTTCAAGTCGGGATCTTCTCCGGCGCCTGGGCGGGGTCGCAGCTCGTGGCCTCAGATGCGGCAGCATCGCTGACGGTGCTCGCGCTCATCGGTGTCGGGTGCGCGTCACCGGTGGCGCTGTTGGCCCGACGGTGGTTGTGATCGGGAGAACCCAATCCGGTCAGCGACATGGGGACTCCAAGCCGGAACACCCGCCGATGGGGCCTGAATCACGATGACCCAGGACCAACCGGAACAAGCGTCACGTGACGCTCATGTCGCAACCGCCTCGCGGTCGAAATCGGGGGCGCGGCCGGCGATCCGGGGACGTCTGGGCGTCCGGCGCTTCCCGGTCCGCCAGGCGGGCCATGAGGCCTCAGTGGCGGCCCCTGCGGGACGACGCTGGGGGAGACGGGGTTCGGGCCGGCACGAGTGACCGGAGCCCGCTAGACCGCCTTCGCGGCGATGGCGACCAGAGCGTCGACCACCTCCGGCAGCGGGCGGGTCGTGTCGATCTCGTGGGTGGCCGACTGCCGCAGCAGCGGTTCGATCTCTGCGATGTCGGCCAGGATCCGGGCGCGCTCGTCGGCACTCTTGCCGTACGGATTGTTGGTCCGGCGTCGCAGCCGATCCAACACGACATCGGTTGGGGCGGTGAGGAGTACGACCGCATCGAACCGGCCGTAGAAGCGCCACTGGTTGGCCACGGTGCCCTGCACGAACAAGGGCCCGTCGCGCGGTTGCTGCAGCAGCTCGTCGATGAGAGGTTCGCGCCAGAGCGGCTCGCCGTCGACGACGTCGATCCACTCCCCGTCGTCGGTATCGACTGTGGCGTAACCCCGTTCGGCGAGGCCGGCCAGCGTCGTCGACTTGCCGACTCCGGACATGCCGGTCACGAGAACCGTGGCGTGGCCACTCATACCGACCGATTCAACCAGCCCGCGCACCGAAATGCGGTGGCGTGCATGACGAAAACCCTGAGGGCAGCAGGGCTAGGCGCCGGCCTGGCCGGCCTGCTCGACCGACATCTCGTGAGCCAGCAGCTCGGCGAACGTGAAAGTGCCTGTGGGACGGTCGTTCTTACCCAGCAGGTACAGCCGCTTCACGGCGGCCAGGATGCCTTCGGCGATGGAGTCGCGGTGGCCGGGGGAGGTGAGCAGCTCCCGGTCGTGCGGGTTGCTCACGTAGCCGATGTCGACCTGCACCGTGGGCATCCGGGTGAGCCGCAGCAGGTCCCAGGTGCGGCCGTGGGTGCGGCAGTCACGTAAACCGCTGCGCGCCACGACTTCCCGCTGTATGAAGTCGGCGAGGTTGCGGCCGATGGTGGACACCGAACCGTGCGAGTTGCCGAAGTAGAACGAGGCGACGCCGTTGGCTGCCGGGCTGGGCAGGCTGGCGCACCGCAGGCTGATCATCAGATCGGCACCGACCGCGTTGGCCGTTGCGGCCCGCTCGGCGTCGGCCGGGCTGCCGCTGACAGGGCGCGACAGGAACGTGTCCATGCCGATGGCCGTCATGCGGCCTTCCAGCCGGCTGGCGAGGTCCCACAGGACGTCGGCTTCACTGACCGGGCCGGACGGGCTGGTCATGATGAGCCCGCGGTCGTCGCCGCCGCGGCCCGGATCGATGATGATCCGCTTTCCGGTCAGACGGGGGCCACTGCGCCGGACGAGTTCCTCTTCGCGGATGGCGTGCGGCGAACCGCCGGTGACCCGCGAACCCAGGAAGTACAGCGAGCGCAACGTCTCCGGACCGCAGATGCCGTCGGGGAACATGCCGTACTCGCGCTGGTACGACATCAGGCCGTTGTGGGTCTGCAAGCCGAAATGACCATCGACGAGACCGGTGTAGAAGCCGAGATCCTGCAGCCGGGCCTGCAGGGTGGCGACGTCGTCGCCGTACATCGGGGCACCGAACTGGTGCGAGAGCGTGCGCGCCCCCAGGCGGTACGAGGCCTCTTTCAGCGCGCGGTACGTCGCTTCGCCGACCATGCCGTCGACGAGCAGGCCACGCTGCTGCTGGAAGGCACGCACGGCCTGGTCGAGTTCCTCGTCGAAGAGGTCGAGCGCGACGTGCTTGCCGGTGGTGAGATCCGCGTCGGGACTGTCCAGCAGCCCCAGGGCGGCCAGTGCGGCCCGAATCTCGGTGACCGAACCTCCCCGGTCACCGCGACGCAGTATCGACATTCCTGGCCTTTCAATCACGGACGCCAGGCGGGCGGACAGCTGCGCACTGGCGGGACGCCTGGACCCATTGTCGCAGACGCTCCTCAGGATTCCGCAACTTCACAGGCAGCAGCGGTGCGCCCCGCCGAAACCGGCGGGTGCGCAGCCGCTGATGGGATCAGAGTTCGTCGGCGATTTCGCGCAGCAGGGCGGCCTTGCCCTTGGCGCCGACGATGCGCTTCACCGGCTCGCCGTCCTTGAACAGGATCAGGGTCGGGATCGAGACGACGTTGAAGCTACGGGCGGTCTCGGGGTTGGCGTCGACGTCGAGCTTGGCGATCGTCAGCTCCCCGGCCTTCTCGCCGGCCAGTTCCTCGAGCACCGGGGCGATCATCTTGCACGGTCCGCACCAGGTCGCCCAGAAGTCGACCAGCACCGGGGTGCCGCTCTTGATGACGTCGCTGTCGAACGAACCGTCGGTGACGGTCAGCGTTGCGCTGCCCTCGCTCATGTACTGCTCCTCTCGGGTGAACTCTGTGGGGGAAGGACGATCAGCCGTGGTGCTCGGCGAGCCAGCGCTCGGCGTCGATGGCCGCCGCGCAGCCGCTGCCGGCCGCGGTGATGGCCTGCCGGTAGGTGTGGTCGACCAGATCGCCCGCGGCGAACACGCCGTCCAGCGACGTGCTGGTGGTGCGGCCCTTGACCTGAACGTAGCCCTCGTCGTCGAGGTCGACGAGGCCGCGCACCAGCTCCGACCGCGGGTCGTGGCCGATAGCGACGAACACGCCGGTGACCGGGAGCTTGCTCTCCTCGCCGGTGACGGTGTTGCGCAGCAGCAGCCCGCTGACCTTCGAATCACCTTCCACCGCAACAACTTCGGTGTTGGTGACGAAGGTGATCTTCTCGTTGGCCTGCGCGCGCTCCAGCATGATCCGCGAGGCGCGGAACTCGTCGCGGCGGTGAATCAGCGTCACCGAGCGGGCGAAGCGCGTCAGGAACGTCGCCTCCTCCATGGCGGAGTCGCCGCCGCCGATGACGGCGATGTCCTGATCGCGGAAGAAGAAACCGTCACAGGTGGCGCACGTGCTGACACCCTGGCCGATCAGCTCCTGCTCGCCCGGCACGCCGAGGTGGCGGGCGGCGGCGCCCATCGCGAGGATGACGGCGCGGGCCTGATGGGTCTCGCCGTCGACCGTGACGGTCTTGACGGGTCCGTCGAGGGACACCGCCTCGACGTCCTCCATGCGCAGGTCGGCGCCGAACCGCAGCGCCTGCTCGCGCATCTCCTCCATGAGCTCGGGGCCGGTGATGCCCTCCTTGAAGCCCGGGTAGTTCTCCACCTCAGTGGTGGTCATCAACGCACCACCGAACTGGACACCTTCGAAAACCAGCGGCTTGAGCTGGGCGCGGGCCGTGTACACCGCAGCGGTGTAGCCGGCCGGCCCGGAGCCGATGATGATCACGTCGTGCACGGTGTCTTGGGTGGTCATGGCCGCCTTTCATCTGGCTCTGGTCAGGCTCATACCTGGTCGGCCTGCTGCCAGAGTCGGTACGCCTATAACACCAGGGTAAGTGCCGGTGTTCCCGGCCGTTTGGCGGGCTCCGGGGCGGTCAGCGGCGCGATTGCGCCGGCGGGCCCGGAGCGTCGGGAATGACGGCGTCGGCGGCCAGGCCGGCGTCGCTCGAATTGCAGCCCGGAGACACCACCAGGGCCATCAGAGCGCCGTCGTCGGCTTTCGGGAGCAGCAGGAGCACTTGGGCACGGTCGTGCATCGTCAGGGTGGCCGCGCCGAGGACCGCGGTGGTGGGCGAGTAGCCGAGCCCCGTCAGGCAGGACCGCAGGCGATCCGGTGCGGCGAGCGCGCCCAACTCGGGTGGCCGGCTCCGCAGGTCCAGGATCTGCCGGTCCGGCCACGGCATCCCGGCCTGGCGCTGCACCGTCAGTGACGCCGCCCTGGGACCGGCGGAGACGCGGGCCGGCTCGTCGGGTCCGCCGAACACCACGACGGCGCCGATGCCGACGGCGAGCAGCCCAGCGACGGCCGCGGCGACGACGGCGGGACGTGCCGTGCGCGCGCCGTGGCCGGCGGGCCGACCGGGGACGACGGTGTGGCGCGGCTTCGAGCCGGGGTCGCGCAGGGCCGAGCCGATGCGGGCGGTCGCGTCTGCGGGCAGGTCGGTGGCGGTGGGGTCGTCCGCCAGGTCGTGGACGTCGCGCCGGACCTGTTCGAGTGCGGCGTACCGACGGGCGAGCGCCGGATCGTCGCGGATGCGGCGGCGCAGTCGGGCCGCGGTGGCGTCGTCGAGCAGTCCGGCCTGCAGGTCGGCCAGGAGCTCGAGGGAGACGGACTGATCGGCCTGTTCGTCGTCCACCTGCCGAAGCCTAATCCGGTCGCCGCAGAGACCCGCGGTACACCGTCGCCGGTGATCGGGGCGAAAACGTCACGTGACCGGCACCCGTCAGTCGGCGAGGTGGGCGAGCGACTGCGCGAGTTTCGCGCGCGCCCGCGAGCAGCGGCTCTTCACGGTGCCCTCCGCGATACCCAGCATCGCCGCGGTCTCGGCGACCGAGTAGCCCTGCATGTCGACGGCGACCACGGCCGCCCGCTGTTCGACCGGCAGCCGCAGCAGCGCCCGTTCGATGACGATGGTGGTCTCGATCCGGTGCGCGGGGTCCGCGGTTCGGCAGGTGGCGTCGCTGAGCTCTTCGGCACGGTGAAACTTGTTGTGCCGCAACCGGTCCAGGCACGAGTTCACGACAATGCGGCACAGCCAGCTGCGCACCGAACTGTCGTGCCGGAACCGCGGCGCGTGCCGGTGGGCCTTGAACAGCGCGTCCTGCAGGGCGTCCAGCGCATCCTGCGGGTCGTGGCTCGTCAGGCGGGCGAGCCGGTACAGCTGGTGCCGGTGTCGGTAGAACAGTTCCTCGAACGCGTACCGCTCACCGGCGATGTGCGCCGCGAGCAACTCTGCGTCTGATGCGTCCGACTGTGGCGCCCCGAAACTCCCCACTTCCGAACCATAAATCGGGTCCGGGAACGCACCCGACGCGAATTGACCGGAACCGTCCCGACCTGCACAGATGGCCCGTGGACCCTGTGGATAACTTACGCGGCAGCCTTCACGACCACGTTGGAGATGTCGGTCTTGCTCTTGCCGTCGACGGTCCCCAGCGTGGAGATCCAGATCAGCAGATGCTGCGTCGGCTGCGCGTTGCTGATCGTGATCGTGTTGGAGCCGGTCTTCATGGTCGCCGGTTGCGTCAGCACGGTCGTGGCGTCCAGTGAGGACGGGTTGGCGGTTTGCGCCGACCGGATCTGGATCGCGGTGCCGGTGCTGGTCAGGTTCAGGCTGACCGACGCGACCGTGGTCGCCTGGGGCAGGTTCAGCATGAGGCCGACGCCGCTCTTGAACCCGGGGAACGGCGTGGGATCGGTGTAGACGTCCGTCGACCATGCGTCACCGGGCGCGCCGGTGATGGCCTTGCCGGCGGTTTCGGGGGAGTCCGCGCCGCCGCCGGGCGAAAAGACCGTCACACCAACGGGTTTCACCACATTGCCGGGGGTCGGGGCACCGCTCGTGGTGGGGCGCTGGCTGTTGAGGCCGAGCTGCTGCTTGTCCAGGCCGCCGCCGACGTCGCCGAAGATGCCCTTGAGCACCGACGCCAGCACCAGCAGTGCCACGAGCAGGATGGCTCCACCGACACCCACCCCGATGAGCAGTGCCTTGCGCCGCTTGGCGGCCGCTTCGAGTTCCGCCGCGTCCTCGGACTCGGGGCCCTGCGAGCTGTCGACGGGCTCGAGCAGCTCGGTGGTGTCGGCGACGGTGGTGGCCTGCTGGAGCAGATTCAACAGCGTTGGGGCCGAACGGATTCCGCCACCCTCCTGCACGGCCCGGGCGGCCGCGGCGGAGATCTGGAAGGGGATGGTCCCGTCGACCGCGCGGGGCTCGATGGGCTGGCCCGCGCTGTTCTGTGTCGCGGGCAGCATGCCGCTGAGCGCGCCGGCCTCGGGCAGCGGCCACCGGTTGATCAGCAGCGCGTACAGCGTGGCGCCGATGCCGCGGATGTCGTCCTCGGGTGTGGCCGACGGCAGCGTGCCGGGGAAGGCGAGCACCACGTCGCCCTCGATGCTGACCCGGATCCGGCCGGGATGATCGATCGACAACGCGACGCCGGCCCGGTGTGCGGATTCGGCCGTCGACGCCAGGGACTGGATGGCGCGGGCCCCGCCCATCGGCGACGGATCCGTCGCGGCCACCTCGGCGAGCGAACCGCCGCGGATCCATTCGCTGACCACCAGGCCACCGTGGCCGAGTCGGGTGACGTCCAGGATCCGGGCCAGCCCCGGCCCCTCGATGTGGCTCAGTTTGCTTGTCCGGGTGAGGATTTCCTGGACCATCGATTGCGGGAGCGCGCCGTCGTGGTCGACGAACGTCAGCGCGACCTGGCGGTCGAGCGCGATGTCGAGCGCGTGCCAGAATTGCAGATCCGGGGGACCGCCGTGGAAGACGAGCAGGCGGTAGCGACCGTCGGCGACGACGGCGCCGGCCCGCAGGGCGACATCGTCGCTGCCGCCGCCTGACGTATCCGAGATGGGGGCGGATCCCTGGTCCGCGGGTGCGTCGGTCACCGCAAATCCTTTCCGAAGCCCGCCCGTGGTACCAGTGCCCCGGTTTGCCCCGCCAGTGGCGGACGCGCCGGGCCGCGGTGGTACCGGTGATGAAATGCCGTGTCCAGGGTACGGGACCGAGGTCCGCCGGGAGTCCGGTACAGCCGAGCTGACCTGGACTGCGGGGGTCGGTGTCGGGGCGCCGCGGCCCAGCCGGCGTTTCACGAAAGCCACTGCGGCCAGGGCGTCGGGCACCTTGGCTGCTACCAGCACCGTCACGATCACCGGGAGCATGATCACGCCGAGCAGAACCAGGCGCAGCAACGATCCGGCGGCGCCGCCGTGCTCGGTGAGCCGGTCGAATCCCAGCAGTTTGTCGGCGAGATAAGCGAGCAGGCCCGATCCCAGGGAGGCGCAGACGGTCACCAGGATGGTCCGGATCACCGGCAGCTCGATCATCCGGCCGCGCGGCGGCCGCAGTGCCGACCGCAGCAACACGTAGCCCACGGTCGCACCGGCCAGGAAGCCCAGGCCGTTGGCCAGGCCCAGGTAGCCGGCCACGAGCTCCCGATCGTCGGTCAGGTGCGGCGCGATCAGCGAGCCGACGATCTTCACCACGGTGATCACGACGATCAGGACGATCGGGATCCAGGGTTGCTCGCGGGCATAGAACACCCGAAGTTCCAGCAACAGCATGGAATACGGGATCAGGGTGAACGCCGACAGCGTGATGGCCATGCCGAGATAACCCGCGTCGGTGGCACCGAAGTTGCCGTACGCGAACAGGGCGCTGCCGATGGCGGGGCCGCCGACGGTCATGAAGGCGACGATCGGGATCAGCGTCACCATGGTCAGCCGGGTGGCGAGCGAGAAGTCGGCGAGTACCGCAGGGTTGTCGTTCGCGGCGGCGTTGCGCGACAGCCGGGGCATCACCACGGTCAGTACCGTCACGCCGATCATGCCGAACGGCAACTGCAGCAGCAGCCAGGCGTAGTTGTAGATCGCCGGGCCGGATGCGGCTGCGTGGCTGGCGATCTCGTTGCCGACGATCAGCCCGATCTGGCTGATCAGGACGTACAGCATCATCGCGATGGCCATGGTGCCGAACTTCTTGAGCCGGTCGTCGATACCCCACAGCGGCCGCAGGTCGACGCGATGCTGGCGCAGGGAGTACAGCAGGATCCCGGCCTGGGCCACGACGCCGAGCGTGGTGCCGATGCCGAGCACGAGCAGCTTGGCGTTGCCCATCTCGACGGGGTCGATCGAGAGTTCGCCCGGGACAAGCACATACACGCACAGCGTGATGATCGCGACCACGTTGTTGAGCACCGGCGCCCACGCCGGCGGCCCGAACACGTTGCGGTTGTTCAGGATTGCCATGTAGACCGAGGTCAACCCGTAGAAGATGATCTGCGGCAGCAGCAGATACGCGAAGGCGGTGGTGAGCGGCTCGTTGACCTGTGGGTCGCTGCCCAGCATCAGCCGCACCAGCAGCGGTGCCGCCGCGACCGACAGCACCGTCGTCAGCAGCAGCAGCGCGGTGGCGAGCGTGACCAGCCGCCGCACGAACGCGGCGCCCCCGTCGGCGTCGTCGCGTTCGGCGCGGGCCAGCACCGGCACGAAGATCGCGGTGAAGGTCGCCTCCAGCACCAGGGCGGCCACCATGTTCGGCAGCTGGTTGGCGACGGTGAACGAACTGGACAGGGCCGCACCGAGGATCGCGGCGAGCAGCACGATGCGCAGGAACCCGGTGATGCGGCTGACCAGCGTGGCGAAGGCCATGCCCCAGGACCGGGAGACGACGGCGGCGTCGGACAGCTCGGCCCGCCGGGGCGGTGGGGCGGCGGCAGTGTTGGCCGCGGCGTTCGGGCGGGGTGGCGCGCCCAGCGGCCGTTGATTCGCTCGGCGAGCCTCGCTCATGAGTCCTCCGGGGCGTGGGCGATGGCGGTGTCGAGCGGATCGGGCCGGATGGGCCGGCTATGGTGCGGCCGGTCCAGGTCGGCGCGGTCGGGCTGCCCGCGGAACCGGTGCCACAGCCGCCGGCCGGCCAGCAGGAACAGCACGGCGCCGGCGGACAGGGTGATGAAGAACAGCACCTTGCCGTAGGCGTTGGAATGCACCGACAGCCGGACCGGTTCGCCGAGCGTCAGCCCGTTGACCGTGCGCAAGGAGACGTCGACCGCGACGCGCTGGGTGAAATGCACCTCGATCGGTACCCGCAGCGGCAGGTAGCCCGGCGGCAGTTCGATCTCACCCATGTCGGTGACGGTCATGCCCGGTGGCGCGTCGATGACCAGCCGCACGCGGATCGGCACGGGCAGGTCGTTGCGCAGGGCCAGGGGGAGGGGACTGCGTTCGGTCGCCAGCGTGTACGAGCCGCCGGGGTTGACGACGGTGACGCCGTGGAACAGGTCGTCCATCGTGCGCTGCGTGGTGCTGACGCGCTCCTGGGCCATGGCTTCGCGGACGGTCGGCGGCACCGACTGCGTCAGCGCCCGCAGCATGTCCTCCCGCAGCGGCGCCGTGTACTGGTCGCCCGTCAGACCCGTCTGGGTGTTGACGGTCAGCGCGGCGGTCAGGCCCCAGATTCGTTCCATGGTGGTCGAGATCTGGCTGGTGATGCCGTCGCCGTAGCGGGCCTTGGGGTTGCCGGTGCCGTTGTCCGGCGGGGTGGCCGTCTGCGTCGGCGGCAGCTCTTGTGCTTCGGCGATCACCGCGGGCATCGGGCGGGCGACGGCGAGGCCGGAGTGGATCGCCGTGGCGACCGACGTCAGGATCGCCTGGGCGTCGTCGGGCGTCACGTCCCACGCCAGCGGCGGCATCAGGATCTGGTTTCGCGGTTGGGCGTCGGGTTGCAGCCCACGCCACAGCACCGAGGCGATGGCGTCCTGGCGCCGTGCCACCTGCGAGTCGTGGTTGAGCGGTACCCGCAGTGAGGTGTCCAGGTATCCCGGCGAGATCGGGGTCCGGCCCGCGCCGGCCAGGGCCGCGGCGACGCACGGGTCGAACGGCGCCACGGTCACTTTGTCGCTGTAGCGGCGGGGCGCGGTGTCGGCGGGATTCGCGGCGTCGTCGGCGGTGATGGGCGCCGCGGCGATCGCGACGGTCGGATCGGGCTGCGCCGACAGCAGCCGCACCGCCGGGCCGGTGAGCGGGCCGTCGCCGACGACCGTCGCGCCGCGCAGGGACTGGATGCCGAGCAGCTGGTTGACGATGGGCCCGGCATCGGTGGTGGCGGTGGTGTTCAGGGCGGCGTCGCCGACGCGCTGCAGCGCGCGTAGGTCGGCCTGGGCGTACACCGTTGGGGTGACGCACACCCGTTGGGCGAGCTGCCGCAGCCGGTTGAGCCATTCGGTCGCGGCCTGCTGGCCGGTGCCCGGGTGGGTGGGTGAGTTGAGGCCGGCCTCCGGGTCGTCGGTCACGACGTAGCCGCCGCTCATCGCGTTGACGGTGATCAGCAGGTCGGGGTCGACGGCCAGGCACATCGCGCCGCGCATGAGGCCGCCGGGATCCACCTGGTCGTTGGTGGCGAAGTCCGCCGCGGCGAGCAGGGTGTCGAGGCGGCCGCCGTTGGCCAGGGAGGCGGCGAGGTCGTCGTCGGCGAGGCGGGCCGGTTCGGTGCGTCCGGGGACGCCGGCCGCCAGGTGCGGACGGTCGGCGAGCGGCCAGAGCAGAGTCAGTGCGACGGGATGTGCGGTGTCGGGTGGCACGACGGCGTCGATCGGCTGCTGGCCGGTGCCACTACCGCTGCCCGCAGCGGGCGGAGTGGCGGGTACGCCGAGCACCGGCAGCAGGAAGCGGGCGTCGTCGAGCCGGGCGGCCGACCCGTAGTCGGGTGTCCCGTTGACGTTGACGAGCAGCGGATACACACCCGGACGGTCGATGCCGAGGGCGGGATGGTCGGCCGAGCGCACCGGGTACGCGAGCCGGAACGGCACGCTCTGCCCGCGCGCGAGATCCTGCGACACCGTGGTGAAGTCGCCGACGGCGGAGAAGTCTGTCGGCTCCCCGGACAGCGTCGTCCGCAGCCCGGATGACGACGTCACCGCTGCCGCGTGCTCGAGGCGCACCATGACGTCGTGCACCGGGCGGTCACCGACATTGGTGACGGTGCCGCTGACCGTCACCACCGGCTCGCTCGTGGTGGTGACCACGTCGGGGGTGACGTGGTCGATGCGCAGTTGCAGGAACGTCGTCCCGCCCGGTTCGCCTGCCGACGAATGCGGCGTGATCGGGGCGGTGAGCAACAGCAACAGGGCGGTGACTGCCAGGACGCGCAGGAGAACTGTCGAGGCCGCCAACCTGACCTTCACGACCCGGGTCCGCAGCCGTTCGCGCGGCGGCCGGGTTGGGTATGGGCGGAGTCGTCGGTGCGATGGTTCCGCGTGCGGGAATGGGTCTGTGGGCGGCGGCGCGGCGCGGTGCGCGGCAGCGGCGGCAGGGCGCCCGGTCCATCGGTGTGCAGTTTGTCGATCAGTTCGCCGGCCACCTCGGCGAGCTTGCGCTCGTCGGCGTAGGCCAGGCGGGACGGCAGTTCCCGAAGCGGCACCCACGCCACTTCGGTGACCTCGACGTCGTCGTCGGAGAGTTCACCGCCCAGGAATCGCATCAGGTAATGGTGCACTGTCTTGTGCACGCGCCGGCCCTCGGTCACGAACCAGTAGTCGATGCTGCCGAGCGCGGCCAGCACGCTGCCCTGCAGTCCGGTCTCCTCGGCGACCTCACGGATGGCGGTCTGTTCGGCCGTCTCGCCGAGTTCGATGTGCCCCTTGGGCAGTGACCACAGCATGCGGCCGCGGCGGTCGATGCGGCCGATGAGTGCCGCCTTCTGGGTGTCTTTGGGGCCGTCGAGGCCGTCGATCACCAGCCCGCCGGCCGATGTCTCGTGGACGGTGCGCAGCCGGTCGTTGTTCGACTTGCGGGCGGCGGGAGTGGCGGGAGCCGCAGCCGGGGCGGCTTGTGCGGTGCCGTTGCGGGGCGCAGCGGCCGAATCGGTGTCGGTGCCCTGGGTGTTGTCGCTGGGCGGACCTGCCGAGCGTCGACCGCGACGTCGCCCGCGGCGTCGTCGTGGTTTGGCACGCTCGCCTTCCGACACCCAAGCGATAGTAGCTGCTCAGGTTGGGCGCTCTGTCCCCACTCGCCGGTCAGTGGCCCAGTTGTGACCGTGCCGCGATGGTCGGTACCAAACCGTGGGGTGGGCGCATTAGGCTCATCGGACGTGCCGAACGAAGCAAGTACCGATGCCGCGTTGCTGACCGCTGCCGCGGTCGCACTGAACAAGCATGCGGGTTTGCTCGTAGACCTCGGGCGCGTGTTCGCCGCGGCCGGTCACGACCTGTACCTGGTGGGCGGCAGTGTGCGCGACGCGCTGCTCGGCCGTGACCTGAACGACCTGGACTTCACCACCGACGCCCGTCCGGCCGAGTTGCAGAGGATGCTGCGCGGCTGGGCAGAAGCGTTGTGGGACACCGGGATCGAGTTCGGGACCATCGGGGCGGCCAAGTACGGGCAGCGCATCGAGATCACCACCTTCCGCGCCGACAGCTACGACCAGGTCTCCCGCAATCCCGAGGTGGTGTTCGGCGACCGGCTCGAGGACGACCTGGTGCGCCGGGACTTCACAGTGAACGCGATGGCTGTCCGGATCAACCCCGACCTGCCCGGCGGCATCGGTGAATTCCACGATCCGCTGGGCGGGCTCGCCGCGTTGGCGGACAAGGTGCTCGACACCCCGTCGGCGCCGCAGGTGTCCTTCGGTGACGATCCGCTGCGGATGTTGCGGGCCGCCCGCTTCGTCTCGCAGCTGGGGTTCTCGGTGGCGCCGCGCGTTCTGGAGGCCCTGATCGAGATGGCGCCGCAGCTGGGCCGGATCACCGCCGAGCGCGTGGCCGCGGAGCTCGACAAGCTGATGCTCGGCGCCGATCCGATGGCCGGCGTGGACCTGATGGTGCAGACCGGACTGGGCGATGTCGTGCTGCCCGAGGTCGGTGCCATGCGGATGGCGATCGACGAGCACCATCAGCACAAAGACGTCTACCACCACTCGCTGACGGTGCTGCGGCAGGCGATCGACCTCGAGGACGAGGGACCCGACCTGGTGCTGCGCTGGGCCGCGCTGCTGCACGACATCGGCAAGCCCGACACCCGGCGGCACGAGCCCGACGGTGGCGTCAGCTTCCACCACCACGAGGTGGTCGGCGCCAAGATGACGCGCAAGCGCATGCGCGCGCTGAAGTACTCCAAGCAGATGGTCGACGACGTCTCGCAGCTGGTGTACCTGCACCTGCGGTTCCACGGCTACGCCGACGACAAGGGCACCGGCAAGTGGACGGACTCGGCGGTGCGGCGGTACGTGACCGACGCGGGGCCGCTGCTGAGCCGGCTGCACAAGCTGGTGCGCGCGGACTGCACCACCCGCAACCGTCGCCGGGCGGCGCGGTTGCAGGCCAACTACGACGGTCTCGAGCGGCGCATCGAGGAGCTGGCCGCGAAGGAGGATCTGGCTCGGGTACGGCCGGACCTCGACGGCAACGAGATCATGACGCTGCTCGGCATCCCGGCCGGGCCGCAGGTCGGCGAGGCGTGGCGGTTCCTCAAGGAGCTCCGGCTGGACCGCGGCCCGCTGTCGCACGACGAGGCCGTCGCCGAATTGCAGAAATGGTGGAACGCCAGAGGCTGATCAGCCGTCCATTCAGGTATGGACTATTGCCTGAGTGACGGGGACGGGTCGGCGTCGTGGTGGCCGGGGGAGCCGGCGGTGGACGCCGACGGCGACGGCACGCTGGACGGTGTGCGGCTGGACGTGGACGGCGACGGATTGTTCGACGACGCGCTGGCCGACTTCGACGGGGACGGCCGGGCCGACCATGCCGTGATCGATGTCGACGGCGCGCGCAGGTCGTTCACCGACGACGGATCGGGCACCTGGGCGGTGGGGTCGGGGCTGCGGTGGTTCGGCCTGGACGGCACCGAGCAGAGCGGGGGAGCGGTCGTCGACTTCGACGGTGACGGTGCGGTCGACGACCGGCTGATCGACGCCGACGGCAACGGACTCGCGGACCGCGTGCTGGCCGGGCCGGTGGCGTACGCGGACACCGACGGCGACGGGCGGTGGGATGTGCAGCTGTCCGATACCGACGGCGATGGCGCGGCCGACTCGGCCGGCGCAATCCAGCGTTGACCCTGTCAGCGGCGCAGGGTCAACGGCGCGAACTCAGCCCCGGCCCGCTCCCGGCGGACCGGCGAAGGCCTGGGCGATGGTCAGCCACTTCTGGGCGTCGTCGCCGACGGCCTTGACGTCGAGTTCGCGGAGCGGCCGCCGCTGGGTGACCAGCAGGCAGAAGTCCTCGGCCGAGCCCGTGACCCGCTGCGCGGCGTCGTCCGGACCCCAGGTCCACACCGAGCCATCGGGCGCGGAAAGTTCCACGTGAAACACCTCGGCCGGCGGGGTCAGCTCGTGGAGCGTGAACGCGAAATCCCTTGTCCGAACGCCGATGTGCGCGATCGACTTGAGCCGGGCCGTCGGCTGACGCCGGACCCCGAGTGTGTCGGCGACGTCGGCGCCGTGCGCCCAGGTCTCCATCAGGCGTGCGCTCGCCATGGATGCGGCGCTCATCGGCGGGCCGAACCACGGCAGCTTGCGGCCGTCGGCGACACCTTCGAGCGCGTCGTGCAGCGTGTTCCGGGTCGCGCGCCACTGCGCCAGCATCTCCGCCGGCGGGGTCTGCGCGAGTTCTTCGGCCGCCACGTCGACGAAGCCGAGCGGGTTCTTCCACGCCTCGGTGAGCGTCGCGGCGAAGGCCTCCTCGTCGGTCACCGCCAGTACCGACACCTTGTCGGTCCACCACAGATGCGCGATCTGGTGGGCGATGGTCCAGCCCTCGGCCGGGGTCGCAGTGGCCCACTCGGCGGGTGGCAGGTCGGCGACCAGGCGGTCCAGGTCGTCACTTTCGGCACGCAGATCGGCGATGACACCGGCAGCAGCATTGGGGGCCATGGCAGCACCCTAGACGGTACCGCTGGTTCTGCTGCGCTTGCCCAGCGTCGCGTGCAGGGCCAAGCCCACGAGGTAGACGACGGCGCCGGCGGCCATCAGGGCCGAGGACTTGCCGTCGTCCGGGATCACCGCCGCCGATGCCGTGATCGCGACGATGAACGCCATCCAGAACAGCGCGTCCTGGACCGCGAACACGTGGCCGCGCAGGGCGTCGTCGACGTCGAGCTGCATCGCCGAGTCGGCGCACAACTTGACCACCTGCCCGGCCGTGCCCAGCACCAGACTGCAGGCGATCAGGACCGGTATCTGGAGGCCGACGCCGGCGAGTTGAACCACGGCCGCAATGGCGAGGGCGCCGTTGGCGGTCGCGTAGCGACCCCAGCGGCGCACCGCGGTCGGCATGACGATATTGCCCAGGAACGACCCGAGGCCCGCGGCAGCGACGAACACGACGGTCACCGCGAACCCGGCGACGTGTTCGCCGCCGCCGTGCCGGACGATCACCAGCACCATCAGGGTGTTGATGCCGAACACCATCCGGTGCGCCGCCAGACCGGTCAGGGTGGCGGTCACGGTCGGCACGTTCGCCACCGACCGCAGGCCGTAGACCCAGCCGGTGATGACGGCGTAGGCGACCGAGCCGTGGACCGCGCGGGCGCTGTCGTCAGGTCCCAGGAGGTGGCGGTGGAAGCGCACCGACAGCCACAGCGCCACCGCGACGGCCAGCGCCGCCAACCAGATCACCACGGCCGAGCTGGTGTCGCCCGCACCCAGCAGCCATCGGGGCAGCAGCATCACGTTGGCGCCGACGAACGCCGAGACGGCGCCGCACGCGGTCGCCACCGAGTTCATCGACACGACGTGTTCGGTGGGCACCACGTGCGGCAGTGCGGCCGACAGCCCGGACGAGACGAAGCGGGTGAAGCCGTTGACGATCAACGCGCCGAACAGGATCCACTGGTCGGTCGCGGCGTTGGCCAGCAGCGCGCCGACGCAGATCATCACCAGCAGCCGGCCGAGGTTGGCGGCGATGAGCACCTGCCGGCGGTCCCAGCGGTCGAGCAGCGCGCCGGCAAACGGACCCAGCAGCGAGTACGGCAGGTACAGCGCGGCGAAGGCGCCGGCGATGGCCAACGGGGTGGCCTGGCGTTCCGGACTGAACAGCAGGCCGCCCACCAGGCCGGCCTGGAAGAGTCCGTCACCGAATTGGCTGACCGCGCGCAGTTCCAGCAGCCGGCGGAAGTCCGGTAGGGCCTGCACCGCATGCAGGACGACGTGGTGGGGACGGCTGGCGGTCACTGGGATGTTCGTGTCCTGAATTTGGGAGTGCCGGGCGTGGTTGAAGCGACCCGCTCCACAGTACAAATATCCCGGCGGGCCGTGTGCGTTGGTCACGGCGACGGCTCTCAAGTGCCATGATGGAGGGCGTGGCGCAGTCAGAGGAACCGGAGGATTACCGCGATTTCGCTCCCGCCTCGCATGGGATTCGGGCGGGGACACTGCTGCTCGCCAACACCGACCTGTTGGAGCCGACGTTCCGGCGCAGCGTCATCTACATCGTCGAGCACAACTCCGGTGGCACGCTCGGCGTCGTCCTGAACCGGCCCAGCGAGACGGCCGTCTACAACGTGCTGCCGCAGTGGGCGAAGCTCGCGAAGAAGCCCAAGTCGATGTTCATCGGCGGTCCGGTGAAGCGCGATTCCGCGCTGTGCCTGGCGACCCTGAAGGTCGGCGTCGATGTGTCGTCGGTGCCCGGCCTGCGGCATGTGCAGGGCCGTATCGCGATGGTCGACCTGGACGCCGATCCCGACGAGATCGAAAGTGCCGTCGAGGGCGTCCGGATCTACGCCGGCTACTCGGGGTGGTCGGTCGGTCAGCTCGACGGTGAGATCGAGCGCGACGACTGGATCGTACTGTCGGCGTTGCCGTCGGACGTCCTCGTGGGACCGCGGGTGGATCTGTGGTCGCGGGTGCTACGACGTCAGCCGATGCCCATGGCGATGTTGGCGACGCACCCGATCGACGTGAGCCGGAACTAGCGGCGAATTCAGCTGCAGGACAGCGTGCAGCTGGCGCAGCTGCCGGCGCAGCCGTCACCGGCGGGCGCGTTGTCCCGGGCCATCATGGCGGCCCCGGCCTTGGCGCCCTGGTAGCAACCGGCCGCGAAGGTGCCGACGGCGCCGATGACGCACACCATCAGGACCATCACCCCGGTGCTGCGCGGCGCGACGAGCGCGACGACACCACCGGCGGCGAGCATCGCGGCCGTCGCGAGTTGGATCGGTGCCACCGAGCGCAGCACGCGCGGCACAGTGTCGGTCGAGGGGGGCCGGCTCAGCGACCAGGCGCCGACGCCCGCGGTCACCACGGCCGCGCACAGGCACAGCACGGCGGCGATCAGCATGCGTCTCAGGATAGGGGCGGCCGGGCGGCCGCTCCAAACCGGCGACCGGTCAGCGGCCCAGCCCGGGGATCGACGCGGTGAGCGGTACGGCTCCGGCGGTGTGCGCCGGGACGGCGGCCGGTGCGGGAACCATCGGCGCGGCCGGAGCCGGGACGGGTGCCGGTGCGACGGGCACGGCAGCGGGTGCGGGTGCCGCGGCGGGCGCACCCGGCGCGCTGACCTTGAACCCGTTGACGATGGCGTCGGTGGCATTGCCGGACGCGACGGTCACCTGCGCACTCGTGGTCACCGACAGCGTCACCAGGTAGCGGTCTGTGCCCGACGTCGCGATGACGTGCCGCCGCGAGGTGTTCAGCGTCAGGTTGTTCTCGCGGTAGGTGCCCTCGATGATCGACGACGGCATGCCATAGAAATCGGCCATCGAACCGTCGGTGGACCGCCACGCGACCTGCTGCTGGCTGTCGATGAAGCCGTGGCTGATGGCTTCGCGCGGGTCGAAGTCGCCGACCAGCTTGTAGACCTGCAGCGCGGCGTTCGAGGTGTAGAGGCCGTCGCCGCCGACGCGGTCGGCGATCACGGCGAACGCGTCGGGCACGTTCGGGTCGGGCACCGCGGCCCAGCCCGGCGGCACCGGCAGGACGATGTTCAGTGCGGTGAAGCCGGCGGCGGTCTGCCGCTGCATGGCGACGTTGTGGGCGCGGAAGAACTCGGCGATGGTGCCCGAGGCAGCCGGGGCGATGGCGGGTGCGGGCGCCGGCGCCGGGGCGACGACCGGCTGCGCCACTGCGGGCTGGGGAAGCGTGGCCGGCTGGGGAAGCGTCGCCGGCTGGGGTACGCCCGCGGGCTGACCTGCGGGGATGAACGCGGGTCCGGCCGGCTGGGCGGCAGCCACCGGCGCCGGGGCGGCCTGCACCGTGACCGTCTGGGTCACCGTCGCCGGTGCCGGGACGACGGGTTGGGGCGGCAGGGGATCGGCGGATGCGGTGTTGCCTGCGAAGCCGACGACGCCCGCCAGGCCCGCGGCGACACCTCCTGCCAGAAGCCGCCAGTGGCGGGCGTTCTCGAACATGTGGCGCCGGTCCTTCCGCTTCACTTCTGTCTCACGCGTTGCACTGGAGCCGACTGTAGGTAGGTGGGCGCAGTGCCCACCAGATCCGGCGCGCACCTGCAACCGTGCTCTGACCGCACTGCAACGGAACCGAGACCAACGCCTATCGGCTGGCGTGATGCAGGTCGCGCCGGGGGTGTTGACTACCCTGTGCACGTGAGCGATTCCCCGAATGCGCAGGCAGGCGTGCGTCCCGAGGCGGCCGTGGCCGTTGACGCCGACAGCCCGCAGCACCGTTACACGGCCGAACTGGCCGGCCGCATCGAGGCCGACTGGCAGCAGGTGTGGACGGACCGCGGCACCTTCAACGTGCCGAACCCCGTCGGCTCGCTCGCGCCCACCGACGGCTCGCCGGTGCCGGCCGACAAGATGTTCGTGCAGGACATGTTCCCGTACCCCTCGGGCGACGGCCTGCACGTCGGGCACCCGCTCGGCTACATCGCGACCGATGTATACGCCCGCTACTTCCGCATGACAGGCCGCAACGTCCTGCACGCCCTGGGCTTCGACGCCTTCGGTCTGCCCGCCGAGCAGTACGCGGTCCAGACGGGCACGCACCCGCGCACCCGGACCGAGGCCAACATCGTCAACTTCCGGCGGCAGCTGGGCCGGCTGGGACTGGGCCACGACTCGCGCCGCAGTTTCGCCACCACCGACACCGACTTCTACAAGTGGACGCAGTGGATCTTCCTGCAGATCTACAACGCCTGGTTCGACGTAGCGCAGCAGAAGGCCCGGCCCATCGCCGAACTGATCGCCGAATTCGATTCCGGGGCACGGACTCTCGACGACGGACGGGACTGGTCCGCGCTGACGGCCGCCGAACGGGCCGAGGTCGTCGACGCGCATCGCCTGGTCTACCGCTCAGACTCGATGGTCAACTGGTGCCCGGGTCTGGGCACCGTGCTGGCCAACGAGGAGGTCACCT
Organism: Mycobacterium sp. SMC-17; assembly: GCF_045310915.1. NCBI lineage: Bacteria > Bacillati > Actinomycetota > Actinomycetes > Mycobacteriales > Mycobacteriaceae > Mycobacterium > Mycobacterium sp. SMC-17. The sequence goes on along the minus strand of NZ_JBJIAK010000008.1, from coordinate 130,407 downwards.
CCGACGGCCGCAGCGAACGCGGCAACTTCCCGGTGTTCCGGAAGCGGTTGCGGCAGTGGATGATGCGCATCACCGCGTACTCCGACCGGCTGCTCGAGGACCTGGACGTGCTGGACTGGCCCGACAAGGTCAAGGCCATGCAGCGCAACTGGATCGGCCGGTCCGTCGGTGCCGAGGTGCTGTTCTCCGCCGGGGACGCCGACATCGAGGTCTTCACCACCCGCCCCGACACTCTGTTCGGAGCCACCTATCTGGTGCTGGCCCCCGAGCATGACCTGGTGGATTCGCTGCTGACCGGTTCGTGGCCCGCCGGCGTCGACGAGCGGTGGACCTACGGTGCGGCCACGCCGGCCGAGGCGGTCGCCGCCTACCGCGCCGCCATCGCCGCGAAGTCCGACCTGGAGCGCCAGGAGAACAAGACCAAGACCGGTGTCTTCACCGGCGCCTACGCCACCAATCCGGTGAACGGACAGCAGGTTCCGATCTTCATTGCCGACTACGTGCTGGCCGGCTACGGCACCGGCGCCATCATGGCGGTGCCCGGCCACGACCAGCGCGACTGGGAGTTCGCGACTGCGTTCGGTCTGCCCATCGTGGAAGTCATTGCCGGTGGCGATCTTTCGGAGTCCGCGTACACGGGCGACGGCGCAGTGGTCAATTCCGACTACCTCGACGGCCTCAACGTCGCCGACGCCAAGGCCGCCGTCACCGAGAAGCTGATCGCGGACGGCCGCGGCCAGGCCCGCGTCGAATTCAAGCTGCGCGATTGGCTTTTCGCACGCCAGCGGTACTGGGGCGAGCCGTTCCCGATCGTCTACGACGCCGACGGCCAGGCCCACCCGCTGCCGGATTCAGCGCTGCCCGTGGAACTTCCGGACGTGCCCGACTACTCGCCGGTGCTGTTCGACCCGGACAACGCCGACAGCGAGCCGTCGCCGCCGCTGAACAAGGCCACCGAGTGGGTGCACGTCGACCTCGATCTCGGTGACGGGCTCAAGTCCTACACCCGCGACACCAACGTCATGCCGCAGTGGGCCGGCAGCTCCTGGTACGAGCTGCGCTACGCCGACCCGCACAACCCGGAAGCGTTCTGCGCCAAGGAGAACGAGGCCTACTGGATGGGCCCGCGGCCCGAGATCCACGGCGCCGGCGATCCGGGTGGCGTCGACCTCTACGTCGGCGGCGTCGAGCATGCGGTGCTGCACCTGCTGTACTCGCGGTTCTGGCACAAGGTGCTGTTCGACCTCGGCCACGTGTCGTCGCGCGAGCCGTACCGCCGCCTGGTGAACCAGGGCTACATCCAGGCGTTCGCCTACACCGACGCCCGCGGTAGCTACGTGCCGGCGGCGGAAGTCGTTGAACGCGAAGGCAAGTTCTTCTGGACCGGCCCGGACGGCGAGATCGAGGTCAACCAGGAGTTCGGCAAGATCGGCAAGAGCCTGAAGAACTCCGTCTCGCCCGACGAGATCTGCGAGGAATACGGCGCCGACACCCTGCGCGTCTACGAGATGTCGATGGGCCCGCTGGAGGCGTCGCGGCCGTGGGCGACCAAGGACGTCGTCGGCGCGCACCGGTTCCTGCAGCGCGTGTGGCGCGTCGTCGTCGACGAAACCACGGGTGAGCCAAGGGTTTCCGACGATGCGGTGTCCGAGGAGACGCTCAAGCAGCTGCACAAGACCATCGCCGGCGTGAACGAGGACTACGCCGCGCTGCGCAACAACACCGCGGCCGCCAAGCTCATCGAGTACACCAACCACCTCACCAAGGAGGGCGTGACCGCGCGCGCCGCGGTCGAGCCGCTGGTGCTGATGGTCGCGCCGCTGGCGCCGCACCTGGCCGAGGAACTGTGGCGCCGTCTCGGCAGCGCGAAGTCGCTGGCGCACGGCCCGTTCCCGGTCGCCGACGAGCGCTACCTGGTCGACGACACCGTCGAGTACCCGGTCCAGGTCAACGGCAAGGTGCGCGGCAAGATCGTCGTCGCTGCCGATGCCGACAAGGCCACGCTGGAAGCCGCGGCCCTCGCCGACGAGAAGGTGCAGGCCTTCCTGGCCGGGGCCACACCCAAGAAGGTCATCGTCGTCCCCGGCCGACTGGTCAACATCGTCGCCTGACCTGGGATTTGTGCACGATTTTTCGCGCTGACCGCGGAAAATCGTGCACAAATCCCTCAGGAATCAGCGGGGGCGGATGATCACCTCGTGCTGGTGGGCGTCGTCGGGGGTCGCCACGACCTGGGCGATCACCTGGGCGACGGTCGAGGGCTTGAGGAAGCGCTCCGGCTTGTATTCGCCGCCTTCATAGGCCACCAGGTTCCACTGCATGTCGGTGTCGATCCGGCCGGGGTAGACCGTCGTCACCCGCAGTGCCGGTTCGTCGGCGCGAAGGGCATCGGCGAAGCCCCGCAGCGCGAACTTGCTGGCCGTGTACGACGCCAGCCCGGGGGACGGGCTGCGGCCGGCACCGGAGTTGACGAAGATCACCTGACCCCGGGCCGCCCGCAGGGCCGGCAGCAGCGGCAGGGTAAGCCCCACGGCGCCAAGCACATTGACTTCCATGGTGGCCCGCCACTCCTCGATGGAGGATTCGCCCACCCGGCCCGGGTATGCCACGCCGGCATTGTGGATCAGTACGTCGAGTTCCACGATCGGCTCGACCGTCGCCTCGACGCCCTCGTAGTCGGTGAGGTCCATGGGCCACGTCGTCGCGCCCAGTCGCTCGGCCACGGCGTCGAGTTCGGCCGTCGGCCGGCCGGCCAGGAACAGCGTGTGGGTCGGCGCGAGGGCTTCGGCGATGGCCATTCCGAGGCCCCGGGACGCGCCGGTGATCATTGCGGTCGGCATGGCGTGAGCCTACCGATCAGCGAATCCCCGGGCGGCGACGCACAATAGACAGCGATGCCACCCGACCACAGCTTCGCGCCCACCCAGCTCTCGGCCCGCGCCGCCTACCTGCTGCGCGGTAATGACCTGGGCGTCATGACGACGGCCGCGCCGTTGCTGTATCCGCACATGTGGAGCTGGGATGCCGCGTTCGTATCGATCGGCCTGGCGTCGCTGACGGTCGAGCGTGCCGTGGTCGAGCTGGATACGCTCCTGTCGGCGCAGTGGGCCAACGGCATGATCCCGCACATCGTGTTCGCCAACGGCGTCGACGGCTATTTCCCGGGGCCGGCCCGGTGGGAGACCTCGAGCCTGGCCGTCAACGCGCCGCGCAACCGGGACACCTCCGGTATCACCCAGCCGCCAGTGCATGCCATTGCGGTGCAACGGATTCTGGACCACGCCCGCACCCGCGGGCGCTCGACCCGGGTGGTCGCCGAGGCCTTCCTGGACCGCCGGTGGGACGACCTGGTGCGCTGGCACCGCTGGCTGGCCGAGGCCCGCGACCCCCAGGAGCACGGCCGGGTGACGCTGTACCACGGCTGGGAGTCCGGCATGGACAACTCACCGCGGTGGGACAGCGCGTACGCCAACGTGGTTCCGGGTGCGGTGCCCGAGTACCAGCGCGAGGACAACGCGATCATCACCGACACCAGCCAGCGGCCGTCCGATGTCGAGTACGACCGCTACCTGTGGCTGCTGGAGGAGATGAAGTCCGTCCGGTACGACGATGCGCTGCTGCCGAAGGTGCTGAGCTTCCAGGTCGAGGACGTGTTCGTCTCGGCCATCCTGTCGGTGGCGTGCACGGTCCTGGCCGAGATCGGCGAAGACTACAAGCGGCCCAATTCAGATGTGCGCGAACTCTATTCGTGGGCCGAGCGGTTCCGGCAAGGCGTGGTGGCGACCACCGACGAGCGCACCGGCGCGGCGCGGGACTTCGATCTGCGGGCCGGCAAGTGGATTCCGAGTGAGACCGTGGCGCAGTTCGCGCCGCTGCTCTGCGGCGGTCTGCCGCACGACCGCGAACGGGCGCTGCTGCGCCTGCTGGAGGGACCGCGGTTCTGCGCCCACCCGGACCTCAAGTACCCGCTGATCCCGTCGACGTCACCGGTGTCCCGTGACTTCCGGCCGCGCGAATACTGGCGCGGCCCGGTGTGGCCGGTGATGACGTGGTTGTTCTCGTGGTGTTTCGCCCGCCGCGGCTGGTCCGAGCGCGCGTCGATTCTGCGCCGGGAAGGCTTGCGGCAGGCCAGCGACGGCACATTCGCCGAATACTACGAACCCTTCACCGGGGAACCGCTCGGCAGCATGCAGCAGTCGTGGACCGCCGCTGCCGTACTCGACTGGCTGGGCTGACCCGACAGACCTAGTCGTCGTTGCTGGTGGCCAGCTTCTCCAGCGGCGCAAGGGCCTTGGAGATGTTGTCGATGTCCTCGGGGGTCAGCTTGGCCATCATCGCGATGAGCACCTGACGACGGGCCTCGAGGGCCTCACGGTGCTGCACCAGTCCGCGCGGCGTGACGTTCACCAGGACGGCGCGCAGATCGGAAGGGTCACGCGACCGCTTGACCAGTCCCAGCTTCTCCAACCGGCGGATCGCCACCGTGGTGGTGGGCGTGCGGACCCGTTCGTGCGCGGCCAACTCCGTCATCCGGATGGGGCCGCGGTCCAGCAGGGTCAGCAGGATGGACAGCTGCGCCAACGTCAGATCGGCACCGGCTTCGGCGTCCTTGGGGATCTCGACGCGTCGGCGCATCACGTTGAACAGCTTGGAGAGGACCTGTTGCAGGTCTCCTGCAAGGTCCGCCACCTGCGGCTCCGTCGACGACATAGTTCGATAGTCTAACGTGTATGCCGGATACTGGTCGGTATTAGACAACCTGCGCCAGAAATTGACGTAAACGTTGAGTTTCGGCGGATTCGAAGATGTGTTCGGGCGTTCCGGTCTCGATCACCCGGCCGCCATCCATGAACACCACGGAATCTGCCGCTGACCGGGCGAAACCCATCTCGTGGGTCACCACCACCATGGTCATGCCGTCCGCTCCGAGTTCGCTGATGAGCGCCAGGATGCCCTTGACCAGTTCGGGATCCAGCGCCGAGGTGGCCTCGTCGAAGAACATCACCTGGGGGCTCATGGCCAGGGCGCGGGCGATCGCGACACGTTGCTGTTGCCCGCCGGAAAGGGTTGCCGGGCGCACGTCGGCCTTGTGTTTGAGCCCCACGCGGTCCAGCAGTTGCAGCCCGAGTTCGCGGGCCGCAGCGCCGTCCAGGCCCTTCAGTTTCCGGGGCCCCAGCGTGACGTTCTCCAGCACCGTCCGGTGCGGGAACAGATTGAAATGCTGGAAGACCATCCCGATCCGCTGACGCAGCTGATCGGGGTTGTCCTTCAGCACCGACCGCCCGTCGAGCAGGATGTCGCCACGATCCGGCTCGTACAACCGGTTCAGGGTGCGCAGCAGCGTCGACTTGCCCGAGCCCGACGGCCCGATGACCGCTGTCGTGGTGCCGGCCGGGACGTCCAGGTCGACGCCGCGCAACACCGTGTTGGCATCGAACGACAGGTGAATATCGTTGGCGGCCAAGGAAACTGCCTGCGGCGTGGTCATATGATCTCCTGGGTCGCGATCTCGGCTGCGACGGGCTTGCCCTTGCTGAGTCGCCGGTCGATGTAGTTGACCAGATGGGTCAGCGGAACGGTCAGGGCCAGATAGAACAGCCCGGCGGCGACCAGGGGCGACAGGTTCCCCGTCTGCGCGTTGAGGTCGCGGCCGACCTGGAACAGCTCGCGTTGGCTGGCGATCAACCCGAGGAAGTACACCAGCGACGACGCCTTCAGCAGCGAGATGAACTGGTTCATCAGCGCCGGCAGCACCCGTCGTACGCCCTGCGGCACCACCACCAGGCGCATCGACGCCGGATAGCCGAAGCCCAGCGCGCGTGAGGCCTCGAGTTGGCCGGCGTCGACACTCTGGATACCGGAGCGCAGAATCTCACCGATGTAGGCGCCCGCCATCAGGCCCAGCGCGGCAATTCCCAAGGGGTACGGGTTGTTTCCCGTCAGCGAGCCGACGACCGGCCCGATACCCAACCCGATGACCAGGATGATCACCACTTCGGGCAGGCCGCGGAAGATGTCGGTGTACACCCGGGCCGGCCAGCGCAGCCAGCGTGACCGGGAGATACCGGCGATGGCCAGCGCCATGCCGATGATCAGACCGATGACGCTGGCGCTTACGGTCAGGATCAGCGTGTTCGGCAGGCCGGTCTTGAACAGGTCGGGGATGGCCTGCCGGTACAGATGCCAGTCCAGGAACGCGTCTTTCAGTTGGGACAGCGTCGATTTGGGTGCGGGACCGGCCGACGGGGCCGCCGACGCGTGCGACGCGGCGATGGCGTTGAAGTCGGGCAGCTGCGGCACGGGTGCGGCCTTGGATCCGGGCTTCCAGCCCGGCGGCAGCGCCCGGGGGACCCAGTCGGCATAGAGCCGCGCCCAGGTGCCGTCGGCGATCACCGCGTCCAGCCCGGCGTTGAGCGCGTCGATCAGCGGCTTGTTCTCCTTGGCGACCGCGTAGGCCACGAAGTTGTCCAGACTGAAGGTGTTTTCGACGATGCGTGCCGGATCGCCCGGTTGCACGGTGCCGGAGGCCTGCTGCGACGGCGCCACCCAGGCGTCGATCTGCCGGGTCTTGATGTTGGCGTACACCGTGGCGTAGTCCGGGAACTTCACCGGTTCCAGGTGCAGGGTGTCGACGACGTAGGCCTCCTGCACGGTGCCCTGCACGACGCCGATGCGCTGCCCCGCCTTCAGTGCACCGAATCCGTTGATGGCCGATCCGGTCGGCACGACGAGCGAAAAGTAGCCGAAGTCATAGCCGTTGGTGAACCCGACGGTGCGCCGCCGGGCGTCGGTGGTGGTGATCGATGACGACCCGACGTCGAAGCGCCGGGAGGCGACCTGGGCCAGCAGGCCCGCGAAATCGGTGCCGACGAAGTTGACGCGTAGGCCGATCTTCGCGGCGATCGCCCGCAGCAGCTCGTTGTCGAACCCGGTGAACTGGCCGCTGGAGTTGATACAGATGCTCGGCGGGGCGTCCGACAGCGTGCCGACAGTCAGCACACCCGGCGTGCCCAGCCCCAAGGACTCCGGGCGCACCGTCGAAAGTGGTTGGGTACCAGGTGTCGTGTACTTGTCGGTGCCGTCGCCTTTGGCGGCGGTGGACAGGTTGGTGGGCAGGGCGCTGGCGCTCTGCTCGCCGGGTGGCGCGCACTGATCCGTGGTGGCGCGGGCCGGTACGCCCACGCTCAGCGAGCCGACCAGGAGTGCCACCAGTATCGCTACCGTCGCACGCAGGAAAGAGGTCACGCAGGTCAACCTAGCCGGTACCCGGCCGAATGCCCCGGCTTCAGCTCGCCGGGAATTCATCCGGCCGGACAGTCACCGCTACTGGCTGTCGCGCCACCGGCACAGCTTCTCGGCGTCGCCCAGGTCGTAGTCGGGCCCGTTGACGCCCACCGTCAGCAACGAAACACCCAGCGCGGTAAGCGCTTCGGCGTTGGCGATGAGGCCGTCGCCGCTGTTGTCGACGCCGGCCGACCGGACGATGGTGCTCGGGTCGCGGCCGACGTCGGCGCAATGCCGGTCCAGGACGGCGGCCTTCTCCGGGTAGGTCGACGCCGTGGTGAAGCTGTGCCACATCTGCGCGTACTGCGCGACGAGCTTGAGCGTCTTGCGCTCGCCCTGCCCGCCGATCAGGATCGGGATGTCGCGCACGGGCTGAGGGTTCAGCTTGCCCAGCCGCGCGATGATGCGCGGCATGGCCGCCGCCAGGTCGTCGAGTCGGCTTCCGGCCGTGCCGAATTCGTAGCCGTACTCGTCGTAGTCCTTCTCTTTCCAGCCCGATCCGATGCCCAGGATCAGCCGTCCGTCGGAGATGTTGTCGACGGTGCGGGCCATGTCGGCCAGCAGTTCGGGGTTGCGGTAAGAGTTACAGGTGACCAACGCGCCGATCTCGATGCGCGACGTCTGCTCGGCCCAGGCGCCCAGCATGGTCCAGCATTCGTAGTGCGCGCCGTCGGGGTCGCCGTACAGCGGGAAGAAGTGGTCCCAGTTGAAGGCGACGTCGACGCCGAGGTCCTCGGCACGGCGGACGGCGTCGCGCATCAGGCCGTAGGTGGGGGAGTGTTGGGGTTGCAGCTGAACCCCGATGCGAATGGGAAGGGTCATGACCCCACGCTAACCGCCGAGCACGCCCCGCAGGATCTCGACGAGCGCGACGGGCTGGTCGCCCTGCACCGAATGCCCGGAATCGGGGACCACGTGGGTGCGCTGGAAACCCGGCGCACCAGCGGCGAAGGCGGCGGCATCGTCGTCGTGGACGAAGTACGACTTGGCACCGCGCACCAGCGTAGTCGGCATGGTGATCGACGGGACGTCGTCCCACAGCCCGACAAAGCCGTCGCCGACGCGGAGCGCGTCGTACCGCCAGGTCCAGGTGCCGTCGTCGAGTTGCGTGGCGTTGTGAAACACGCCGCGTCGCAACGAGTTCCGGCTGCGGTGCGGTGACGCCGCCACGGTGACGTCGAGCATCGCCTGGAAACTCGGGAAGCTCCGCTCACCCTTGACCAGGGCCACCGCGCCCAGCTGCGCCTGCGTCATCTGCTCATGCCGCTCCGGTGCCGACGGCGTGACGTCGACCAGCACCAGCTCGGGCACCAGGGCGGGTTCTGTCGCCGCGATCCGCAGCGCCGTCAGCCCGCCCAGGGACATGCCGACGACCAGCCGGGCTTCGGGGGCGTGCGCCCGAATCACCGGCGCCACTGTCGCGGCGTTGAGCTTCGGGCCGTAGTCCCCGTCCTCGCGCCACGCCGACCGCCCGTGCCCGGGCAGGTCGATGGCCAGCGCCGGCACGCCGAGGCCGAGGATCACGGTGTCCCAGGTGTGGGCGTTCTGCCCACCGCCGTGCAGGAACACCACCTCGGGTGCCGCGACGCCCCACTTCAGCATGCTGATCGGGCCGTCGTCGATCCGCGCCACCGTCGGCAGCGGACCGTCGGCGCCGATCTGCTCGGCGTTCTCGTGCAGCAGCCCGAACTCGTCGAGCGTCAGCAGGTCGTCGTCAGAAATCTCCTGGGCCACGTCTTCGGACACTACGCCCGAGCCGTGGAGCGCTCAGCTGCCGACCGGGGCGGTGGTCCGGATCAGGTGATCGAACGCCGAGAGCGCTGCTGTCGCACCGGCTCCCGCCGCGATGACGATCTGCTTGAACGGCACCGTCGTGCAGTCGCCGGCGGCGAACACGCCGGGGACCGATGTCTGGCCACGCTCGTCGACGACGATCTCGCCGCGCTTGGACAGCTCGACGCTGCCCTCGAGCCACTCGGTGTTGGGCAGCAGTCCGATCTGGACGAAGACGCCCTGCAGGTCGAGGTTGTGCGACTCGCCGGTGGTCCGGTCCTGGTAGGTCAGGCCGGTGACCTGGTCGCCGTCGCCGAGGACCTCGGTGGTCAGCGTGCTCAGCAGGATGTCGACGTTCGGCAGGCTCCGCAGCTTGCGCTGCAGCACCTCGTCGGCGCGCAGCACCGAGTCGAACTCGATGAGTGTCACGTGCGAGACGACGCCGGCGAGGTCGATCGCGGCCTCCACGCCGGAGTTGCCACCGCCGACGACGGCGACGCGCTTGCCCTTGAACAGCGGACCGTCGCAGTGCGGGCAGTAGGTGACGCCCTTGTTGCGGTACTCGGCCTCACCCGGCACGTCCATCGCGCGCCAGCGGGCGCCGGTGGACAGGATGACGGTGCGCGCGGTCAGCGAGGCGCCGCTCTCCAGCGAGATCTCGATGAGGCCGCCCTCATCGAGCGCGGGCAGCAGCTTGGCGCCGCGCTGGGTCTTCATGACGTCGACGTCGTACTCGCCGACATGGGCTTCCAGCGCCGCGGCGTACTTCGGACCCTCGGTGTGCGGGACGGAGATGTAGTTCTCGATGGCCATGGTGTCGAGCACCTGACCGCCGAAGCGCTCGGCGACCACGCCGGTGCGAATTCCCTTGCGGGCGGCGTAGATTGCGGCCGCGGCGCCGGCAGGTCCGCCGCCGACCACCAGCACGTCGAAGGGGTCCTTCTCGGCGATCGCCTCGGCGGTGCGCTGCGCGGCGCCGGTGTCGACCTTGCCGATGATCTGCTCGAGCGTCATGCGGCCCGAGTCGAACACCTCACCGTTGAGGAAGACGGTGGGGACTGCCAGCACCTTGCGCTGTTCGACCTCGTCCTTGAACAGCGCACCGTCGATGGCGACGTGGCTGATGCGGGGGTTGAGGATCGCCATCAGGTTCAGGGCCTGCACCACGTCGGGGCAGTTCTGGCAGGACAGCGAGAAGTAGGTCTCGAAGTGCAGGTCGGCATCGAGGTTGCGCACCTGCTCGAGCAGTTCGGGGGCTTCCTTCGACGGGTAGCCGCCGACCTGCAGCAGCGCCAGGGCCAGCGAGGAGAACTCGTGGCCGAGGGGGATGCCGGCGAACCGCACCTCGACGTCGGTGCCGGTGCGGCGGATGGCGAACGACGGCCGGCGGGCGTCGTCGTCGGTGCGCGTGTAGGTGATCTTGTCCGACATCGCCGCGATCTCGGTGAGCAGGTCGGCGAGCTCGGCGGACTTGGGCCCGTCATCGAGGGAGGACACCAGCTCGATCGGCACGGTCAGCCGCTCCAGCAGGGACTTCAATTGGCCGGCGAGTGAGGTGTCGAGCATGCGGATCAACTCCATCGAAGATCGGAATGGCTGAGCCGTTGCGGCCCGAAAGATGTTGGTGTGAAGCAGTTCTGGTGAGCGGTACGGGCCGGGCGGACCAGGCCCGTACCGTCATCAGCAGTGCGGAACTAGATCTTGCCGACGAGTTCCAGCGACGGGGCCAGGGTCTCTTCGCCCTCTTCCCACTTGGCCGGGCAGACCTCGCCCGGGTGGTTGCGCACGTACTGGGCGGCCTTGACCTTGCGAACCAGTTCGGCGGCGTTGCGGCCGATGCCCTCGGCGGTGACCTCGGTGAACTGGACGACGCCATCGGGGTCGACCAGGAAGGTGCCGCGGTCGGCCAGGCCCTGGTCCTCACGCAGCACCTCGAAGTTGGTGCTGATCTGCAGGGTCGGGTCGCCGATCATGGCGTACTGGATCTTGCCGATGGTGTCGGACGAGTCGTGCCACGCCTTGTGGGTGAAGTGGGTGTCGGTGGACACCGAGAACACCTCGACACCGAGGCGCTGCAGCTCCTCGTAGTGGTCGGCGAGGTCGCCGAGCTCGGTCGGGCACACGAAGGTGAAGTCGGCCGGGTAGAAGAAGAAGATGGCCCACTTGCCCTTGATGTCGGCGTCCGACACGGGGATGAAGGTGCCGTTCTTGTATGCGGTCGCGGTGAACGGCTTGATCTTCTTGTTGATCAGGGCCACGAGAACCTCTCTTCGGGTTTATCGGATGTCTGTTACGAGTCCCCACACTAGTCGCTTTTTCTGGACTCGATCCAGTTTGAAGGCGAGTTGTGGTCAGTCTCACAAACCCGGGCCGACGGTCTCGACGCCCCAAACGCCAAGTGGGCGGCCAGGTTTCACCTGGCCCCCCACTCTGACGTCGAAAATTACCCCTCGATGAAGGCTTCCAGCTGAGCGCGCGCGAGGTCGTCGGCGACCTGCTCCGGCGGGCTCTTCATCAGGTAGGCCGAGGCCGGCAGGATCGGGCCACCCAGGCCGCGGTCCTTGGCGATCTTGGCGGCGCGCACGGCGTCGATGATGATGCCGGCCGAGTTGGGGGAGTCCCAGACCTCGAGCTTGTACTCCAGGTTCAGCGGCACGTCACCGAAGGCGCGACCCTCGAGGCGGACGTACGCCCACTTGCGGTCGTCGAGCCACGCGACGTAGTCCGACGGGCCGATGTGCACGTTCTTGTCGTAGACCTTGTCGGCCAGCGAGCCGGTCAGGTTCGAGGTGACGGCCTGGGTCTTGGAGACCTTCTTGGACTCCAGGCGCTCGCGCTCGAGCATGTTCTTGAAGTCCATGTTGCCGCCGACGTTCAGCTGGTAGGTGCGGTCCAGCGTGACGCCGCGATCCTCGAACAGCTTGGCCATCACGCGGTGGGTGATGGTCGCGCCGACCTGGCTCTTGATGTCGTCACCGACGATCGGCACGCCGGCGTCCTCGAACTTCTTGGCCCACACCGGGTCGGAGGCGATGAACACGGGCAGGGCGTTGACGAACGCGACCTTGGCGTCGATGGCGCACTGCGCGTAGAACTTGTCGGCCTCTTCGGAGCCGACGGGCAGGTAGGAGACCAGGACGTCCACGTTGGCGTCCTTGAGGACCTTCACGACGTCGACGGGCTCGGCGTCGGAGACCTCGATGGTGTCGGCGTAGTACTTGCCGATGCCGTCCAGGGTCGGGCCGCGCTGCACGATGACGTCGGTCGGCGGCACGTCGGCGATCTTGATGGTGTTGTTCTCGGAGGCGCCGATGGCCTCGGAGAGGTCGAAGCCGACCTTCTTGGCGTCCACGTCGAACGCGGCGACGAACTTCACGTCGCGCACGTGGTACTGCCCGAACTTGACGTGCATCAGGCCCGGGACGGTCGAACTCTCGTCGGCGTCCTGGTAGTACTGCACGCCCTGGACGAGCGACGCCGCGCAGTTGCCTACGCCGACGATTGCGACGCGAACCTCGTTCGACTCAGACATGTGACGGTCTCCTTTTCCTACTCTTTCAGTGCATTCACCCGGGGGCGCGTGCGCTCAGGTTTGGTCGGCGTGGCCTTGTGACGGCGGCACCGTCGGTCCGGCAGTTGCCACGCGTTCGGCAGCAATCAGCTCGTTGAGCCATTTCACTTCGCGCTCACTGGACTCGAGCCCGAGCTGATGCAGCTGCCGGGTGTAGCGGTCGAGTGAACTGCTGGCCCGTGCGATCGCCTCGCGCAGACCTTCGCGACGTTCCTCGACCTGACGCCGCCGACCTTCCAGGATTCGCATCCTGGCCTCGGCGGGAGTCCGGTTGAAGAACGCCAAGTGCACACCGAATCCGTCATCGGTGTAGTTCTGGGGGCCGGTGTCGGCGACGAGTTCGGTGAACCGTTGCTTACCGGCATCGGTGAGTTGGTAGACGCGACGGGCGCGACGCACCTTCGTCGCACCGAGCGGTGCCGCGTCTTCGACGATCAGGCCGTCGGCCTGCATGCGACGCAGCGCCGGGTACAGCGAGCCGTACGAGAACGCCCGGAACGCGCCGAGCAGTCCGGTCAGCCGTTTGCGCAGCTCATAGCCGTGCATGGGGGACTCCAGCAGAAGCCCCAGGATGGCCAGCTCCAGCACAGTGTCACCTCCCGACATGAATTGACGGCTTCGCATATTGAGCGCTAGGACGCTTCAACACCTCGAGCCATAGTATCGCGCCGATATATACGCGGCCAATCGACGCCGCATACGGAGATGAACGGCGCTGGATGCGGCCGTCAACACCGGCCGAACACAGGGCGAATCAGCCGGGGTAGTTGATGCGCTTGGTATTGCCTTCGGGATCCATCTCGATGTAGCCGCTGTTGTTGAACTTCCCGGACACATAGATCGAGATCGCGACGGTGTCCGGCGGGGCGGTGGTGTCCTTGCTGGCCTTGAAGATCAGGTAGACGGTGTTGATCTCGTTGCGCTTGATGCCCAGCGTCTCGGGCGCGCCGTGCAGGATCCCGGTGATCTTCTCGAAGTTGAACTTCCCGAGGTCGACGACGCGTTCGTCGCTGCTCACCGTCGTGGTGTCGGGGTCGTCCCAGCCGCCGCGGTAGTCGTACCGCAGCACCCTGCGGGGTTCGCCCGGGTCGGGGCGCTCGAGGATCGCGTAGTCCGGGTAGATGGTCAGCTCGTAGCCGGTGGTGTCGCCGAACTTCTTCTTCATCTGGGTGAACAGCCCGGTCAGCCCGCCGAGCGACTGCAGCTGGCGCGGCGGGGTGAGCACCACGGGAGCGACGCCGTCGGGCTTGGCGCCCGGGTCTTCGGCGGCCGTCAGCGGGGACTGGCCGGGCGCGGCGTAGAAGCCCCAGCCGATGGCGATACCGACCACGAGCATCACCGCGGCACCGGCGGCCAGGATGCCCCAGCCGGTCGACCGCACCGCGCGACCCGCGCCGGTCTTCAACGGCGGCAGTTTGACCGACGAGTTCGCGGTCTGCAGATCGGTTACCAGCGACCGCAGTTCGCCGAGCGTGACGGCCCGGGTCGCCGCCGCGACGCGCTGCCGGTGCTCCTCGGCGGACAGCTGGCCGTCGGCCAGTGCCGTGTCCAGGATTTGGCAGGTGTCGTTGCGGTCGCTGTCTTTCGCCCGGGTCGCTGCGGTGGCCACCGGGAAAGCGTAAAGGTCAGGTGGTGCGCGCGCGTGAGCCCGGCCACAAGCCGTTTACCGCTGCACCTATCGAGCCGGCTACAACCCGGCTACATGCGCGCCATCACGCGTCGGCGCTCAGGTGCCCGACGTACTCTGGTCAACGTGCGATTGCAGCGGCAGGTGGTCGACTATGCGCTCCGGCGCAGGTCGCTGCTGGCCGAGGTCTACTCGGGCCGTACCGGCGTCACCGAGGTGTGTGACGCCAACCCCTACCTGCTGCGCGCAGCAAAATTTCATGGTCGTACCAGTTCGGTGATGTGCCCGATCTGCCGGAAAGAACCGCTGACATTGGTGTCGTGGGTCTTCGGTGATCATCTCGGAGCGGTGTCGGGTTCGGCCCGCAGCACCGAAGAGCTCGTCCTGCTGGCGGCCAAATACGACGAATTCGCGGTTCACGTGGTGGAGGTATGCCGCACTTGCAGTTGGAATCACTTGGTCAAGTCATATGTATTAGGGACGCCGAGTCCCCCGAAGGCGGCGAAGCCTCGTGGCACCCGCGCGGCGCGCTCGAAAGCGCGCACCGCCAGTGAGTGACGGAATGAGCGGGGCTGGGCGCCACAGCCGATCGGACAACGACGCGACCAGAGGACCGGGCGCCGGCGCACCGCAGGGACGCCCCGGACCCGTGCCGCCGGACGACCGGCGCACCATGATCCTGCCGCCCGTCGGCAAGGCCGACGATGCGCGGCTGCGGGATCCGATCGACGCCGTGAAGGCTGCCCTCGATGGCACCAAGCGCCCGGGCCAGGCCCCGGTCGGCATGAGCGCGGGCCTGAACCCGCCACCGAAGTCGCCGCCACCGCCGCCCCCGCGGAGCGGCGGCAGTGGTGGCAGCTCCGGCGGTCCGAAGTTGCCGCAGTTCAAGTGGAACTGGAAGGTGTTCCGCCGGATCTGCTACGCGGGCGCCGTGGTGCTGCTGGTGCTGCCGATCGTCACCTTCGCGATGGCGTACCTCATCGTCGACATCCCCAAGCCGGGCGACATCCGCACCAACCAGGTGTCGACCATCCTGGCCAGCGACGGCAGCGAGCTCGCGAAGTTCGTGCCTCCGGAAGGCAACCGCGTCGACGTCAACATCGACCAGATTCCGGTGCACGTCCGCAACGCGGTGATGGCCGCCGAGGACCGGGACTTCTACACCAACCCGGGCTTCTCGTTCTCCGGCTTCGCGCGGGCGTTCAAGAACAACATCTTCGGTGGCGACCTGCAGGGTGGGTCGACCATCACGCAGCAGTACGTCAAGAACGCGTTGGTCGGTGACGCCCGCTCCGGCGTGGGCGGTTTGGTCCGCAAGGCCAAGGAACTGGTGATCGCCACCAAGATGTCGCGGCAGTGGTCGAAAGACGAAGTGCTGCAGTCGTACCTGAACATCATCTATTTCGGCCGCGGCACCTACGGCATCGGCGCGGCGTCGAAGGCGTACTTCGGCAAACCCGTCGAGCAGCTCGACGTGGCCGAGGGCGCACTGCTCGCGGCACTGATCCAGCGGCCGTCGACCCTCGACCCGGCCGTCGACCCGGAAGGCGCCGCCGAGCGCTGGAACTGGGTGCTCGACGGCATGGTGACCATGGGCGCGCTGTCCAAGGAGGACCGCGCACAGCAGCAGTTCCCGGCCACGGTGCCGCCGGAGCAGGCGCGCCAGGCGAACCAGACCGAAGGACCCAACGGCCTGATCCAGCGTCAGGTGATGAAGGAGCTGCAGAGCATCTTCAACATCAACGAGCAGGCGCTGAACACCGAGGGGCTGCAGGTCACCACGACCATCGACCCGAAGGCGCAATCGGCGGCCGAGGACGCGGTGTCGAAGTACCTGGACGGCCAGGCCGACGACATGCGGGCCGCGGTGGTGTCGGTCGATCCGCACACCGGCGGCATCAAGGCGTATTACGGCGGCTCCGACGCCAACGGCTTCGACTTCGCGCAGGCCGGCCTGCCGACGGGTTCGTCGTTCAAGGTCTTCGCGTTGGTGGCGGCCCTCGAGCAGGGCATCGGGCTGGGGTACCAGGTCGACAGCTCGCCGGTGACCGTCAACGGCATCAACATCACCAACGTCGAGGGCGAGGGCTGCGGCACCTGCAGCATCGCCGAGGCGCTCAAGCGGTCGCTGAACACCAGCTACTACCGGTTGATGCTCAAGCTCAAGCACGGCGCGCAGGACGTCGCCGATGCCGCGCACAAGGCCGGTGTCGCCGACAGCTTCCCGGGCGTCGAGCACACGCTGTCCGAGGACGGCAAGGGCGGTCCGCCCAACAACGGCGTGGTGCTGGGGCAGTACCAGAGCCGCGCGCTGGACATGGCGTCCGCTTACGCGACGCTGGCGGCGTCCGGCGAGTACCACAAGCCGCACTTCGTGCAGAAGGTCGTCAACGGCGACGGGCAGGTGCTGTTCGACGCGGCGTCCCAGGACAACTCGGGTGAGCAGCGGATCCCGAAGGCCGTCGCCGACAACGTGACCTCGGCGATGCAGCCCATCGCCGGCTACTCGCGCGGCCACAACCTGGCCGGTGGCCGGCCGTCCGCGGCCAAGACCGGCACGGTGCAGCTCGGTGACACCGGCGCCAACCGCGACGCATGGATGGTCGGCTACACGCCGTCGCTGTCCACCGCGGTGTGGGTCGGCACGACGAGCGGGACGCAGCCACTGGTGAACAAGGGTGGCGGTCCGGTGTACGGCTCGGGGCTGCCGTCGGACATCTGGAAGTCGACGATGGACGGTGCGCTGAAGGGCACCGACAACGAGTCGTTCCCCAAGCCCACCGCCATCGGCGGCTACGCGGGCGTGCCGCAGGCGCCGCCGGTGGTCAAGCCGCCGACGCCGGATGATCAGCAGGGTCCGCCGCCGGGCGCACCGACCGAGACGGTGGTCCAGCCGACGCTCGTCGTCGCTCCGGGCATCACGATCCCGTTCGGTCCGCCGACCACCATGCAGGTGGCCCCGCACCAGGATGCGCCCCCGCCGCCCGGTGGTGGCGACCCGAACCAGCCTGGCCCCCCGCCGCCGCCGTGACGGTCGACGAACCAGACGAGTCCGGCGTCCCGACGGTCTCGCCGGCCCGGCTGGCCCGGGACCTGCGCAGCGCCGACGACCGCGACCTGCCCAGCCGGACCGACGTCATGGGTGCGGCGCTGTCCGGTGTCGTGGGCGGGCCGGTGGGCCGGCACGCGATGATCGGCCGGGCGCCGTTCCTCACCCCGTTCCGGGTGCTGCTGATCATCGCGCTGGTGTTCCTCGGGCTGGGCTACACGACCAAGGCGCCGTGCCTGGTGACGACGGGCACGGGTACCGCCGATCAGCGCGTCGCCAACTGGCAGAACCAGCGCGCCTACTACGAGTTCTGCTACTCGGACACCGTGCCGCTGTACACCGCGGAGCTGCTGAACCTGGGCAAGTTCCCGTACAAGTCCAGTTGGATCGAGACCGACAGCGCGCAGAAGCCGCGCGTCCAGTACGACGGCACCCGCGCGATCCGCTACATGGAGTATCCGGTGCTGACCGGCATGTACCAGTACGCGGCCATGTCGGTGGCCAAGACGTACACGGCGCTGTCCAAGCTGGTCCGGATGCCGGTGGTCGCCGAGGTGATCATGTTCTTCAACGTCTCGGCGTTCGGGCTCGCGCTGGCGTGGATGGCCACCGTCTGGGCGACCATGCTCATGTCCGGCCGGCGCCCGTGGGACGCCGCGGTGGTCGCCGGGTCGCCGATCCTGATCTTCCAGGCGTTCACCAACTTCGACGCCCTCGCGACCGCATGCGCGGCCGGCGCCATGCTGGCCTGGTCCCGCCGAAAACCGGTGGTGACCGGCCTGCTCATCGGCGTCGGGGTGGCGCTGAAGCTGTATCCGTTGCTGCTGCTGATCCCGCTGGCGATGCTGGCGGTGCGGACCGGCAAGTGGCGGCCGGTGGCCAAGACCGCGATCACCGCGTTGGTCACGTGGATCGCGGTGAACCTGCCGATCATGGTGATGTTCCCGCGCGGCTGGTCGGAGTTCTTCCGGCTCAACACCCGCCGCGGTGACGACATGGATTCGCTCTACAACGTCGTGAAGTCCTTCACCGGCTGGGGCGGTTTCGACACCAACCTCGGATTCTGGGAACCGCCGACGGTACTCAACACCGTCACGGCGGTGCTGTTCGTCTTGTGTTGTGCGGCAATCGCTTACGTCGCGTGGACGGCGCCGCAGCGGCCGCGACTGGCGCAGCTGGCGTTCCTCGTCGTCGCGGCGTTCCTGCTGACCAACAAGGTGTGGAGCCCGCAGTACTCGCTGTGGCTGGTGCCGTTGGCCGCGCTGGCGCTGCCGCATCGTCGAATCCTGTTGGCGTGGATGACCATCGACGCGCTGATCTGGATTCCGCGGATGCTGTACCTCTATGGCGATCCCAAACTCGGACTGCCCGAACAGTTCTTCACCACGACGGTGTTGCTGCGCGACATCGCGGTGATCGGCCTGTGCGCATTGGTTGTTCGCGCCATCTACCGACCCGAGATGGATCTGGTCCGCTGGGGCGGACGCGTGGACGATCCGTCGGGCGGCGTGTTCGACGAGGCCGGCGACAATTCGCCGCGCTGGTTGCCCGCCCGGTTGCGGCCCCGTCCGATCGCCGTCGACGAGCCCGATCCGGACCCCGAACCGGAGCTGGCGCCGACGGCATAAATGGGCTGCGTTCCGTCGCGCGCGGTGGCAGGGTCGAGACGTGACCGATCTGACCTTTTCTGACTCCGTCGTCGTCGACACCGATCCCGAGACGCTCTACGCCCTGGTCTCCGATGTGACCAACATGGGTAAGTGGAGCCCGCAGTGCAAAGAGTGCTGGTGGGAGGACGAAGACGGCGGCCCGGTGGCCGGCGCCTGGTTCAATGGCCGCAACGAAACCGCCGATCGGACCTGGGAGACCCGTAGCCAGGTGGTCGTCGCCGAGCCCGGCCGCGAGTTCTTCTGGGAGGTCAACGGCGGCTGGGTGCGCTGGGGCTTCACCCTCGATCCCGTCGACGGTGGCACCCGACTGACGCAGTCGTGGGAGTTCCTGCCGGCCGGTATCGAGGGCTTCCACGGGCGCTGGGGCGACGATGCCGAAGCCCAGATCGCACTCCGCTCGAAGTATGCGAAGGAAGGCATCCCGGTGACACTCGCGGCGATCAAGAAGACGGCCGAGGCCTAGGTTTCGCGGCCGCCGGGGCTGCCGCCGCGAGCGTGCACACCGGGGCTGCCGCCGCGAGCGTGCACACAGATCACGCAAGTCGCCGGCGCGGCGCGCTGGCTGCACGCTCGCGGCGTCCGCGCGCTCTCCCTCGGACTCAGCCCTGATACGGCGGCAGATACTGCGGAAAGCACTGTGGCGCAACCGGATTGCGGGGCGCCTGTATCCACGCGGTGGTTGACGGCAGCAACGCCAGGACCATCGTGGTGATCGGAAATGCCAGGCCGACAACGGCGCTGACGACACCTTCGGGCGAGTACCAGTCATCCGCCGTCACCGCGGTGGTGAACACGGCGGTCATCAGGTTGCTCACGATGGCCACCGCACATCCACTCACCACGAGCCACCGGCCGAGCATCTTGCGGCGAAAGAGCAGCACTGCGCCGGCGATGAGCAACACGCTCAGCACCGTGCCGAGTACGAGCCCGATGATCACCATGGCGACCATTCCGATGGCGAGGATGCCGAAGATGCTGTCGAGGAACTCGAGATCAGAGCGGTCGAAATTACTGCCGATCGACGCGATGACGATCAGGAAGAACAGCGAGACGGCGGTGATGCCGAGGCTGAGCAATCCGCCGAGTGCCGCCAGCACGCCGGCGGTGATCGCGGTGCCACCGCTCGGTTGGGCCGGCACCGCCGGCAGGGCGGGGTAGGCGCCCGGCTGCGGGTACTGCGGGTACGTCATGTTTTCCCTCTGGCGCCGGGTTGGTCCACTCAGCCCTGGTACGGCGGGTACTGCGGAAAGTATTGCGGCGCAACGGGAGTGCGCTTGGCCTGAATCCAGGCCACCGTCGAGGGTCGCAGTGCCAACACCATCGTCAGGATCGGAAAGAGTAGGCCTAGGAAGCCAAGTCGGGGACCGCCTTCGTATTCCGAGATGGCGTTATGCAACCCGTAGCTGATCACTGTCCCGCCGATGACCAGTGCGCATCCGGCGGTGATGAGCCAGCGGCTGGGCATCTTCCGCATGAACAACATCGTCGCGCCCACGATGAGCAACAAGGCGGCGACCAAGCCCGACGCGACGAAGACGATTGCGAGTGCGTACGTCCCGCCAGGGAAGGAAGCGGCGGACTCACTTCTGATCCGGGCGATCGAGGAGAAACCAGCTAGAGCCATGCCGCCATTCGCCAGCGCACCCAGGATCGACAGGACTGCCGCACCGATCGCTGTGCCGCCACTTGGCGGAGCCGGTGGCATGGGCGGATACCCGCCCGGATAACCAACTGGCTGCGGGTATCCCTGCTGGTAGACGGGCTGCGGCGGATAGCCCTGTGGATACCCCGGCTGCTGCGGGTGGCCGGGCTGCCCCGGAAATCCCTGGCCGTACGGCCCCTGTGGATACGTCATGCTTCCCCCTCGCTCAGCCCTGAGGCGGCGGATAGTACGGATACGGCT
Organism: Mycobacterium sp. SMC-17; assembly: GCF_045310915.1. Classification (NCBI taxonomy): domain Bacteria; kingdom Bacillati; phylum Actinomycetota; class Actinomycetes; order Mycobacteriales; family Mycobacteriaceae; genus Mycobacterium; species Mycobacterium sp. SMC-17. The sequence continues at coordinate 109,530 of NZ_JBJIAK010000008.1, read as the reverse complement.
GCGGCGCAATGGGATTCCGCTTCGCCCGTATCCATCGGCCGGTCGAGGGCAGGAAAGTGAATACGACGGTCGCCACCGAGAAGATCATGATCGGGAGGGTGATCACCGCCCCGACGGTGCTATCCCCGTCCGCATTTGCGCCCAGGAAGGCTCCCAGTCCGAACGCGAAGATCGGCACGCATCCGACGCCGATGAGCCAGCGACCGGCCGGCTTGCGCGACAGCAGCATGAAGCCCCCAGCCAGGACGAGCAGACCGCCGACGACCGAGATCCCAAGGAACAGGTGGCCGACGTGTGCCGGAGAGCGGGTGGCGAACGGGCCCGGTTCCTTCGTGAGGGACTCCACCAAAGCCATGGCACCGAGGCCCCCATGCAGCAGTCCGCCCATGATCGCCAGCACGCCCGCGATGACTCCACCGATCCCGCCAGTCGACGCGGGCGGCACGGGAGCAGGCGGAAAACCGCCCGGATACGCCCCCGGATACCCGCCCGCCTGCGGGTATCCCTGCTGGTAGACGGGCTGGGGCGGATAACCCTGCGGATAACCCGGCTGCGGCGGGTGGCCGGGTTGCCCCGGATACCCCTGGCCATACGGCCCCTGCGGATACGTCATGCGTCCCCCTCGCCGACAATGATCGTCCACCCAGCCTAGCGAGCTTGACGCCTCCGTCAGGACAGCTCTTCCGAGCGCCGATTTCGCAGCTCAGGGGCTCTTCGGGTAACCTAACCCGGTTGCCGACGCAGGCGACCCTCCTGCCACGGAACACGCCGTGGCCGATACGACCATAGGAGGTGATGGGTTCCACATGCGTCCATACGAAATCATGGTCATTCTCGACCCCACACTTGACGAGCGCACCGTAGCTCCGTCGCTGGAGACGTTCCTGAACGTCGTCCGCAAAGACGGCGGCAGCGTCGAAAAGGTGGACATCTGGGGCCGTCGCCGGCTGGCTTACGAGATCGCCAAGCACGGTGAAGGCATCTACGCGGTTGTCGACCTGAAGGCCGAACCGGCCACGGTCAACGAGCTCGACCGTCAGCTGAACCTGAACGAGTCGGTGTTGCGTACCAAGGTCCTGCGGACCGACAAGCACTAGAAGCACCGAAGCTCTGCGGATTTGTCGCGGGCCTTGCGTAGGCTCGCGCCTAATTCACCCAATCCGTCCCAGGAGGATCTCGTGGCTGGTGACACCACCATCACCGTTATCGGAAACCTGACCGCTGACCCGGAGCTGCGTTTCACGCCGTCCGGAGCTGCTGTTGCGAACTTCACCGTGGCCTCGACGCCGCGGATGTTCGACCGGCAGAGCAACGAGTGGAAGGACGGGGAGGCGCTGTTCCTCCGCTGCAACATCTGGCGCGAGGCGGCCGAGAACGTCGCCGAGAGCCTGACCCGGGGGTCGCGTGTCATCGTGACCGGCCGGCTGAAGCAGCGCTCGTTCGAGACCCGCGAGGGTGAGAAGCGCACCGTGATGGAGGTCGAGGTCGACGAGATCGGCCCGTCCCTGCGGTACGCGACGGCGAAGGTGAACAAGGCCAACCGCAGTGGCGGTGGCGGTGGCGGCTTCGGCGGCGGCGGGGGTTCCCGTCAGTCCGCTGGTGGCGGCGCTCCGGCCGACGACCCGTGGGGCAGCGCCCCGGCTTCGGGTTCGTTCGGCGGCGCCGACGACGAGCCGCCCTTCTGATCCACGTAATTGGCTGGGCAACCAGCTAGACCCAGAAAGAGAAAGACATGGCCAAGGCCACCAAGCGGCGTCCGGCGCCGGAAAAGCCGGTCAAGACCCGCAAGTGCGTGTTCTGCTCCAAGAAGGCGCAGACCATCGATTACAAGGACACCGGACTGCTCCGGACCTACATCAGCGAGCGCGGCAAGATCCGTGCGCGTCGCGTCACCGGTAACTGCGTGCAGCACCAGCGCGACATCGCCATTGCCGTGAAGAACGCCCGCGAGGTTGCGTTGCTCCCGTTCAGCTCGTCGACTCGATAGGGAGGACTGAGAAAAATGAAGCTCATTCTGACCACTGAGGTCGACCACCTGGGTTCGGCCGGCGACACCGTTGAGGTTCGCGACGGCTACGGCCGTAACTACCTGCTGCCCCGCGGCCTGGCCATCGTGGCCACCCGCGGTGCCGAGCGTCAGGCCAACGAGATCCGTCGCGCGCGTGACGCCAAGACGGTTCGCGACCTGGACCACGCCAACGAGCTGAAGCAGGCGATCGAGGCCCTCGGCCCCGTGTCGCTGGCCGTCAAGGCCGGTGCCGACAGCGGCAAGCTGTTCGGTTCGGTGACCGCGGGCGACGTCGTCGCCGCGATCAAGAAGGCCGGTGGCCCGAACCTCGACAAGCGCACCGTAGAGCTGCCCAAGGCGCACATCAAGTCGGTCGGCACCCACAAGATCGCGGTGCGTCTGCACCCGTCGGTCAACGTGCCGGTGTCGCTGGCTGTCGTCGCCGGATAGGCACCCGGTAGCTCAAACAGCAGAACGCCCGGGTGGAGTCAATCTTTGGCTTCGCCCGGGCGTTTTCTGTTGACAGTGGGCGAATTTTTTACGCCAATCTGCAAACAGTGATCTACGCCGGCTGTTAACCTACGCGGCCCTTTTCTGCCACGCGTACGCAACACAACACGCCCGAGATGGCTACCCGGCACGACACGCCGCACCAATTCTCATACACAGGCTCACAGGCGATATATAGGCTGTTGACCTGCAGGGTTGGGAATTTACCCGCTGGTATTCCACAAGTTCTCCCCAACCCGTCAACATCGTTGTCCACGTCTTTCCACATTTCATCCCCAGGGTTATCAACAGGGGTGGTTTCGGGAGGCTCCAGCAACGTCTAGCGTGATGCGTCGCGCGACAGGTGAGTGGCTTGCGGGTCCGACTTGTCGGGGCGGTGAAGTACGGTCACAGGTAGCTCGTTCGAACGTTTGTTTGACATCGATTTTCGGGGAGGAGGAGCGCTTCGTGGCTGTCGCTGACGACCTGGGTCGTTCCGACATGGAGGAGCCGCCCAGCGAGGATTTCGGCCGTCAACCGCCGCAGGACATGGCTGCCGAGCAGTCGGTCCTCGGTGGCATGTTGCTGTCCAAGGACGCGGTCGCCGACGTCCTGGAGCGCCTGCGTCCCGGCGACTTCTACCGCCCCGCGCACCAGAACATCTACGACGCCATCCTCGATCTGTACGGCCGGGGTGAGCCCGCTGACGCCGTCACGGTCGCCGCCGAACTCGACCGTCGCGGACTGCTCAAGCGCATCGGCGGCGCGCCGTATCTGCACACCCTGATCTCCACGGTGCCCACCGCGGCCAACGCCGGCTTCTACGCCGGCATCGTGGCGGAGAAGGCCACGCTGCGCCGCCTCGTCGAGGCCGGCACGCGCGTCGTGCAGTACGGCTACGCGGGCACTGAGGGTGCCGATGTGGCCGACCTCGTGGACCGCGCGCAGGCCGAGATCTACGACGTCACCCAGACCCGCAGCAGTGAGGACTTCACCGTCCTGGAGGAGCTGCTGCAGCCCACCATGGACGAGATCGACGCCATCGCGTCCCAGGGCGGTATCTCGCGCGGTATCCCGACCGGTTTCACCGAGCTCGACGAGATCACCAACGGTCTCCACCCGGGCCAGATGATCATCGTGGCCGCGCGCCCCGGTGTCGGTAAGGCGCTGGCGCTCGACACCCCGCTGCCCACGCCCGGTGGCTGGACCACCATGGGTGATGTCTCGGTGGGCGACGAGCTGATCGACGCCAACGGTCAACCCACCCGCGTGGTCGCCGCGACTCCCGTCATGGAGGAGCGCCCGTGCTACGAGATCGACCTGTCCGACGGCACCACCATCGTGGCCGACGCGTCGCACCAGTGGCCGACCGGCCGCGGCATCGTCACCACCGCGACCCTGCGGCCCGGCGCTGACCGCCTCGAGCCGGCACTGACCGCCGGCGGGCTGGCGGTGCTCACGCGGCCCGTGACGATCACCGATGTGCGCCGGGTGGAATCGGTGCCGGTGCGCTGTGTCGAGGTCGACAACCCGGCCCACCTGTACCTGGCCGGGCGGTCGATGGTGCCGACGCACAATTCGACGATCGGGCTGGACTTCATGCGGTCCTGCTCGATCAAGCACCAGCAGGCCAGCGTCATCTTCTCGCTGGAAATGAGCAAGACCGAGATCGTCATGCGACTGCTCTCGGCCGAAGCCAAGATCAAGCTCGGTGACATGCGCTCGGGTCGCATGAGTGACGACGACTGGACCAAGCTGGCCCGCCGCATGAGCGAGATCTCCGAGGCGCCGCTCTACATCGACGACTCGCCGAACCTGACCATGATGGAGATCCGGGCCAAGGCCCGCCGTCTGCACCAGAAAGCCAACCTGCGGCTCATCGTCGTGGACTACATGCAGCTGATGACCTCGGGTAAGAAGTTCGAGTCCCGGCAGCAGGAAGTCTCGGAGTTCTCGCGGTCGCTGAAGCTGATGGCCAAGGAACTCGAGGTTCCCGTGGTCGCCATCAGCCAGCTGAACCGTGGTCCCGAACAGCGCACCGACAAGCGCCCGCAGGTGTCGGACCTTCGTGAGTCGGGATCGCTGGAGCAGGACGCCGACATGGTCATGCTGCTGCACCGCCCGGACTCCATCGACCGCGACGACCCGCGCGGTGGTGAAGCCGACATCATCCTGGGCAAGCACCGTAACGGCCCGACCGCGAATATCACTGTGGCACACCAGCTTCACTTCTCGCGGTTCACGAATATGGCGAGGTAGTTCTCGGCAGCTGTAGGGTCTCACGGAACGTGGCGGAATCTCACGGGTGATGGCGGAGTGTTGGCGGATCCGCCAAGTTCGTGAGACACGCGGGCTGTTCAATCCAAAGCCTGCGCCGATGGCTATGTGACGATCAGGTCACCAAAGGTGTCTGATCCGATTGCAGGGCCGAGGTGATCGCCATGGGCCGCAGTGAAGACAAGGCGTCGAGTGTGTCTGTCTCTTATCGACGTGCCGACGACCTGAGTGAGGTTGCGCGGGAGTGGACTTCGGCTGGGATCGACGAACTTGCGAACGCGGCGCCGTGGCGGACGTTTCGGTGGCACCGCGGACAGAAGCATTACTCGGGTACCTATTGGTCGAGCACGCTAGGTAGCCATGTCATCTATGAATCGCGAATTGAGTTGGCGCGCTTACTGTTTGCCGATTTCGACATCAGTGTGCGGCAGATCGTCGCCCAACCGTTCCTGCTCCGAACTTCGATTGATCGTAAGCCACGCAAGCACATCCCGGATTACTTGCTAATCACGGATACTGGCCCCGTCGTTGTGGACGTGAAACCCGCACACCGTCTCGCGGATCCCAAAGTGGCTTTCACATTCGAGTGGACTCGTGGACTTGTTGAGGCACGTGGCTGGCGCTATGAAGTGGCGACCGAACCCGTCGCCGTGGAATTGGCCAACGTTCGTTTCCTTGCGGGATACCGCCGCGAGTGGCTGTTCCGGTCGGAGCTTTTAGCGCAACTGCGGGAGAAGAATCTGGACGGCGCATCGTTGGCAGAGGCGCTCCAGTGTCTGCCAGGCGAACCGCTATCCCACGTTAAATCTGCTGTGCTGCACCTTCTCTGGCGACAGGAACTGGTAATCGACGTGACGATGCCGCTCAGCGGACGGACACAACTGAGGCTGCCGGCATGACCTCTTCGGCGGTTCGGATTGGCGTCGGCACCCGGCTTCTGCACGACGGGGAGTTGGTGCAGGTCGTCGAGGTCCACGCCGGTCAGGCAGGAATGGAAGTCGTGCTGAAAGGCATGTCGAAGAAGGTGTACATCCGGGCTCGACTCAACGAACTTCTCAGGTCGGACGGCACGCGAGTGATCCCGGAATCCGACGGGCCGTCTGGTGATGACGACTTCGAGCTGGCCAGCGTCGTCCTTGCTCAGCTCAGCGACGTCGAGCGAAACGAGCTCACCGAGCGAGCGGCGCACATTCGTGAAGTTCTCACTGGGTTTCGTTCGGGTAGTGAGGAATTGGTGCTCTGCGGGGAGCCGAGGCCGGAGTACCGAGCTGACGTACCGCTGACGAGGCGGTACGCAAACAAAGCGCGTGAGCTTGGTGCTGGGTTGCGCACCATCGAGCGGTGGGTGCAGCAGTTCCAGCAGTACGGGGAAGCGGGTCTGGCGTCTACGCGAGAACGGAAGACAGCTGGCCTGGGTGTGAATGTGGATCCGCGGTGGGCCGAAACGGCTGTTGAAGTGATGATTGAGCACTCGGATCAGTCGCGCCCGTCGCAGACGATGGTGATCACACGGACCAACGCCAGAACGGTCGCACGCTTTGGCGAAGGCGTGGTTGAGGAGCCTTCTCGTGCAACAGCTTTCCGGGTTCTCGCGGAGCTAGAGAAGCGGTATCCGACGTTCCGGCTGAGCACGAAGAGGAACCGCGATATCGCTGATCGCCCGGAGGGTGTGTACGGGAAGCTTCGTCCGACGCGCCCTGGCGAGTACATGCTGATGGACACCACACGGCTGGACGTCTTTGCAATGGACCCAATCACTTTGCGTTGGGTGCAGGCCGAGCTGACGATCGGAATGGACTGGTACACCCGCTGTGTCACCGGGATACGTGTGACGCCTGTGTCGACGAAGTCGGTTGATGCCGCGTCAGTTCTGTATCAGTCGTATCGGCCCCTGCCTGCTGGCAAGGACTGGCCAGCGCATGCGGTGTGGCCTGAGCACGGCGTACCGAAATCAGTCTTAATCGATGTCGATGCGATGAAACGGTCCGCACTCGGCGCGGCCGGGCCGGCGATCGTGCCCGAGACCATCGTGATCGATCACGGCAAGATCTATATTTCCGAACATTTGACGAGCGTCTGCCAGCGGATGGGCATTTCGATCCAGCCTGCGAGACTGCGGACCGGACGGGACAAGGGGCCAGTAGAGCGGTTTTTCCGCACCATCCGCGAGGACCTCCTGCAAGCCCTGCCGGGATACAAGGGCCCAGATGTCCATTCCCGTGGGCTGGATCCAGAGTCGGAGGCGTTCTTCTACCTCAACGAGCTGGAGGCGATAATCCGCGAATGGGTGGCTGTGGTGTATCACCACCGGCCGCACGACAGCCTGATTGATCCACATATTCCTGGGTTGCGGATGTCGCCGGCGCGGATGTTCGAACATGGCATCGCGCGTGCCGGCTACATCGAGACTCCACGCGATCGCGATCTGGCGTACGAATTCCTCAAGACAGAGTTCCGGAAAGTCCAGCACTATGGCGTCGAACTCGGCGGTCGGCGCTACAACGGCCCGTCTCTGAACCCTTACCGAAACATGACCAGTCCATACAAAGGAAAAGCCAAGGGCCGCTGGCCCATTCACTACGACCCTGACGACATCACCCGCACCTACTTCCGCGACCCGGAAACCCGTAGGTGGAACACCCTGATGTGGGAGCACGCACCGTCGTTGGAGATGCCGCTCAGCGAGGACGCGCTGCAATTCGCGCGCAAGCTCGCCGCCGCGAAGTACACCTACCCCGATGACCGGCTCGCGGTCGCGGATCTCTTGGAGCGCTGGAACCTTGGGCTGGGGTCAACCCTGGCTGAAAGACGAATAGCGTTGAGGCTCTCCCGTGACGCGGCGTTGATCGACGAGACTGCGCCGCAGGACGAGGTTTCCACGTTGCCATCGGTGGCCCGCGTGCTGGCCACCTCGCAGCCTCGGCCAGGTGAGGAAGGAGAACAGGCGATCAACGAGCCAGATCCCGAAACGGGCGATGATGATGCCGACGAAGACCTCGATGATCACGCCGAATCCGATTTCTACGCTGACGCTCTGGAAGACGCGTGATGGCAACGAGGGCAGCACCGCAGGGTCCTAAAGTCCGGCTGGACAATCTGACCTTGGCACGCAAGGAAGGCTGGCAACGGTTCGTCAACACACCTGCCCGGATCACCCCAGAACCGTTGACCCGGAAGGAACTTGAAGCTCTCGGCGAAGATGCGTTCGAGGACTACAACCGACAACGACGCGAATGGCACGCCAACCTCGGGCCAATCAACACCCCACAGATGGCCGCCCTACATGAGGACCTCTGGGACATCGTCGACAGCAACGTTCAAGACGGTGATAAGGCCAAAGGTGCCGTGGCCATTGACGCATTTCCGGGCCTCGGCAAGACCACTACGGTGCTTGACTTCGCCAAGAAATTCCACAAGCGCGAGATCAAGGAACAAGGCTGCGAGACCGCAGATGGCCACGAACGGTGGCCCGTAAGCAGAGTGGGACTGACTGGGAACACAGGGATGGTGGAGTTCAACCGCGCCATGCTGTCATTCTTCGCCCACCCCGGGATGTCCAAGGGCAACGCCGCCCACTTTGCGCACCGAGCGCTCGACTGCGTGCTTGCGTGCGAGACAAAGCTACTGATCGTCGACGACCTCCACTTTCTGCGCTGGCGCAACACCGCCGGAGTCGAGATCAGCAACCATTTCAAGTACATCGCCAATGAGTTTCCCGTCACCTTGATCTTCGTCGGAGTCGGCCTCGCCGCGCGAGGACTCTTCTCCGAGGGGCATTCGTACGAGGATGCCGTGATAGCCCAAACCGGCAGACGTACAACAAAACTCGATGTCCAGCCGTTTGTGACGACGACCGACCGAGGCCGTCGTGAGTGGCGCCAGCTGCTTCTCGCGCTGGAGAAGCGGATTGTGCTGGCGGACAAACGACCCGGAATGCTTGCAGACGACTTGTCGGACTACCTGTTCGCTCGCAGCACGGGGCACATAGGCTCGCTGATGACGCTGATTAACCGCGGATGTCAGCGGGCCGTGCGCAGTGGAGCCGAGTATCTGTCGCGCGAGCTGATGGATCTGGTCAAGAATGACGCCGCCTCGGAGAAGGCTCGTCAGGAACTGGAGATAGCCTTCGAATCACGGCGCCTGACCACCAGGATCGGCAAGGCCGGATGAGTGCAGTGCGGACGCTGCCAATCCGGGTCGCCCCAATTGCCGGCGAGGCACTGGATTCATGGGTTGAAGCGATCGCCTACCGCACCAACACGATGCACGCCGACCTACTGTCCGCAGTGGGTCTGAAGCCGAGCAAAGAAATGGGCACCAGCACATGGATGCTCCGGCCGGCCGCCAACGAAATTGAGTCGCTGAGCGTAGCCACTTCCTTGCGTAGCCATGTCCTCGAATCAATGGTCTTGCAACACTATTCGGAGAGGGCATTGCGGATCAGCCCTGATGGCAAGACCATCAGAAGAACCTTCCCGTGGGGGCGAGCGAGGGGATCACGTTTTTGTCCGAAGTGCCTCGAAGAGACAGGCGGACGATGGCAACTCAGCTGGCGCCTCGGCTGGACGTTCGCCTGCACCGTGCACAACTGCCTGCTGGCGGACGCTTGTCCGGAATGCGGGGTGGTCCAGCGGCTCCGAACACATATAGGCGACGTCGTGCCCCAGCCCGGTCGTTGTGCACACCCCGCCCGTGATGCGGTCGGCCGTGCTCCCGAGCGATGCGGTGCGGACCTGACAGCAGCGTCGACGGCGGCATTTGACACGGAGCACGCGGTCGTTCGCACCCAGAAGATCATCGACGCTGTGATCGACAGTGAGACATCGGCGTTCGGGATCTACCGGCTCTATCCGCAGCCGCGCATCAACGTGCTGTCGGACATCCGGGCCGTTGCCGGCCGGATACTTGCCTACGCCACCGTTGAGGATCTGGCAGGCATCGTTGCACCGGACCTCTTGATCCCTTACCGGGTTGTGGGTGAGCGGCCGTCTCGCCGCGATGGACCCGCTCAAGCCGATACCAAACCCGGCCTGGCGGCCCCGGCTCGCGCCGCGACCGCCGCAGTGGGCGCCGTCGCCGCGATGGACGCGTTGGATCGTGACGATGTTTCGGCAGCCGGCGACTCGCTGCGCTGGCTGGTCACGTTGTCGCGGGACCACGGATCCGCGGTCTCCGCAACAAACATCGGATGGGGAAAGAACACCACCCCGATACTGAACGCAGTTCAGCTGGCAGCACTCGGGCCGCTCCTGAAGCCGAGCGATCAGCTGCGCTATCGCATCGGCACCGCCTTACCCAACCGACCGACGTCAGACAAGCGCCGCACGGCGATGCTTGCCCAATGGCTACCCACCATGCTCTGGCCCGCCTGGTCGCTTCGATTGGCAATCCCCAACAGCCAGCAGCGCCACCTACGCCCGGCGCTCTCCAGCAGCCTTCTGCTGGTGAGTAGCCGGCTCAGTCTCGACGAAGCCGCAACGATGATCGACAGCCCCATCGACGGCCACGCACTATCGCGCATACTGCAGCTTCTGGAGAAGCACGCTCAGCGGGACGGGCTTCGCCTTGCGGTGATCCGCATGGCGGACTACCTCGCCGGACGTCAGGTCCCAATCGACTACCGCCGGCGACGTCGGCTCGACTACTCCATGCTTCTGCCCGACCAAGTGTGGACGCAGATCTGCCGCGACACCGGCACCCCGGGAGTCCGTTCCGTCCGAGCCAGGATCGCACGATGCATGCTGTTCGAGCGCCTCAGCGGACAGCCTGCGAGCGTGTCGTCAATGTTCCCCGACAGCAATGCATTTCGCACCCAAGTCGCCGACTTTCCGCGATACCTGACGACCGAACTCGACCAAGCCCTCGACGAACACGCACAAGAATTTCTCGCCGACCACGGCATCTCAGGCGAACCATCCGTTTGGGAACCACCGACAGCAGTACTCGACGGACTCGACCTACCCGGAGATCACCCCGGCAAGGTGAAGATTGGGGACCTCCACCGCGTCGTCACGACCAACCGAATCCCGCTGGGCGCCGCCGCGAAGTGCTTGAACACCAACCTTGACATGGTGCGTTATCTGCTGCAGACCCACCCGGCATCGCCGCCGGCGCGGTCTGCGACTCCGTACAACCGGGCATACGTCACAGCGAAGGCGGCTCTTCCGCGAGAGCGACTTCGCGAACTCTATGAACGTCAGCACATGTCTTTACGCGACATCGCCGAATCCGTGGGCGTCAGCCGCGCGGTCATCGGCCGGATCGCCCGCGACTACGACCTGGCACTTCGTGAACCCGGCCTGAGGGCACGCACGATCATCGAACGCGACTGGCTGCACGACCAATACGTCATCAAGCGCCGGACGCTCCCCGATCTCGCGAAGGAAACCGGCATGAGTACCGCGAACATGGCTCGATGGGCAAAGACGCACGACATCCCGCTGCGTGCTCGCGGCGGCCCCAGCCATAGTTCCGCCCTCGGCGACGCAGATAACGCCGCCAGCGCGCCGGAACTGCTGAGGCCGGCGCTGGCCGGTTTGGGCGGGCGAGAGCGACTGGAGCGATTTGTCGCGGCATCGAACTTCAGCACGCTGACCGCGGCCGCGGACAAGCTGGGCATCCACCAATTCACGTTGGTCAACCAGATCAATCGCATCGAGCGTGAACTCGACGCGAAGCTGCTCATACGTGCCGAGCGTGGCCGACCCATGCAACTGACCGACCACGGGGAGCGTGTCGTGGCTGCCTTTCACGTATATGAAGCGCGAATCGGGCGATAGCTGTCATCGGTCGCGGCAGCGGCGAGCCCAACCATCGCCGGAAGGTGCCTCAAGAAAGCCGATTATGACGACGCTTGCACCGAGGCGGCAATGAGTGGTTGGAGCTCAGCGAGTATCAACGCTTGGCGACTGGCGTGCCCGTGCTGTTCTGCCAACATGCGCAGAGCTGCGCCTTCAGCGGGCAGCAATCGGAGAGTCAGGGTATCGGTGCGCTGTCGCGTTTCGGATCCGCGGCGCCGTTTCTTTGGGCTGGCCGTTTCGTCCATGCGTCACCTCACCTTCCTTGTGGCGAGGGCAAGTATAGATGCTGCTGCCAAGCTAGCTTGGCAGACCTTTAGTGGTCGGATGCCACTACTTGGTTGGGTGCCGAAACCCCGAGATCAATCAGATCCTGAGCGCGTCGCCATCTGGGAGCGGGCCCGCATCCTCGTCGGGCAGCGAATTCGCGGGATCCGCACCAGTCGCGGCCTCACCCAGGAGGCGCTCGCGCTTCGCTCGGGCCTCTCGCGAAACCTGCTGGTCGACGTTGAACTGGGCAAAAGTGGTTTGCTTTACGAGCGCTTGTTCGATCTGGCAGCGGCCCTTGATGTCTCGCCTGACGAATTTCTCAAAGTCGGTGTCGGCGACGGTACCGCTGCGGAAACCGACCGCCCCTCCGCCGGCTGACTCGCCCGCCGACAACAGCTGGCGAACAATGAATCACCCGGGCGGGCCCGTCCCGCACATCGTGCGGGACGAACGCGGCAACAGCATTGACGACACGGTAGGTCACATCCCCGACTGGGGCCGGGTTTCATCCTGTTCGTCGCTGACGCCGTAGCCTGAGTCTTGTGGACCAGTCGCCCACTCCCGTGCCGGTGGATCCGACGGACACGGCCTCCGGGACCGATGCCGCGTTCATCGCCGAGAGTGTCATCGAGAAGGCCGCCGCTCGTGCCACTGCTGCGTCGATGAAACTCGAAGGCCGCGAGGTGCCAGCGGGACATGTCCGCTCTGACGGCGTGCACGCACTATTAGCACAGCGGCGGGCCGCATCGAACGCGGTCGACACGAAAGACGACGTCCCATAAACGATCGCCACCGCGATGCGGTTGCGTAACTTCGCACGTAGCGGGGATGCATGAGCCAGGACGCTATCGCCCGACGCGTTGCCGAGAGCATCCCAGCGACCACTACCCACGCACAGGTTGCCGCGCAGATTGGCTTATCCGAAGAGAAGCTGTCCAAGTCGCTGCGCGGGCAACGAGCATTCTCCTCGGTCGAGTTAGCCCAGCTTGCCGACGTCCTCAACGTTGGGGTGCGGTGGCTGATCACCGGCAGGCCCGATCCGCACCGCCTGGTCGTGACGGCCCGTCACGACTATCACCACGCCACTGGCGAGCGTGATGTACCCGGGCGCACGGACGACCAGCGTGTCATCGACGACGTTCACCTGGCCTACCGACAGGCGTTCGCGGCCTGGAACCCAGCCGTGTGCACGTTGCCGGCCGAGGTCCACAGCATCCGCGCTGCACTGGGACCGGACTTCGCGCGGGACTTCGCCGACCGCCTCGAATCCGCGCTGGATGTCGATGTCATCCGGGTCGCCGAGGTATCGACCGCGCACTCGTTCCGGGTCGGCACACGCAAAGTCATCGTCTTGCCGGCAACAGGTAATTGGTTCCGCGAGAACTGGTCACTGGCACACGAACTCGGCCATCTCGTCGCGGATCATCACGCCGAGAACCTCAGCCGGGCGGAGTGGGACAGCCACGAGGCAATCGCGGACGCTTTTGCGGCGGAACTGCTGCTGCCGGCACGAGAGGTTTACAACGTCGATTGGGACGCCCTGGCTTTGCCCGAACTCGGAGACCTCGTTTGGGCGTTCGGCGTGTCCACGGACACGCTCAGACGGCGGTTAGGGCGCCTTAACATCGAGGTGCCCGCACCGATCAGCGAGGCGCTGGCACTGAACACACCGAAGCTGCTGCGCCGGCACTGGACTGGCCAGCATCCCGATGCAGTGCGCCAGATCGCCGCGCGGATCGACCAAGCCGCCACCCGGCGCTTCCCCATCAAGCTTCAGAACGCCCACACCGATCTCATCGCCGACGGCGCGCTTCACAAGTGCACCCTGGCGTGGATGCTCGGCATCAACGCCGATGCGCTGGAGGTCGATGTGCCACCGCCACCCGAATCGGTAGACCCTGATCAGCTCGCGCCCGCGCTAGAACTTTAGTGGGCTGACGTGTGCGTTACGACGCTGCGATCGGCAGCGACAGGTGAACCGGCACAGCGCTGGAAGTGGGGTGTCACACTCGTGCGAGCAGCGCGGTGAGCACAGTTTTAGGAGGACAGTGGGTTGAGCAAGCTGGGTAACTTCGTGTGGGGGATCGCCGACCAGCTACGCGGCGTGTACAAACCGCACCAATACGGCGGCGTGATCCTGCCCTTCACGATCCTCCGCCGCCTGGACTGCATCCTCGAACCCACCCGCGACGAGGTACGAGCGCTCGCCGAGAACTACACCGGCGGCGCCCTAAACGTGCAAGTGAAACGCAAGACAGGCCTGGCGTTCTACAACACCAGCGCCTTCGACTTCAAGACGCTGCTGGAGGACCCGGAGGGCCTGCGCGCCAACCTGATGGAATACATCACCAGGTTCTCCGCCAACATCGACGTCTTCGAGCGGTTCAAGTTCGAGAACGAGCTCGCGACCCTCGACGAGAAGAACCGGCTGTACCTGGTGGTGTCGCAGTTCGCCGAGGTGGACCTGCATCCGGACGTGGTGTCCAACGCCGAGATGGGCGACCTGTTCGAGCATCTGATCTACAAGTTCGCGGAGGCTTCCAATGAGGAGGCCGGCGAGCATTACACTCCGCGCGATGCGATCCGGCTGATGGTGGACCTGCTGTTCGCCGAGGAGAGCGCGGCCCTGCTCGAAGCGGGCACCGTGCGGACCATCTACGACCCCACCGCCGGCACCGGCGGCATGCTCTCCGTCGCTGAGGAACGGCTACTGGAGCGGAACCCGGGTGCCCGGCTGCGGCTGTACGGGCAGGAGATCAACGATCAGTCCTACGCGATCTGCAAGTCCGACATGATCGCTAAGGGGCAGGACGCCGGGAACATCAAGCTCGGCGACACCCTCGCCGACGACCTCTTCTTCGACCGGACCTTCGACTTCTGTATGTCCAACCCGCCGTACGGCGTGGACTGGAAGGCCTCCCAGGAGTCGGTGAAGAAGGAGTCACTGGCGACGACATCACGCTTCTCGCACGGGCTTCCGGGCATCGGTGACGGGCAGATGCTGTTCCTGTCTCACCTGGCCAGCAAGATGCGGCCGGCGCACGACGGCGGCGGCCGCGCCGGCATCGTCCTCAACGGCTCGCCCCTGTTCAACGGCGCCGCCGAATCCGGGCCGTCGCAGATCCGCCAGTGGCTCCTCGAGTCCGATCTGGTGGAGGCGATCGTCGCGCTGCCGACGAACATGTTCTTCAACACGGGCATCGCCACGTACATCTGGATCCTGGACAACACGAAGCGTCCGGAGCGGGCCGGCAAGGTGCAGCTGATCGACGCCACGTCGTTCTGGACCAAGATGCGGAAAAGCTTGGGAGCGAAGAACCGCGAGCTCGACGCCGGCGCGCGGGACCGGATCCTCAGCCTGTACGACGCATTCGATGAGGCCGACCCCGAGTACTCGAAGGTGTTCACCGCCAACGACTTCGGGTACTGGACGGTAACGGTGGAGCGGCCGCTGCGGACCGAGACGGGGAAGGTTTCGACGGACCGGAAGGGCAACCCGAAGCCGGACCCGAAGCTGAGGGACACCGAGAACGTCCCGTTCACCTACGGCGGCAACACCGACGGCGATGCCGGTCGTGCGGAGACGATCAAGGCCTACTTCGACGCCGAGGTCCTCCCGCACGTACCCGACGCGTGGATCGACACGGCGAAGACCAAGGTGGGGTACGAGATTCCCTTCACCCGACACTTCTACAAGTACGTGCCGCCACGGCCGCTCGCCGAGATCGACGCGGATTTGGAGAAGCAGGTCGCCAAGATCATGGACCTGCTGCGAGAGGTGGAGCGGTGATTGCCCCAAGCACCCTCGGTCAGGACCCGGCGTCCGACCTCCCGCGCGGTTGGAGCTGGAAGCGGATCTCGTGGCTGTTCGAGGTGACGGGCAGCGGGACAACACCCGCACCCGAAGACATCGTCGAACCCGACGACACAACGATCCCCTGGGTGACGACCGGTGAGCTGCGAGAAGTGCCGATCAGCACTACCACCAAAGCTGTTCGCCCCGAGGCGATCAAGTCCTATTCGGCGCTGAAGGTTCACCCAACCGGTTCGTTGCTGATCGCAATGTATGGGGCCACGATCGGCCGAATGGCGATCCTCGCCGTGGCGGCAGCATCCAACCAGGCTTGCTGCGCACTGTCTTGCCCCAAAGACACCGACGTGCGGTTCGTTTTCTACGGCTTGCAGGCCGGGCGACCACGGCTGCTGCTCGACGCGTCCGGGGGCGGACAGCCGAATATCAACCAAGACAAGGTGCGAAGTTTCAAGCTTCAGGTGCCGCCCCTCTCCGAGCAGCGCGCCATCGCCGACTTCCTGGACCGGGAGACCGCCCGGATCGACACGCTCATCGAGGAGCAGCAGCGGCTCGTCGACCTGCTGCGGGAGCGGCGAGCATCAGTTGTCGACATGGCCTTGACCCGGCATGGACTCCACATCCCTCATGCCTTCGAGGATTACGGATCCCACCTGCCGACTGGGTGGAAGCTGATCCTGTTGGGGCGGACGCTTCGACAACTGACGAACGGATTCGTCGGCCCGACGCGGGACATCCTCGTCGAGACAGGGATCCGCTATATCCAGGGCACCCATATCAAATCCGGTCGCATCGAATTCGACAGACGCCCCTTCTTCGTCTCGCAAGACTGGCACGAGCTGCGGCCCCGCATCCACCTCCGTGAGGGCGACGTGCTGATCGTGCAGACCGGTGACATTGGCAAAGTGGCGGTGGTGCCACCCGACTTCGGCGAGGCGAGCTGCCATGCACTCCAGATCGCCCGCACTGATCGCAACATCGTCTCGGGTGAGTACCTCGCCGCATTTCTCAGCTCGCGCATCGGGTACCAGTCGCTCGTTGCTCGAGCTACCGGTGCTCTTCACCCCCACCTCGAAGCAGGTATTCGGAGTGCTCCGATCGTGGTTCCCCCACTCGATGTGCAAAGTCGAGTCGTCCACGAAGCGGCAGAACAAACCTCGAAGATCGACACCCTGATCGCCGAGACTGAGCAGTTCATCGAGCTGGCTCGGGAGCGCCGGTCAGCGCTGATCACCGCGGCGGTGACCGGACATATCGACGTGCACGGGGAGGTGGCCTGAAACATGGCGCAGCACAACGAGATCGAGTTCGAGAAGGAGATCGCCGAGCACCTGGCCGCCCACGGCTGGTTGTACTCCCCCGATGACACTGGCTACGACAAGGAGCGGGCGCTGTTCCCCGAGGACATCCTCGGGTGGCTGGCGGACACGCAGCCCGACCAGCTGGAGAAAGTCGTCAAGCTGGGTTCGAAGGACCTGGAGAAGCAGCAAGGGCAGCTGCTGGACCGGATCGTCAAGGTGCTCGATGTGCCGTTGGAGAACGGCGGCGGCACGCTGAATCTGCTCCGCAAAGGGTTCTCGCATCTGGCGGCGAAGTTCCAGATGTGCGTGTTCAGGCCGGAGTCCACGCTGAACGCCAAACGCAGCGCTGACTACGCCGCGGTGCGGCTGCGGGTGATGCGGCAGTTGCACTTCTCCACCGCCGATAACCGGTCCGTGGACCTGGTGTTCTTCGTCAACGGGCTCCCGGTCGCCACCGCAGAGCTCAAGACCGACTTAACTCAGTCGGTGGCGGATGCGATCACCCAGTACCGCACCTCCCGGCTGCCGAAGGACGCGGCGACCGGGAAGGCGCAGCCACTGTTCGAGTCCGGCGCGCGGGCACTGGTGCACTTCGCGGTGTCCAACGACGAAGTGTGGATGACAACGAAGCTTGCGGGTGAGAAGACGCACTTCCTGCCGTTCAACCGGGGCACCGAGACCGGTGGTGCCGGAAACCCGCTGAACCCCAACGGGTCACGGACCTCCTACCTGTGGGAGCGGATCCTGCAGCGCGACGCGTGGCTGAACATTCTGGGCCGGCTGATGTACATCAAGCACGAGTCCTCGACGGACCCGATCAGCGGGAAGACCAGCAAGTCGTCGACGCTACGGTTCCCGCGGTTTCACCAGTGGGAGGCGGTCACCGAGCTCACCGCGGCGGTCACGGCGGAGGGAGTCGGGAAGCGGTACCTGATCCAGCATTCCGCTGGGTCCGGGAAGACCGACTCGATCGCCTGGACCGCGCACCGGATGGCCAGGTTGCAGGTCGACAACCAGAAGGTCTTCGACTCGGTCATCGTGGTCACCGACCGCAACGTGCTCGACGCCCAGCTGCAGGACGCAGTCAAGCAGATCGACAACGACCAAGGCATCGTGGTGGCGATCGACCGCGACGAAGCAGCCAAAGCCGGAGGGTCCAAGTCGGGGCTGCTGGCGAAGGCCCTGACCGACGGCAAGCTGATCATCGTCGTCACCATCCAGACGTTCCCGTTCGCGATGGAAGAGATCCGAAAGAACAAGGGGCTCAAGGGTAAAACGTTCGCGGTCATCGCCGACGAGGCGCACTCGTCGCAGTCCGGGCAAGTAGCCGGCAAGCTGAAAGCCGTCCTTACCGCCGAGGAGCTCAAGGACATCGAGGAGGGCGCGGAGGTCGACGTCGAGGCGATCCTCGCGGCGGAGGCCACCGAACGGGCGGCGTCAGAGAACATCTCCTACTTCGCGTTCACCGCGACCCCGAAGGGCAAGACACTGGAGCTGTTCGGCCGCGAGCCGTCGCCAGGTGAGAACCCGGTGCCGTTCCACGTCTACACGATGAAGCAGGCCATCGAGGAGGGCTACATCCTCGATGTGCTGACCGGCTACCACTCGTTCAAGTTGGCGTTCCAGATCGGGCAGAACGCCGGTAGCGGCACCGAGGTGGACCAGAGCGAGGCCACCAAGGCCGTGATGAAGTGGGTCAAGCTCAACCCGCAGACCATCAGCCAGAAGTCCGCGATCATCGTCGAGCACTACCACGAGAAGGTCGCCGATCTGCTCGACGGGCATGCCAAGGCGATGGTGGTCACCGACTCCCGCAAGGCCGCGGTCCGGTACAAGCTGGCGATCGACGACTACATCGTGAAGAAGGGCTACGACTACGGCACCCTCGTCGCGTTCTCCGGGGCCGTGCAGGACCCCGAGTCGGGGCCGGGTGACTTCACTGAAGCGACGATGAACCCGGGTGTGCACGACCTGCGGACGGCGTTCCGGGGCGACGATTACAAGATCATGATCGTGGCCAACAAGTTTCAGACCGGGTTCGATCAGCCGCTGCTGTGCTCCATGTACGTCGACCGAATCCTCTCGGGTGTGACAGCGGTGCAGACCCTTTCGCGGCTCAACCGCACCTACCGCACCCCATCGGGTATCTCGAAGACCGCGGCCATGACACAGGTCGTCGACTTCGTCAACGAACCGCAGGCGATCCGCGAGGCGTTCGAGCCGTACTTCACCGACGCGTTCCTGGAGACCACGACCGACCCCAATCTGGTGCACGATCTGGCGGCGAAACTCGACACCGCCGCGATCTACACTCAGGCCGAAATCGACCAGTGCGCTGAGGCTTTCGTGAAGGGCAAGGGCAACAGTGCCCTTATCGGTGCGGTCGGGCCAGGGCAGAAACGGTTCGCCGAGCGATACACCGCCGCACTGATCGACAACGGCGGCGAAGGCGATAAAGCCGCGATCGCCGAGCTGGACATGTTCCGCAAGGACATCGGGTCGTTCATCCGGCTGTATGACTTCATGTCCCAGATCATCAACTATGGCGATCCGGAGCTGGAGAAGAAGCAGATCTACCTGCGACTGCTCGATCGTGTCATTCAGTCGGAGAACTACACCGCGCCGATCGACCTATCCGACGTGGTGTTGAAGCAAGTCAAGCAGATCGATAAGGGTCGGGTCGACATCGGTCTCGGCGCGAAAATCGGGCTGTCCGGGGTGACGGCAGCCGGGTCGGGTGAGAAGCGCGACCCGAAAATGATTGCCTTTCAACAGGTTCTCGACAGGCTCAACGACCTGTTCGGATCTGAAGATTTCACGCAGTCGCAGAAGGTGTCGTTCGTGGAGGCGTTGCTTGCCACGCTTCTCGCCGATGCCGCGCTCGTGCAGCAGGCAAAAGTCAACTCCGCCAAGCAGTTCACCGAATCGCCGGACTTCGATGAGGCGGTGATCGGTGCGGTCGCCGACAATCAGGGTGCCCACGAAAAGATGAGCGACTACTTCTTCACCAACGCACCGGGGCGGACATACCTGATCTCCGACATCGCCAAGCTCTTCTACCAAGTTGTCTCCGCAGGGGCAGGGGCAGGGACGGGGTAGCGGCATCAGCGCAGCACTGTCGGTGGCGGGCAGTAACTTCGGGCGCACGCCGTAGGCGCGGGCGAACGGCGGGTTGATTCGATGAACTCAGTGAGGAGCTCAGCAATGGGCGGCAAGGCGCGGGTACACGAGCTGGCCAAAGAATTTGGCGTGACCAGCAAGGAGGTATTGGCGCAGCTCGCGGCCAATGGGGAGTGGGTCAAGTCCGCGTCCTCGACTGTCGAGGCCGGCGTTGCACGTCGATTGCGTGAAGCGTATGGGTTCCCAGATCCCGGTCCGAGAGCAGCTGCCGCCAAGGATCGTCGACGAGCAGCAGCCACTATCCCCACCCCGCTGGATGTGGCCGAAGGCAAGGCCCAGCGACAGCGAACAGTGGGCGCTCCGTCCGCTCAGCCGAAGATTGCCGGTGGCAAGGGCCAATCCTCACGGCTCACCTCCGCCGATACCCTCGAGATATACAGGAGCCATCGACTCGCCTCCGTTTCGGAAAACCCGAGCCACGCGATCGACGAGCTATTTCGGGAATGTGAAGCTAGGTACGGGATTTCGAGGTCAGCACTGCGCCAGCTGGTTTCCAGCGATAAGTTGCGCAGGTTGGCCGACGGTGAACCGCGAGTTGTACCGGCCAAGGGCGGTGCTGAGCGGAGTCCTCGGGTTGCCAAACCCGGCGTTGCAATGCAAGCGCGAAAGCCGAAGCCATATCCTGCCGGTGCTGAGCGGCGCGCAGTGGGCACCACCCCTACTCAGCCGAAACCCGGCAACGACAAGGGAAAGCGTCGATACGACCCGGTCACGCCGTCGGTGGCCATCGACATCTGCGAGCGCTACCAGCGTGCCTGCCAGTCGGAGAATCCCAGCCAGGCGAGGGACGCGTTGGCTCGGGAATGGGAGGCCAAGTACGGCCTTACGCAGAAAGAGCTGCGAAGGATCATAGCCAGCCGTAAGCCACCTGTTTCGGCGAAGGAGTTGACTCCTCAGAACCGTCGCAACGCCAAATCAAGTGTTCGAAATCAACGGAAGTCGGAGACAGCACGGCGAGCGTCCGGCAAGCAACAGCTGACCACGCAGTACTGCGTGGGCTGCAAGACACGGACGTCGATGAAGGGCTTCAGCATTGCGAAGGGGCTGTGCACGGAATGCCTACGTGGTCGGAGCCAGGTGCGTCCGAAGGCAGCAGCAAGCAACGGGCGCAGGAAGGCGCCACAGGCGCTCGGGCCGAAGTCGTGGAAGTGTCCGAACTGCTTGAAACGAATCGATGTTGACAGCGCGCGTGTCGAGCTAGTTCGTCACCTCAACACACGGGGCGACCGATGTGCTGGTTCCGGGTATCGACTCCCACAAAGAAGTACGGATGCGATGGATTACCGAGTGGCCGGGAGCTTCGAGAGCGGTCGCGGTTAGCAGCGCTGTGATTGTGGGGGACGTTGTCACACCAGTTTCCGAAGGTTGGAATCAGCGCCAGATAGGTCGGGGCAACACCCTGGGGCCTCACGCGACCGACTGGACCACCAGCAAGATTGCCGAGGAATTCGCCGGCCACGCACTCGCGACGCTGGTCAGCGCGCGGCTGACTGCAGCAGGCATGCAGTGCCGGAGTTCCATGGGTTCAGCATCAGTATTCGGGGATGCCGCAGGGGCGTCCGAGCGGCACACGGCGGCGAGAGAAAGCCATGGTCCATGGATGACGTGAATCCTCCAAAGTTCGGAATCGCTCGCACCGAAGAAGTGACGGAACTGCCCTCCGTGCGGAAACTCCAACGAACCGATGGCCTCACGTGGGCAACTACATTGGCGCAGGTACTTGCCGATACCTTTGGCGCGCCGGAGGGCGTTACCGAGAACCTCGAGCACGTTTCTAACCTGGTGAGCCTGCTCTTAGATGAAGTCCGACTGCATCCACTTCCGTCGTTCGTCGTGCACGCCCGCCCAAAGGGGTCATTCACAATCAACCCGGTGTTCTTCGCCGCGACGATGGCGTCCCACCGCGCGGAGCGGCTCATCCAGGCCGTCGAGTTGGCTGCTGGTGCCCTCGACGCCCTTGAGAGCGGCGCTCTCCAGCTGAGCGCAGTAGCCGCGAGGGCACTGTTCGAGCTAGCAGTTGTATGCGAAGACCTCCACCAGCCGATGCTTGAACCATGGCGGAAGATTCACGGCAGCGTGGCCAGGGTGCGTGCGGCAGCAAATTCCGCGAATTGCGAGACGTTCAACCTCGTGTGGACAGTGCGCAACGGCACTAGGTACTACCCCGACGATCACGGCTGGGAGCATGCGACCAGCGTGCTCTCAAGGCTCGACCGGTTCTCAAAGCGATACACCGCCGCCAGGGACATTTACGACATGCTCTGCGACGCAACACATCCCAATATCGAATCCCACGCCACATTGTGGCGAACACAGTACGCCGATATCGGGGAGGTCCACGGAATCAGATTCGAGCCAGGGCGCTCGAACTCCAAGATCAAACTCTACATCGTTGAAGCGATCCGGCTCAGCCTTAGCATGATCATTCCATTCTTGCGCGACCTCTGGTGGGTTGCCGCCGACGTCACCAATATGTGCAACGTCACACCCAACGACCACACGATGCTCCTGGGGCTTCCTGCCCGTACTAAGCGAAACGAACTGTGCTCCTGCGATTCTGGACAAGTGACCCGCGTATGTACACACCCCGAGCCCGAAGGGCTTTTCAAGCAGTGATCAGGTATCCGTTGTTCGTGAAGGGCGGACTGGTCTTGCGAGGTGAGCCGATATTGCGGTGAAGAATGCCGCGGTGGTGCTGGCCAACATAGTTGGGCGTTATCGGCGGCTTGGCGAACGAGCTGGTCGACAGTGTTGGAAATTCAAGGTCGTGGGTGTAGCAGTTCGGATCGAGCACGAAGAGCAATGCTTGCATGAACTCGGAGTTCCCCGGCCTGAACGGCGTCGGATATGGCTTGCGGCGAGGTCATGATTCAGTTGGCCTGTGGATGACTGTCGTGACCCGGTGTTTCCTCACCGAGGCCGGGTCGAGAGAGAGTCGTGTGTGCTCGTGTTCAGAGCCCCTATCGGAGCAGAACTCGGGGCCGTAGAACACCACCACGTTCGCGCCTGGCCCTTGGGAGCTGCTGAACATGAGGCCATCGACTCGGGCCGGGAATGAATATCTCAGGTATTCGGTGAAGACCTGAGTGGGCACGTAGTCAATGTGTTCGCGTCCGTCAAGGTCGATTGGCAAGGTGAGGTCGTGAATAAATTTGCGCAGGAACCGGATTGCGTAGTAGCGCCCCGCGGAGTGCGGGTCAAAGATACTCGGCAGTGCGGGCAGTTTGGTCAGATCAATGAGCCGGACTTCACGCGCGGAGGAGAATTCGCCGGTCACGGCGTGACCGTATGAGCTGTGGGCTCCGATTTCGGCGACTGCGGTGTCTAGGTCAGTCGATCCGTAGAACATGCTTATACCGGCGGGGCTCATCCGGTTTGCCGCCGCGAGCGTCGGCGGTGGAGGACCGAGTGCGGTGGCGGACGCGTATTCGACGACATCCGGTTCGGTGGCGGTCATTCGACCGCGGTAGAGCAAAGGGCACGGGATCGGGTAGATCTCGGGTATCCCTGCGATTAGTCGGGCTAGCTCGGCGAAAAACCCTGATGCGGGTAGTGTTTCATCGTTTGTGCTGCCGATCGACGAGCCGAAGAAGAATCGGGTGGAATGCTTGACCAGAGTCTTGAACGATTCCCAGCTGTAATCCATGACGCGATCGGGAGATAGCCTCTGCCAGTTCTTGTCCACCCAGTGACACACGGTGAATGCGGCCACAACATCCGCGACCAACGCGTCGTTGTCGTCGCGGCCTGCGGTGGCGTGGTCCATCACCGCCCAAACCACCTCGTCGGAGTCGTAGACGGTGGTAATCCATTCTCCCTCGGCGACCGGGACGCCCGAATCTTCGGCCGGTTCGTAAAGAAAGTGCACACCGGCCATGAAAGCTTCGAGGAACGTGTCTAGAGGTGCCGCGACGAGGCCTGTCTCGTCTGCTCCGGTGGTTGGACAGTAGCTACACGAGGTTTCTGAGAGGTTCGCGAGAATTACTGCCTTCAGTACGGAGTCGCCGATGTGCGCTGGGCACAGTGCCTGATCGGTTGTCGAGTATCCGCGGACTTCGGCGGCAAGTGCCGCATTCTTCGCCAGCCCCACTCTGTCATTATCTCCCAAGGCGTTTCAGGCATCTCAGCTTAGTACGCCGGATCCCGCTGTCATTGTCCTGCGAGCGTGTATCTGGACCGTTGCTACGCCGGTTCGTTCAGTCGCGAGCAGCGTTGAGCAACCTTCATAACGCTGACTTATCCCGCCGGCTAAGTCGGATGGTTTTTGCCGCTGCTTAGCGCACTGGCTGGATTATTTTAGGGGAGTGACGGAGAGCAAAGAGGTGGACTTCCTCAACCACCCCGACTTGGGCATTCGTGATTTGTCATACACCCGCAGCCGAATCGGCCAACTCGTCGACCTCACCAAGGGGTCGGTCTTTGATATGGGCTTCGGTCCGCGTGACGACGACGTCACCGCAGATCAGCTCGACGAAGACGACGAGTGGCCGAGCGACCGGCTGGAGATCTACGTCAAGGAGCATCCCCGCGGACCTGGCTACGTCTGCGACGTCGTGTATCACTCCGAACGCCTCCCGGTGACTGTCTATGCCGTTCTCATCAATCGCGGCCAGGGGTTGGAAGTGGCTGAGCTCGAACTGTTCCGCCGCAACTGGGGCTACTTCGACGAGTCCGACAATTACGTCGTGCCGGACGTCGAGGCCCAGCCCGGCAGCGACGATCCGCCCACGCTCATCACCGGCGACATCTTGCGCCGAATTCCGTTGGGTGACATTGTTGCTCGCACTCAACGGTGGCTGGCTGACGACTCTTGGCGTACCGAAGGAATCCGCTCCTTACCGGGGCCCGACTTGCGAACCGATGACCTAACCGACCAGCAGCGACGTGCCCTGGAGAACTCATCGAATAGCGTGCCGCGCCGGCGTGGTCGACCTGAACTCAGCGACGAGTTGCTCGTCGATGTCGCTGAGGCCTATATCCAGGAGGCAGGCCTTGGCCGTGGCGCGATCGGCCGCATGGCTGACACTTTCGACCGGCCCGAAGCCACAATCCGCGACTGGATCTCCATCGCACGGCGCCGTGGCTATCTAGCTCCAACAAAGCCGGGCCGACGCAGCGCTGCACCTGGTCCTCGGCTGCCCAAACCCAGAAAGCCGGATGAATCTGAGGGTGATGAACACAAGTTTCGTCCGAATCTGAGCCGTGATCGCCGTCGCCACATCATGCGGTTGATCGAGGGGGAGGGCTTGCTTGACGCCGACTTGTCTGACGACGCGCGCCTTCTCTATGTCGTAGGTGGACTGGTCTGCAACGACGCCGGCGTTGCCCGCCATTCCGATCTACAGGCCGCTATGTCTGACCCCGAGATCCTCGGGGTAGCCGTCGAGATTCTCGCCAAGGCGCGACAACGAGCCGACAGGCGGAAGACCGACCCCGGCAACAGTTCGAGCCGGGCGAAGTCGTCCCGGAAGAGACGCCCATGATGCGTGACTACGAATTGGCGCGAGACTGGTGACCAACACAAGCGCGGGACAAGAACACCTTCGGCTGCGAGTCGCTGCTGAGCAAGAAGCGCGGCCTGCCGGGGAATACCAGATCGTGACTTGCGCAGCCAGCGGCCGGCCACCAATCGCGCATCATGTACCGGCTCACGCACCCGATATCACAACACGGCGATCGGACTCAGGTTGCACAAGACATGGAGGCGGCCCTCGGCTTCGGGCCGTGTCCAGCGGCGCGGATACCATTGCGTGTGGTGATGCTAGTAAGCAGGGCGGAACTGTCCGAGCCTCCATACTTACATGGGTGTGCTACACTAGTGATGTAGCTATTTGGGGTGGAGGTGTAACCATGGTTAAACTGCAGGACAATGGGTTTTTCGAGTACCTCGAACTGCAGGGCGGCGACGGGCGACTCGTCACCAAGTCTGAGCTGCTCAGCGGAGTTCGGCAAGCTGGTTTCCCACTGTCACCCCGCAAGCTGACCTTTTACATTTCGGCGGAGTTGGTCCCGCAGAGCGTTCGTGCCGGCTCCCGCGCTGGGGTGTATCCGCTGATCGTCGTCGACTTGATGATCTGGATCCTGGCGATGCGTGAAGCTGGGGCTTCCATTGAAACCCTGCGTGAACTGCTACCTGTGTGGAAATTTCTGATGCGCTCCTCCCGGGCCAATCGCCTCGAACTCGGTGAACTGGAGGTCGTGGCCCGCCAGTTCGCCATCTCGCCGGCGGCCCAGTTCGCCGTCCCGCGTGTGGTGTCACATGTGATGCGCGACGCCTGCTGCCCCAACTGCCGCAGCAAGATCATCGTGGTGGACAAGGCTGGCGTCGAGCATCAGATCACTGATCCGGAAGCCACGATTGGATTTGCGATCGCACGGCCCCTGGAGCCCATCGACGACGATGACCAGGTAGACGATGTAGATCGAGAAGAAGCACCCGCTCGGGAATGGATAGCGATGGCGCGAATCACTTTGGCGGGCATCATCTCGCCGAATGAAGACCCCACCGTTGTGCGGATGGGGCGCAAGCTCAACGAATCGATGCCTCCGGACGAAAGCCTGCGCCATCAGCATGCTGCGTCACCGGAGTCGGAAACGGGGGCCATCGCCCAGTCTGCCGACACCTAGAAAAATAGGTTGAGCGGGCACTGGAATGCCCGCTCAACCCTTCGGCCGCTACACGACCCGTCTTACAAACACGAGTGTAGGGCCCTTCGAACCCATTCACAAAGTTCCCTTAGAAAGGGGCTACACGCGTGTCTATTCGCGTAACTGCAATTCACCTCTCCGGCGCTACCACGCACGAGCACATCGAGCGGCTGCGGTGGTGTCAGCCGCCCACCGCCAACACCGTCGAGAGTTCTCGCGCCGAGATCATTTCGTGGATCGAAACCCAGGGCGGGACAGCGTATGTCCACGAATCCGGACGGCAGATACAGGTCGGTGTCGTGACACCCAAGGTCGGCCAGAAGTACTTGCGGACCTTCGCCGACGGTGTCTGGACCGACAACCTTTTGGCCCTGCCGCGTTTCTAGCCATCGAGCTCGCGGTGGAACGTGCTCATCGCGCTCCACCGCGAGCTCGATGCTGACCGCACGATCACCTCAACGACAGCGGCAATTGCCCTGTGTATCAATCAAATTTGTGGACCCATAAGTCTTTTCGCATAAGGAATTGAATTGAAGAACGATCAGTACATTGCCCTGACACCCAACGTCGCCGACAACAACGCCCTGCGTGAGCCGCAGGTGCAGGCCTTCGAAGCGATCGCCACCCACGGCTTCGACGATCTCGAGCACCGGGAAGTGTCTGTTGTGCTCCCCGTCGGTTGCGGTAAATCCGGCCTGCTGGCGCTGGCGCCGTTCGCCATCCGCGCGCGCCGCGCGCTGTTGGTAGCCCCCAACCTCAAGATTGCCGACCAGCTTCTGCGCGACTTGACCCCCAGTGACCCCAAGTACTTCTACACGGGCCGAAATGTGCTTGGTGGGAACACTTTTCCAGAGCCGGCGGAGATCCGCGGCGCGTCGAGCAACATCGCAGACCTCGACGAGGCGGACATCGTGGTCACCAATATCCAGCAACTCCAACGCGAAAGCAACCGCTGGCTGCCCCTACTGGCGCCCGACTTCTTCGACCTCATCATGTTCGACGAGGCGCACCACAACGTCGCCGAGAGCTGGGACGTTCTGCGCCAACACTTCCCGGCGGCCCGAATCCTGAACGTGAGCGCCACACCGACCCGCGCCGACGGCAGGGTGATGGCCGGAGAGATCATCTACAGCTACCCGATTGCCCGCGCGGTGGAGATGGGCTACGTCAAGCAGATCACCGGCTACCGGCTGAACCCGACCACCTTGCACTACGTACGGCACGAAGGTGACGTGGAGATCGAAGTTGGGCTCGATGAGGTACGCCGGCTCGGTGAAGTAGACGCCGGATTCCGGCGTAGCATCGTCAGCTCGGACGCCACCCTGACCACGATCGCCGAAGCCTCCATCCGCAAGCTCCGGGAACTCCGGGAGGTTGCCCGCGAGCCCCGCCTCAAGATCATCGCCTCTGCGCTCAATATGCAGCACTGCCAACAGATTGTGGCGAAGTACCGAGCGCTCGGCCTTCGTGCTGACTACGTTCACAGCAACGAGAGCATCGCTGCGAATGAGCGGGTACACCGCGAACTTGAAAATCACGAACTCGACGTGATCGTCCAAGTTCGCAAGCTCGGTGAAGGCTTCGACCACCCCTACCTGAGCGTCGCCGCGGTGTTCAGCCTCTTCAGCAATCTGGGACCGTTCATGCAGTTCGTCGGGCGCATCATGCGTGTCATCCCAAACGCCGAGCCGCACTCGGCAGCGAACAACGGTGTCGTCGTGTTCCACGTCGGCGGCAACATCACCGGCGTGTGGACCGATCTCCAGGAGTTCGCCGAAGCCGACCAGGAATTCTTTGCTCATCTCGTCGACGAGAACTTGGTCGACGAAACTCCCGGGACAGAACGCGACGTCGATCGCGGCGTGGACCTCCAGCCTCTGCCGGTCATCACCGCGCAGGAGGACATCCGGCTGGAGAACTTGATCCTGCTGAGCGCGGATCCGGAGGTATCCCAGGCCCTCGCGGTCCTGCAGGGGGCAGGCATCAACACCGGTGAACAGTTCGATCGGCTCCAAGGGATCACGCCGTCACGCCAGCAGGAACGCCGTGCCAAACGCAGCCTCCTGGACAACCTCGTGAAGACCGAGGCCGGAAAGATCTTGTCGCGCAACGAGCTCAGTCATGTCGGCCGGAACCTCAATCGCACCCGCGACAACTTCACGGTGGTGAAGTCAGCCATCGATCGCAAGGTCAAATCCCGCGTGCCCAGCGGCGCCCAGAGCCGGCAGGACTACACCAACGACGACCTCGACTACCTCATCGCTGCACTCCCCGACATCGCCGCCGATGTCGAACAGGAGCTTTGCCATGAGTAGTCAGCGTTCACTACTCCGATCGATCGCGATGGGCACCGCCGGGCGCCGGCACAGGTGCAAATCGAACGCGAAACATGTTCTTGCCAAGGGTGATCCGATGCTGATCATGAAGATCGATCGGAATGAATACCACTACTGTCGCGAATGCGCGGTGAAATTCATTCGGACAGCGCGGTGCCGGCTCGACGAGCTAGAGAGCAGCGTCACCCCGACCGCTGGAGGAGTCCCGCACGCGAGTTGAGGTGGAGAAACACCTCCAGCAACCACGGCGACTCGAAGGAGGCCCATACGGTTCGTAAATCTTGCCTGCGATTGAGAACGGGCTTCCAGGGGTCGCTCCTGGCCATGACCAGACCCAACGAAACCGTCGTCGGCACGTAAGACTGACTTATCAACGGCGGTCAAGGATCGCCGTGTCACGTGACGCAAGTTGGCGCTGATAGCCCAGATGCCCTCTGGGCTCAAGCGGCTTGACCCCGTTGAGGCCCAAAATGCCTGCTGAAGAAATGCCAAAATTCTGAGACAGAACCCCGGTGACATCGCGTGAGACAACCTGCATCACCGCAGGTCAGGGAATCGGCAGATGTCACGGAATCTGAGACCCTACAGCAGCTCTCACCAGTGATGCCGGAGTGTCGAGGAACGTCAGCTTCCTCGCGGGATATCGCCGAGGTCGGCTCATTTCCTCGGCGCTTCTCGACAAGTCCATCATGACCCCGCCCAAATTCGGGGTGGAAGCGCGGTGGCCGTTGCGGATTGATAGCCAACAGGTCGCCCACCGGCGCTAGCCGGTGATTTCGGTGAGGGAAAGGTCTTGCCCGACTGGTCATTTCGGGGAAACCGCGCATCGGACACCGTTCGGCAAATCGTGGCAGACCACTACCACGGGTGGCGTGAACCCGCCCGCGAAGTCTCGACGGAGATTGAACCGAGTCCCGATACGGAAATGGTCGTGCGGGAAATTGATTCCGCATGGCGGCGGCGATCGTTGGGGGGCTCAGGCAGCTCTCGTGCAGTTCTTGCGGTTCCTGCCGACCATGGCCTGCGTGACGGCGGACACGTCGGATCGCCCATGTGAGCCCGAACACCATGCAGGCCAACAGGTTTCGACAAGCCGTCGATACCGCGTTTAATGACAGGGCGTTTGGCCTAGCGGGCCGGCAAAGGGGGGTGGTGCAGTGGCGGGTCCCGACTCGGGGAGCGACCTCGATGGATTGCCGCCGCCGCCAATCGCCGAGGGGCAGGTCCATGCCCCGTTGAACCCCGACCGTAGCCCGCCGTACCAGGCGGCAGCGGTTGGGCTGGTGCTGTTCTTCGTGCTGGTGCTGGCGCTGACTTGGTCCCAGTTCCGAGGCTATTTCGACACCAAGGCCCAGCTGTTCGTGGTGTACAACCGGTCCGGGTTGTCGATGGATCCTGGTTCCAAGGTCACCTTCAACGGGGTGCCGATCGGCCGGTTGCAGGCCGCTGAGGCCCAGTCTGGGAATGATGGCCGGGCTCAAGCCAAACTTGTTCTCAGCGTCGATCCGCAGTACTTGGACCTGTTGCCGAGCAACGTGGACGTCAAGCTGTTGGCCACCACCGCGTTCGGCAACAAGTACATCGCGTTCACCTCGCCGGCCAACCCGTCGCCACAGCGCCTCAAAAGTGGTGACGTGATCAACGCCAGTGGCGTCACCACGGAGTTCAATACGCTGTTCGAGACCATCACCGCGATCTCCGGGCAGGTGGACCCAGTCAAGCTCAACCAAATTCTGACCGCCGCGGCTCAGGCTCTCGACGGGCTGGGGGACAAGTTCGGACAGTCCTTGGTCAACGGCAACGACATCTTGGGTGACATCAACGCGCGGATGCCCGTATTGCGGCATGACATCAAGGCCTTGGCCGACCTATCGCAGTTGTACGCCGACGCATCCCCGGATCTGTGGGACGGCCTGGCGAACGCGGTCACGACGGCCCGCACCCTCAATGATCAGCGCGGCAATCTGGACCAGACGTTGGTCGCTGCGGTCGGGTTCGGCAACACCGGTGGCGACATCTTGGAGCGAGGTGGTCCGTACCTGACCCGGGGCGCCGAGGACTTGCTGCCGACGACCCGGTTGCTGGACAAGTACAGCCCCGAGTTGGACTGTCTGTTCCGCGGCTTCGCCTCCGGTGCGCCGGCCGCGGCCAAGGGCCTCGGCGGTAACGGTTACTCGCTGGCCATGCACATGGAACTGGTCGGCACCGCCAACGCCTATGTCTACCCAGACAACCTGCCTCGGATCAACGCCTCCGGCGGTCCGATGGGTCGCCCGGGTTGTTGGACGGTCACCAAGGACATCTGGCCGATGCCCTACATGGTGATGGACACCGGCGCGTCGATCGCGCCGTACAACCACTTCGGCTTGGGCTCGCCGTTCGCGTCCGAGTACATCTGGGGACGTCAAGACGGGTCGAGCACCATCAACCCCTGACCCAAGCGTCGCCCGACGGCTCCCGTAGGCGCGGCTCTTCCGCTAGCTGATGACCACGCGCGTGGTTGACGGCCATGGTTGGACAGCGCAGGCGCCACTTTTGTAGCCTCCTGGACAACTAAGGCACATGGGCAGTCGGCTCGACGGAGCAGACGTCGACAGCGTCGAAGGATGCGCAGTCTTGAAGGTTCACTCACCGCTTGTGGCGAATGACGCCGCCCGCAAGCCGGTGGTCGGTGCCATCGCGGGACTGGTCGCACTGAGCGTGGTGTGGGCTGGCGTGGCGCAGGCCGACCCGCCCCAGGATGGGTTGGCACAGCTCAACGAGCTGTCCCGCCAGGTCGAACAGCTGTCCGACACCATCCGCAATGCGCAGCCGGATCTCGACGCGAAGCTGCAGTCGCTGAGTCAGGCGGACAAGAAGCACTCCGACGATCTCGCCGGCCTCGAGGCGACCAAAGCCCAACTGAACGCCTACCAGCAGGACGTGGACCAATATGCCGCTGCGGCCTACATGGGTGGGCGAACCGACGGCGTCAGCGCCATTCTGACCGCGTCGTCGCCCGCGAACCTGATCGCCGCCCTGGCCGTCCAGCGGGTGGTGGCTACCGAGATCTCCGCGCAGATGCGGGGCTTCCGTCAGGCCTACCAGGACGCGCAGGCCAGCGAGGAGGCCTCGGCAAAGTCCGCGGCTGACGCGAAGGCGGCCGTCGACGCGGCTGCTGCGGTCCGAGCGGACTTGCAGAACATGCGGGCTCGGCTGCGTAAGCAGATGGCCGCTGTCAGCGCGAGCTATGCCGCGTTGCCCCCGGCCCAGCAGGCGGGAGTGGTCCTCCCGACGGCAGCCGTCACGGCAGCGTTGGGCCCGATCGCGCCGATCCCCACGGTCGGGATGAGCGGTTTGGTCCCCAACGCGAGGGCGATCGTGGACTACATCATGGCCACCTACCCCGGCGTGAAGTCGATTGGTGGCGTGCGCGCAGATCGGCTTCCCGACCACCCGAGCGGGCATGCGGTGGACATCATGATCGGCTCGGACATGGGTCTCGGGGACGAGATAAAGGCCGATCTCGAGAGTCAGGCGGGACGCTTCGGCATCTCCTACACAATGTGGCGGGTGGCTGCCCACTTCGACCACGTCCACGTGACCGTCTCCTGAAGATCCGTTATTTCGCAAGGTCCCCTCGGACTGGTCGGCCGTGACATCGGGCCGGGCCGCCTGGCCGGAGGCCTTCAACTGCCGGCTTGAGTAGCGCTGCCGCTATGTGCTCGGGATCACGTAATTCGCACGTTCGGCTTGAGCCACCGGTCACGACTAACCCATATACGGCGGTTGCTGGCCGCAACCGCTCACGAGATGAACGCCAAGTCGACGATTGCCGCCAGCGCAGTCGTTCACCAATCTCGAAGGGGGAACTGGAGCAACATGTTTAGCCGTGTACTAGCCCTTGCCGGTGCCGCTGCGGTTCTCGGCGCGCTGCTATCTACAGCAATCCCTGTGCAGCTGGGAGCTGTGGACCGGTTTGGAACGCCGATTCCCTGCGGGACCGGCTTTCGCCCGGACTTCGAAGTCGCCCGAGTACAAGACCAGATCAATTTGGATCTGCACACCAACCGCGGGCCCATGTTCGCGCCGAGCAACTATGTCGAGCAGTGCCAGTCGATACTGGCTGACCGTCAGTCGACGACGCTGCCGGTTGGCGCCGGTGGAGTGGTGGCCCTCATCGCGGC
Source organism: Mycobacterium sp. SMC-17 (assembly GCF_045310915.1). Lineage (NCBI taxonomy): Bacteria > Bacillati > Actinomycetota > Actinomycetes > Mycobacteriales > Mycobacteriaceae > Mycobacterium > Mycobacterium sp. SMC-17. The sequence goes on along the minus strand of NZ_JBJIAK010000008.1, from coordinate 76,247 downwards.
CGTGGTCCTGTGGAGTCACCGCCGTCCGCAGGCGGGCGAGGAACCTGCCATGGCGCCTGTGCTGACGCCGCCGTTCAGCCGAGAGGCTGCGTTGTCGTAGCAGCAGGCGCACTTCGGCGCGACGGTTCTGGAGCGGCGGCGGCCGCAGGCCTGAGCAGTCGGTGTGCGATCACGCCGATCACCAGCGCCCAGAACGCCGCACCGACACCGGCCACCGTCGTTCCCGAGGCGGCAACGATCAGCGTCACCGCTGCGGGGAGTCGCGCCGATTCGTCGGCCATTGCTCCCGCGCAGGCGCCGGCAAAAGCACTGAGTAGTGCCACACCGGCAACGGCCTGCACGACACCCGCCGGGGCCGCGAGAACAGCCGCTGTCAGTCCGGTGGAGACCAGGCCGAGCCCGCAGTACACCGCCCCCGTCGTGAACCCGGCGATCCAGCGGCGCCGGGGGTTCGGATCGGCGTCCGGTGCGGCCGCCAACGCGGCGCTGATCGCGGCCAAGTTGACGGCGTGTCCGCCGAACGGAGTCGCCAGCAAGGAACCGATCCCGGTCACCGTCAGCGCCGGACGCCAGGGAACGCGGTAACCGAAGCCCGACATGACAGCGACGCCGGGGATGTTCTGCGCTGCCATGGTCACGATGTACAGCGGCACAGCGATGCCGGTGAGCGCTTGCATGGTGAAGGTGGGAGCCGTGACCTGCAGGTGGGGGATCCATGCAGTGGCTGCGGGCAGGGCGTGGTTGCGGACCAGTGTCACCGTGATCACCACCAGGGCGGCGCCGAACGCGGCCGGTACGGCCCAGCGGGGCCGGAGCGCGATCATGATCAGCCACACCACCAGCACCGGTGCGATCGCACCCGGATCGTGGGCCAAGGCGGTAACTGGAGCGACGCACAGCGGGAGGAGGACCCCCGCGAGCATCGCCTGAGCGACGGGATTGGGGATGCGGGTGACCAGGCGCGCGAGCGCCGGCCAGAGGCCCGTCGCCAGCAGCAGCACCGCCGTGAGCGCGAACGCGCCGACGGCCGCGGGCCACCCGCCGGCCACCGCACCGGTCGTGACCAGCAGCGCCGCGCCGGGCGTCGACCACGCACTGGTGATCGGCATCCGGAACCGCCACGACAGCAGCATCGATGACGCGCCCATCGCCAAACTCACCGCCACCAGACCCGAGGCCGCCTGTTGCGGATTTGCGCCCGCTGCCCGCAGCCCCGCGAGTACCACCGCGAACGACGACGTGAAGCCGACCAGGGCGCACACCACGCCGGCACTGATCGGGACTGCCTTCGAGACGTCCTGTTCCATCCGCACCCTCCGTTCTGAATACGGAACGTTCTGTAAACAGAACGTACCATGAAGAGATGTATGCGGGAGAGGTCGGTCGCCGGTTGCGAGAGCTGCGGGTGGAGCGGGGTCTGAGCCTGTCCGAGCTCGCCCGCCGAGCCGGGGTGGGCAAGGGGTCGTTGTCCGAGATCGAGTCGGGCGGCCGCAATCCCACGGTCGAGACCCTCTATGCCCTGTGTGAACCCCTGGATGTGCCGCTGACCGCGCTGGTCGGCGAGACCCCGGGCGTGCACCCAGCCGCCGACGGCGGGATGCGCACGGTGCTGCTTTCGGTGCGGCACCTGCCCCGGGTGACCGTTGAGGTGTTCCGCCTGGAGTTCCCCGATGGCGCCGAGCACATCTCGCCGTCGCACGGGGTCGGCGTTCGCGAGCACCTCACGGTTGTCGATGGCAAGGTGCTGGCCGGGCCGGTCGGTGAGGAGAGTCTGGTCGAGGAGGGGGCGACGCTGAGTTGGCTGAGCGATCGCCGCCACCGGTTCGCCGCTCCCGATGGTGCTGCTGAAGCGGTAGTGGTGATCACCACCCCGCGGTGAGGGCCGGCGGAAGGAAGCCGGGCCGCCCGGCTAGGAAGGGAAATCCGCGCTGCGAGAGAGTCTTTCGTTCGCCCGGATGTCGGCCAGGTTCTGCTCCAGCGCATCGATCACGGCGTCGTATCCGCTGTTGCCCAGGACCAGCCGGCGGGGCGGCGGGTCCTGGGCCATCGCCGCGAGTACCGCACGAGCTCCGCGGCGAGGGTCGCCGGGCTGCGCACCGTCCATCCCGACGAAGGTGGCACGGACCTGCTCCAGCATGTCGTGATATTCCGGAATTGCCTCAGCGACAGGCTCATTGGCGAAGCCGGCGTAGGCATTCGTGCGGAACGCTCCGGGTTCGACCGTCAAGACGGAGATGCCCTGTGCGGCGACCTCGTCGCGTAGCGCATCGGTGATGGCTTCGATGGCGAACTTCGTCGCGCTGTAGTAGCCGAATCCGACGGCCGACACGAGCCCGGCCACCGAGGACACGTTGACGATCCACCCGCTTCCGCGGGCGCGCATGCCTGGCAGCACGGCGCGCGTCACGGCCAGCACCGCAAAGAAGTTCAGTTCGAACATCGCCCGCAACGAGGTCTCGTCCATTCCCTCGATCGATCCGTACCAACCGCGACCCGCATTGTTGACCAGCACATCGATACCGCCGAAGTGCTCCTCGGCCGCGCGCACCGCGCGCTGTACCTGCGCTGCATCGGTGAGTTCCAGCGGCACGACGAGAACGGCGTCACCGTACTGTTCGGCCCAGGTCGCCAGCTCCTGCGGGCGCCGGGACGTCAGCACCACACGGTCTCCCGTCTCGAGCGCCGCTTCGGCGAAGGCCACCCCGAAGCCGCCGGGCGTACCGCCGGTGATGAACCATCTCCGGCTCATGGCTCGATCACCAACCGGCTGATCGACTCGCCGTCGAGGGTGAAGCGGAAACGGAGGTCGACGACCCCGCCGGGGAAGTCGCCCTCCAGATGCTGACCGACGTCGATGGTCGTGTCGGTGGTGGTCGCCCCGGTGAACTCGGAGGTATAGGTGTACTCGCCGGCTGAGGCGGTCAGCCAGGCTCCAATCTCGTGACGGCCTGTGTAGTCGCGCCCCTCATCGGTCACGACCGCATCGGCGGTGAAGGTGGCAACCGCGCGGCCGTCCTGCGGGGTGCTGAGCGCGGTCATGAACGTCTTTATGTTGTCCGGGAGGCCATCCCAATCTGTGGTCATGACCTCACGGTGGAGCTTCCTGTAGGGGGGAGGGTCAAGTCGGGGCCGCGATGTTGACCTTGCCCTAGGGGGAGACTGCAGGATGGCCTCAGCCGATAACGCGGGCGGCGGATCGCATGAGGAGGACGGCGTGGGCGCACAGGTTTCGATCGGTGACTTCGCCGTGATGACCAGCCTGAGTAGGAAAGCGCTACGGCACTACCACGACATCGGGATCCTCGAACCGGCACACGTCGACGCGTACACCGGCTACCGCTTCTATGACACCAGCCAGGTCGACCATGCACACATCATTCGCCGGTTTCGATCCCTCGGCATGTCCATTCCCGACATCAAAGCGCTGCTGACCACAGACGACGCCGCGACGCGCACCCAGATCATCACGGCTCATCTCGAACAGATGGAGGTCCAGCTGCAACAGACGCGTGACACCGTTGGCGCGCTGCGCGAGTTGCTTTCGCCCGTGCAGACTCCCGCCTTCGTGGCAGTGCGCCATGAGCCGGCACTGGCCGTGTGGTCCATCGGCGCCACCATCGAGGTATCCGAGATCGACAGCTGGTTCGCGGCGACGCTGAGGACACTGCGAGACGCAGTTGCCGCAGTAGGCGCACCGTCCCTCGTCGTGCCTGGCGGCCTCTACGACCGGGCGCTCTTTCTCGAATCACGCGGCCACGCAACCCTGTTCGTTCCCGCGCCGCAATCGGCGGAGCCTCCGGACGGTGTCCGCGCGGAGGTGTTACCCAAGGCCGAATACGCGGTGCTCACCCACTCCGGTGGTCACGACGAAAGCATCGACCGCAGCTACGGGGCACTGGGCAAATACGCGAACGAGCACCTGATCAGCGGCCAGGGTCCGATCCGTGAACACTACCTCGGCGGAACACCCGCAGCTCCAACAACATTCACCGCTACGGAGATCTGCTGGCCGGTCTTCAGCACCACGCCGCCGCCGGACTGACAGCAGCCCGCGACCAGACCGACACCGTCGATCGTCAGCGGTTCGTGTCCGTGCGGCACAAGTGCTCTCGTAGCCTGCCTGCGGACCACGGCGTGAGACGGAACCGGCCGTCCCGAATGACGGCGACGGCGACGTCATCGACGTCCAAGCCCGAATGGTCGGTGGGCGAGAAGGCGTATCGGCCGGCAGCCGTTACGTACGTCAGCGTTTCCATCGCGTCCCGGACGGCGCCACGGTCGTCGGTGCCCGCGGCTTCGATCGACGCCGCGATGAGTTTGGCGGCGACGTAACCGTCGACGGCGAACTGCGATGGGAGCGCGCCATGGCGCTGTTCGAAGGGTGCGGTCAGGGCTTCGATCGTGAGTCGCATCGTCGGCTCTGGTACGTCTGAACCGATGCTCGCCAAGGACGTTCCGACGATGATGCCCTCGGCGGCGGGTCCGACCGAGTCCACAAATCCCGGGCTTGCTGCCCCGATCCCCATCACCATCGGCATGCTGAGCCCGGCGGCTCGAAAAGCCAGTGCCAAACCCGTTGCCGGTGGGCCGGTCACCCAAGCCATCAACGCCTGTGCCGAGCTCTCGGCGAGCCGGCGGACTACCGGACCGAAATCGTCGGTGTCCACGTTGACGGACACGACGGCGACGGCCGCGATGCCGTGACGACTGAGCATGGCTTTCTGGGCCGCCCAGGCATCCCGGTTGAACGCGCTGTCGGCATCGATGACGACCGCGATCTCGGTGATGCCGGCGCCGTGAAGGAACCGCAGCAGTTGCTCGGCCACCAGATGCCCGGGCGGCGGCGTCATGAAGGCGTACGGCCGCACGGGATCGACCTGCGTGTGCGCGGCACCAGTTGAGACATAAAGCAATTGGTGTCCGTCGGTGTGTGGCAGGACGGCGAGACTGGCATTCGAGAACGAAGTGCCGATAACCGCGACTGTTCGCAGACCGGCGAGCCGACCGTAAGCATCGACTGCGCCCTGCGGGAGGCTGCCGTCGTCTTCGACGCGCAACTCGATACGGCGTCCGAGCACGCCGCCAGAGTCGTTCAGTTGTTGCACCGCCAGCTCGGCGCCGGCCAAGTTCTCCAACCCCATGTAATTGGAGCCGGTCAGTGATGCGATCTGACCGAGCACAAGGGGGCGGGCGGCAGGGGTGGGCGTCATCTGCGCGCTCAGCGTGGCGCCACAGTGCGGGCGTGCGCCGGCGCGTAGCGGTCGCCGACGATGGTTCCCGGTGCGAAAGCCGCTGAGAGATAGGCAGATTCGTCGGCGCTGAGGGCGACGTTGGTGGCGGCAAGATTCTCGGCCACATACTCGGCGCGCTTGGTCCCGGGAATCGTCACCACCGGGAAGGGGCGCGAAAGCAGCCAGGCCAACGCCAATTGGCCCGGGCGGCAACCTTTTTGATCGGCCAGCTCGTTCAGTGCAGCCACGGGAGCCAGGTTCGTCTCCAGGTTCTCCGCGGTGAAGCGCGGGTTGGTGGCGCGCAGATCGCCCTTCGCAAAGGTTGCGTCGGCAGCCAACGCTCCGGTGAGTGCGGAGCGGCCCAGCGGGCTGTAGGCGACCAGCGTTATCCCCAACGCAGCACACGTCTCCGCGATACCGCCCTCGACGCCGCGTTCCCACAGGGAATACTCGCTCTGCAACGCCGCTATCGGATGCACCGTCCGTGCTCGGCGCAAGGTCTCGGGCCCCACCTCGCTGAGACCGATCGCGCGGACCTTGCCCGCACCGACCAACTCGGCCATGGCCCCGACCGTTTCCTCGATAGGGACGCGCGGATCGAGGCGGTGACAGTAATACAGGTCGATCACGTCGGTACCGAGACGCCGGAGACTCGCTTCACAAGCGGCGGTCGCATACTCGGGCCGCCCGTCGATGGCGATCCCGTCGTTGGTGTCGTTGATCCGGGCGGCGAACTTGGTGGCCAGCACCACCTCGTCGCGACGTCCGGAAATGGCCTTGCCAATCAGCTCCTCGTTGTGGCCGAACCCGCGGATCGGGACGCCCCAGGTGATATCGGAAGCGCCGTAAACGTCCGAAGTGTCGAGGTGGTCCACGCCCAAGTCGAGCGCTGCACGGATGGTTCGCATCGACGTCGAATCGTCGGCGTCTCCATAGCTCTGCGACATCCCCATGCAGCCGAGACCGACCGGCCGAACACGGAGGTCCGAATGGCCGATCTGCACCCGTGCCATGCCATCAACAGCCGTCACTGTCGAACCCCTTCGCAATAAGTGATAGTTTCACTATCAGATAGTACGCCTGGAAATGGAGCCGACGATGAGACGAGATGCGGCAGCCAACCGCAGCCGATTGGTCGTCGCTGCCGAGGACGTGTTTGCGCAGCACGGCCCGCAGGCGACTTTGGAGGACGTCGCCCAGGCCGCCGGGATCGGTCCGGCAACGCTCTATCGACGGTTCCCCAACAAGGAGGCGCTGGTCCGCGAAGTGTTGAGCGAGTTCTTCGGGCGCCTACTGACAGCTGCTGAGGAAGCGCACGCGGCACCCGACGAGCAATGCCTGAGCGTCTTCCTCCACACCGTGGGTGCCGAGCTCGTCCGCAAGAGCGGGTTGTCCGCCTTTCTGTGGGGCGACCTCGCGCCACAGCACCTCGTGGAGGAACTCCGGCAGCAGTCAGCAGCCTTGCTGTCGCGCGGGCAGCGATCCGGCGCGATCCGGCGGGACGTGACGACCGCAGACGTGACCGCAACCATCTGGGCGCTCCGCGGCATCGCCGCGGCCGGCGGTGGCGACGACATTTGGCGGCGACACCTCGACACCGTCCTGCGCGGGTTCCATCCGGCCAGCTAGAGGCGCACCCGCATCCAGTCGACCAGAGCCGCAGCGTCCTCACCGGACAACTCGACGCCGAAGGTGTCGGCCAACAAGGTTGGTACGTCAGAGATCTCGACGTCGCGTGTGGAGCAGGTTCCGTCGGGATTCGTTGTGGTCCACGTAGTTCCGTCGAGCACGTGCTGGACGTCGGCAGCGAATCGCTGAACGAACGGCCGGGTGGTGAACGGTGAGCGCGGTGAGGTCGACACGAAGTGGTTGCCGACGGCGTAGTCGATCGGATACTGCGGGTCGAGCGTGAAGACGTGCCGGTCGAGCCATCCGACCGTGCCATCGACGCTCGACCGCTGCCACAGCGTCCACTCGTCGGGATGGAACACCTCGGTGTCGGCGCCGAGGGGAGCCGAGGACAGGCGTAACTGCCAGCCGTCTTGATCGACCTCGTTACCCGCGATCAGCTCGATGGGTTCGAGTGGCCCGCGGCCGAATCCGACATCACACAGCCGGCGCCGACCGTCGTCGAACTCGACAACGATCAGCGCGTGGGTGCGCGGGCGCGCGGTCCCCTCCGCGCCCAGGGTGACGCGCCCGCCGAGCGCGGTGAACCGGAAACCGAGCCGCTCCAGGGCCGCTGCGAACACCGTCACGTGCTCGTAGCAGTAGCCGCCGCGGCGGTACTGAATCATCTTGTGCTGCAGGGTGTTCAGATCGAGGAGGATCGGCCGGCCGAGCATGATCTCGAGATTCTCGAACGGAATCGAGGTGGTGTGGGCCCGGTGCAGAGCGGCCAGGGTCGCGGCGGACGGGAGTCGCTCGCCCTCGAAGCCGATGCGCGCGAAATAAGCGTCAAGATCGAGTTCGTCGCCATGCCACGTGGTCACAAACCCACGATAGTCAGCGGTCTGCAGACCCATGCTTACCTGGGTCTACGTGAGGCGGCCTCGACCGCAGGCAGGTAGATGAGGTCCACCAGCTCGGCAAGGGCGCTGCGCTCAATGGTGTTGTGTGCGAGCAACAATTCGTTGCGCATGAGTGCCAGAATGCCGGTGGCCACGCGGTCGGGAATCCTGGCCGGTCCGATCTCGCCTCGATCGCGCGCGGCGTCCAGTGCGCGGCGAATCGTATGGTCGGTGTGTGCGGCCACCTTCGCTTGGAAAGTCTCCAGGGTGGCTTCGTCGGCTTCGGCGATGAGGTTGCGGTAGGTGTCGAGCCCGATCTGTTGCCACTGATCGACCAGGGATTCGACCATCCTGAGGATGTCCTCGCGAAGCCCCTTGGACGACGCCACCTCGAACGGTGGGGTACGCAGCGTCGGAAGCGCGTCGGTGACCATCTGTGCGCGAGAACGATAGCGGCGGTAAAGAACTGGCTTGCCCGTCTGCGCGCGGCGCGCGACGCCTTCGAAGGTGACGCCGGCGTATCCGTGTTCGGTCAGCTCAGCCCACGTGGCGTCTCGGATGGCGGACATCAGCGCGTCGTCCCGGCGTCGTGACACCGGCCCGGGCGGTACGGCCGCTTCTCGATTAGGCACGTTGCGTATCTTAACGGCCCGCGCTACCGTGAAAGTAGGAAACGCTCCGTATCTTATGGGCACCGCCGAGAAGCACCCTTTTGAAGCGAAGGTGAGGATTCATGGCTGTTCGACTGCCAAGCCTGGAGGACCTCGATCCCGCGCAACGCGAGGTCTATGACCTGTTTCCGGCCAACCTGTCGCGAGGTTTGGTCATGACGAGGTCCAGTGCGAAGCCGTATCTGTCACTGGGGCTTTCGTTCCGGACGGGCGCGCTTGCGGCCGACACGCGGGAGCTGGTGATCTTGCGCGTCGGCGCGATGACGAACGCCCCGTACGAGCTCCATCACCACGTGCCCGAAGCGCGAGCAGCCGGGGTGCCGGAGTCGATGATCGACGGCGTCGTGTCAGGAGCCACAGAGTTCGGAGACCGTCGCGTCAACGTGCTCATCGCGTTCGTCGATGACCTGCTGGCGCAGATCAAGGACGGCGGGGCGAGCACGGAAGCGATGCAGGAGTTCTTCTCCGACAACGAAATTGCCGAGATCACCCTGCTGGCCGGCCACTACGTGATGACCGCGATGTTCATCAAGACCCTCGGCATCGTCCCCGAAGAGGGCGGCATTGACGCGGCGAACATTTTGGTGGACGCCACCGCCAAGCTGCACGACGAACGAGCAAAGGACGAACGATGACCGACGAAATCCCTTTCGAGGAAGGCCTATTCGACCTCGGTGGGGGAGCCCATGTTTTCCTGTCCGGCAATGAAGCCCTCGGCTTGGCCAATGCCGGCCTGGTGGTGAGCGCGGGCGAAGCGCTCGTCATCGACACCCTCTACGACGTGCAACACGCACGAGCGATGTGCGCACAGATGGACGTACTGACCGAGTCAGCGCCGGTGCGGTACGTCTTCAACACCCACACCGACGGTGACCACTTCTTCGGCAATCAGGTATTCGCCGCTGATACCGAAATCATCACCACCGAGGCCGCCAGTGCGCTGATGACTCAGGCGCATGCCGACCTCACCACGAAACTGCTCAACACCGATACCCAGCCGGGCGGTCCGCTGCAGGCCCTCGCACCACTCGGGCGGCCGTTCGACTTCTCCGAAGTACGGGTTCGTGCCGCCGACACCACCTTCAACGGTGAAAAGGCCTTGAGAGTCGGCAGAATCGACGTCGAACTCCACGAACTGGGGCCGGCGCACACCGTGGGCGACGCCATCGCCTACCTCCCCGAGCTGGGTGTGCTGTACGCCGGAGATCTGTTGACGCACAACCCGGTTGCGGTCACCTGGTCGGGCTCGATCCCGAATTGGATCAGGGCGCTCGAGCGCATCCGCGCGTTCGGAGCCCGGACAGTCGTCGCCGGGCACGGTCCCGTCCTGATCGGGCCCGAGATCAACGCGGCCATCGACCGCGGCATCCGGTTCTGGTCTACCCTGCACACCGACGCCACCCGCCTGTACGACCACGGTGTGCCGGTGGCCGAAGCGGTCGCTCGCATCGACATCCAGAACTACCCGGAAGCCGCTGCGACACTTCCGATCATCGTCACCGCGATCTACCACGAACGTGACCCCGGCATCCCGTACCTGGACCTGACGCAGGCCATCGAGTCCATCGCCGCGCAGCTCGCGCGCGCGCACGGCTAGGAGCGCCCCGCCCCTTCACTCGATGTCGTGAGGTGCCTGATGCTCCGGCAGGGCGGCGACGTCTTCGTCCTCGGACACCAGGCAGGCGCGGCAGAAGTCGACGCCGAACGGGGTGAGGTGGATCGAACGGCGGACGACTTTGTGCGCGCGCACCGAGTGCATCGCGGCCAGCACGTCCGGTTGGGCCTCGACAACCTGGTATTCCAGCGGGTCGCGTAGTTGCTCCTGCGAGAACCAGATCAGTCCCAGCCGGAACAGGTTGTTGAGGTAGGCGGGCACGTTGTCCAGATAGCGCAGGCCCGCCCGCGGGCCGATCATGTTGAGGCCCGGAGCCACCAACCGCGAGGACACCATGCCGATGGGGCCGCCCGTGCGGACGTCGACCGCCGGCTGTGGGCCGCCGCGCAGGAGAAGCAGGAGGATGCGGGCCTCGTCGGGCGCCATCTCCTCGAGGATGCGGGCGTAGGCGGGGTGGCCGCGTTCGGTGTTCCACACGTCGCGCGAGCGGGTCAGCAGCGCCTGCCCCTGAGCACGCAACGACTGCTCCATTTGGCGTTGGCGCTCTTCGTCTTCCTGCTGGTGTGACACCGTGTGCGTCGTCGTCGCGGTGTCGGTGAGCGAGGCGCTCACCTGGACGACGGCCTGCGACACCGAGACACCGTTCGAGACGGCCTTGGCCACCTCGCCGAAAACGGTGCCGGCCTGCGCGACGCCGGAGATCAGCTCGCGTGCGGTGTCGGCCGCCGATGCCGGGTCGGCGACTATCTCGAGTGCGCGGCGGCCCGTCTTGAGCCCGGCAACGAGGGTCCATTCCGCCGTGCGTACCCAGGCCGTTGCGGCCAGGCGAACGAGGCCGGGCAGTGCTTCGCCGATCTCGCTCGCGGGTAGGAGCGCCGCGGACGGTTCCGATGGGGGAGAGAATGTGGCGCTGACTGGTCCCCACTGGGCGTGGCGTCGTCTGGGCGGCTGGCGTCGGTTGTCACTCATGCCACACCAAGTCCCAAGAAGATCCCGTAGTGGAGGAAGCCACCGGCGGCGCCCATGATCGCGCCGTGAGCGTAGAGCATCCACTCATCTTCCCTGATTGCCGAACGCAGCATCTCCACGAAGTCGGTCGGCGGAAGTTCTTTGGTGCGCTGGGCGATCAGCGTGCGGATTTTCCCTGATTGCGCTTTCGAGAACTCTTCGTCCTTGAAGGGCGTCAGCGTCCGGCCGACGGCCTCGGCGGCGAAGCCGGCCTTGATCGAGTCGTAGGCCTGGGCGCCGAGTGCCACCCGCGCGGCGCCCCGGATGGGTCCGGCTGCGCGGTCGATGGCCGGGCCGAGCGCGGCCGCCATCATCTGGCGGGTGCGGTCGCCGCTCGGACCGTCGATCAGGAAGTCGCCGATGCGTTCCAGCGTGATGACGTCGTCGGCGATGATCCCGGCGTACACCTCGGCGGCCTGCTCTTGCCGCCGCAGGAACAGGCCCTGGAACTTGATGCCGAAATAGCGGGTCGGCTCGGTCGGTTCGAAGATGAGCCACATGCCGAGCGCGTTGGTGATCCAGCCGACGATGACGCCGAGCATCGGCAGCATCCACCAGGTGTGGAACCAGTGGTCGATGAACGCGACGGGGATGCCCAGCAGGAACCCGAAGATGAAGCCGAAGTTGACCATCAGGTTCAGCTCGCGCTGGCCGATGTCCTTGAAGACGCGGATGACGAGGTCAGGGTTTTTCCGGAAGTGCTCGATGACCATGATCTTGGGGTCGAGCAGCTGGTCGATGTGGATGCCGATCTCGGTGGTGATCGACCGCACCACGTCCGGTAGTTGCGACTGGACCCGCGCGACGATCGCGCGTTTGCCGACGGTCGGCAGGTCGCGCCAGAACTGGGGGTCGTTGGCGATCATCACCTCGTCGACGAGCTGCGGGATCTCGGCTTCGAAGAGCTTGACGATGTGCTCGGCGATCATGTCCGGCTCGAGCTGCTGGTAGAACTCCGCGGGCGTGCCGAGCTTGGCGATGGCCTTGTCGGATGCGATCGAGCCCATCTTGGCCGCGCGGGCGGGCACGATGCCCTGCCAGCCGACCCCGCCCTGCAGGATGCCGGGGATCTCCTGAAGTTTGTGCGGCAACAGCCGCGCCAGCTCGGCCATTCCCGGGATTCTGAACCCGTGGAAGTTGACGGGATAGAACAGCATGATCAGGCCGGTCCAGTTGATGAGCCAGCCGATCACCGCGGTGAACAACGGAATGCTGAGGAACGCGAACCACTCCATCGGGGTGTGGATCTGGCTCAACGTCCAGTCGCGATCGAGCAACCAGCCCCACAGTTCGTTGAACGTCGACCTCACCGCCTTTCGCTGCGCACACTGATCCGCACCACGTGTGGTTTGCCACCTGTGCGTGTGCACATTAGCGGTTGCTGCCACGCCAAGGTGCTCGACTGAGGCCACGCTTTCGCCTCAGCCCGATATCGGTCGCAGTAGCGGCACTCACCGGACTGCCTGGTGGCGTCGTATTAAACCAATGGGTTGACAACGATCGCGTCGGCGCGCACACTCGTACTCAACCAAATAGTTGAGGAAGAAGATGACCGACCAGCTGTCGAAAGTATTTGCGGCGCTGAGCGATCCGATCCGACGGGACATCGTGGCCCGGCTGACGACGGCCGACGCAACGGTGAGCGAACTCGCCGAACCGTACGACGTCAGCATGCAAGCGGTGTCCAAGCACCTCAAAGTGCTCGAGGACGCCGGGTTCGTCAGCCGGGGCCGGGCCGCACAGACCCGGCCGGTGCACTTGGAAGCGCAGGTGTTCGACCTGATGACCAAGTGGATCGAGCGCTACCAACAGCAGGCCGAACAGCGTTACCAGCGCCTGGATGCGGTGCTGGCAGAGATGAATGACAACGAATCGAAACCGCGACGAAAGGGCAGAGCATCATGAACACCGCGCAGGCCGTCATCGAAGCCGACAAGGACGTGCCACTCATCCGCATCACCCGTGATTTCCACGCCACGCCGGCGCAATTGCTGAAGGCGCACACCGATCCGGACGTGTTCGCCCGCTGGGTGGGGCCCGACGGTATGGACACCCGCATCGTGGAGTGGGACGCCCGAGACGGCGGGAGCTGGCGCTACGTCGCGGTCCGGGACGGTCAGGAGTTCGGCTTCCGCGGTTGCTTCCACACCGTCGCCGCGGACAAGATCGTCCAGACTTTCACCTTCGAGGGCATGCCCGACGCCGTCTCGCTCGAGACCTTGTGGTTCGAGGACCTCGGTGACGGCCGCACCCGGCTCCACGGCCAGTCGTTGGTCGACAGCTTCGAGGGACGGGACGCCTGGCTGGCCTCCGGGATGGAGACGGGCGTCGATCAGGGCTACGCGAAACTCGACGCACTGCTCGGCGAGCTCTGAGCGCCATGGCTGCGCTGCACGCACTCACGGCCGCCGAACGGCACCGCCGCATCGCCGCCGGATTCACCGAACATGCTGCAGCCGTGCGGGATTGGTCGGCTCCGACGCCGGTGGCGAACTGGACCGCAGGCGACATCGTCGGGCACCTCGTCGGCTGGTTCACCGAATTCCTCGGTGCGGGCGGTGTGGTGTTGCCCGTCGGTCCGCCCGTCGCCGACGACCCGCTCACGGCATGGGTCGCACACGCCGCGGCGGTGCAGGGTCTGCTCGACGGCGACGCGGCCGACGGCGACTTCAGCCATCCGATGGCGGGCTCACACCGGCTTGCCGACGCCATCGACCGGTTCTACACCGCCGACGTGTACATGCACACCTGGGATCTGGCCGCCGCGATCGGGCGCGACTCCGGCCTGGACCCCGAGTTCGCTGAGCAGATGCTCGCCGGGATGACGGGGATCGAGGACCTGCTGCGCTCATCGGGGCAGTACGGGCCACCCGTCGCGGTCGCGGACGACGCGGGCCCGGTGGCCAGGCTGATGGGGTTCATCGGCCGGGATCCGGCCTGGTCGGCCGGTACGCGTCAAGCAGTGTGAGAGGACCCGGCCGCTACTGTGCCGGGGCCGCGAAACCCGTCCAGCGCAAGCCGGTTTGAGCTTTCGCGGTCGACGGAGTGGAGGCGGCGGCGACGCGTGGTTTGGTGGCCGTCTCGCCACGCAGGCGGCGCTCTTCGCGCATGATGCGGCGATTCAGGATTCGCTCATCGCGGGCGGTGAGCGTGCGATTCAGTCCGGACAGCTGATCCAGCTGCAGCCAGCTCAGCCCGTCGAGATCGCCGTCGGTGTCATGGCTGGCCAGGACAATGGACCCACGCAGCAGGGGGACGGTTTTCGCCGTGAAAGTCGTTGTCGCCAGCAACAGTTCGGTTGCCTTGCGATTGATGTGGCGCTGGCACCGGCGTGCCGTCGGGCTGAACCAGAAGTCGAACTGACGGTCTGCGCTGGTCAGGCATTGAAGCCGTTGACCTTGAATCAGATCGGTGATGTCCGCGGCCGTGTAGGCGCGGGTCTCATAAACGGCGCCGTTGGTGCTGAAGTACAAAACGGTGTTCATAGTGGTAACCCATTCCGCTCTTTCTACATATGGACTTTCTGTCGACCGACGCACCCACAGTGGGGGTGCTGTTATCAACGGTACCCATGTGACAATTGAGACAAACATTGATAACGCGGAGGCGGCGGGAAATATGCCCGGCGCCGCGCGCTAACAATGCCGGCGCCATCGCCGATAGCAGTGGCATGACCCGATTGCGCGCTGGAGCAGCGCTCGTCGTCGCGATCTGTGCGCCGTGGTTGTCGGTGGCCACGGCCCAGGCCGACGCGTTCGGACAACTCGGTGCGGTTCCCGTGGTCGCGTCACCGGCGTGCGGCGGCACCGTGAGCGCCGATGCGCAGGCGACGCCGGTGCAGATCGGCGGCGACGTGGGGCACGGAGTCGGGGTGTCGATTCGCTACGACGCCGGCATCTACGACGGTTCCTGCGCCCTGACGGTGACGGCCGCATGGCGGAACCTCGACACCGGCGCCTCCGGGCAGGGTGACATCTCCGCGATCTCGACGATCGACGGTCACTACGGGTTCATCGGCTACGCGAACAGGAACTTCGCGACGGGTAGTGGCACAGTCGTCGTCACTCTGAGTTCGCACCCGGATGCGGAAATGCGCATCATGGCGTAGGCGCCGCCACGCAGGCTCGGGCTGCGGCGGTGATGCGACGATTGGGCCATGACCGCCACGCTCGTCACGACCAATCTCGCCGGCGGATTCGCCCACCGCACGCTCTTCGAGCGGCTCGATGTGACGGTGGCGCCCGGCGATGTGATCGGTGTGGTCGGCTCCAATGGCGCCGGCAAGAGCACGCTGCTGCGGATCCTGGCGGGCGAACTCGCACCGCTTGACGGGACCGTGAGTCTTGCGCCGGCCGACGCGTTCGTCGGTTGGTTGCCGCAGGAGCACGAGCGGGTACCGGGGGAGACGGTGGCCGCGTACGTCGCGCGTCGCACGGGATGTGCCGCCGCGACACGGGCCATGGACGCCGCGGCCGAGGCGCTGGCCGATGAGACGGCGGATGCCGACGCCTACTCCGCCGCGCTGGATCACTGGCTCGCGACCGGCGCGGCGGATCTCGACGAACGACTGCCGGCGGTGTTGGCCGACCTGGGACTCGATTCCGACGCGGTGCGGCCGGAATCGACGCTGATGACCGCGCTGTCGGGTGGGCAGGCAGCGCGGGTCGGCCTGGCGGCGCTGATGCTGTCGCGCTTCGACATCGTGCTGCTCGATGAACCCACCAACGATCTCGACCTGGACGGACTTGCCCGCCTGGAGGAGATCGTCGGCAACCTCCGCGGCGGTGTGGTGCTCGTCAGCCATGACCGAGAGTTCCTGGCGCGCACCGTAACCCGGGTCGTGGAACTCGATCTGGCGCAGAACAGAACCACCGTCTACGGCGGCGGCTACGAGAGCTATCTGGAAGAACGTGAGGTCGCGCGGCGGCACCGTCGCGAGCAGTACGACGAGTTCGCCGAGAAGAAAGCCGATCTGGTGGCGCGCGCTCGGACACAGCGGGAGTGGTCGAGTCAAGGTGTGCGCAACGCGATGCGCAAGGCGCCCGACAACGACAAGAACCGGCGCAGCGCACAAACCGAGTCCAGTGAGAAACAGGCGCAGAAGGTCCGGCAGATGGAGAGCCGGATCGCCCGCCTCGTGGAAGTCGAGGAGCCCCGTAAGGAGTGGACGCTCCAGTTCACCATCGGGGCGGCGCCGCGGTCGAGTTCGGTCGTCGCGACGCTCGACAATGCCGTTGTGCGGCAAGGTGATTTCGTCCTGGGGCCGCTGTCGTTGCAGGTCGACGCCGGTGACCGGATCGGCATCACCGGCCCCAACGGGGCGGGGAAGTCGACCCTGCTGCGGCTGTTGCTCGGCCGGCAGCAGCCCGACGAGGGCCGGGCGAGCCTGGGTGCCAACGTGGCGATCGGTGAAATCGACCAGGCACGTGTGGATTTCACGGGTGCCAGCCGACTCGTCGACCGTTTCGAGCACCACGTGCCGTCATGGTCGACGGCGGATGTGCGCACCCTGCTCGCGAAGTTCGGGTTGCGCGCCGATCATGTGGAACGCACTGTCGATGAGCTGTCGCCCGGCGAGCGCACCCGCGCCGGCCTGGCGCTGCTGCAGGCCCGCGGGACGAATGTGTTGGTGCTCGACGAGCCGACCAACCATCTGGATCTGCCTGCCATCGAGCAGCTCGAGCAGGCGCTCGAGACCTATGACGGTGCTCTGCTGCTGGTGACCCATGACCGCCGGATGCTGCAGAACGTCCGGTTGGACCGCTCGTGGCTGGTCGAGGGCGGGCGCGTTACGGAGTTATAGCCGGCGGTCAAACGTCACCAGACGGACGCCTGGACGTCGCTGCGTCAGAGACCGCTGCCGCCGCGGGTGTGCCGGCCTGCCGGAACGAAGCGGATCGCTCGTGCTCCCGGCGGCGGACCGCGCTCTGAATCTGCTCGAGATTGTTGCGGAGCAGGTCGGAGACGAACTCGTCCATCCGGGGATCGGCGAGCATCGCGATCAGAACGTGCATGACGGATTCGCTCGCCTGACCGACGACCTTGTCGTAACCGGGGATTCGGCTGATGACGGGTATGCCCGAGTCTGTGCGGATCTTGTCGGCCGCAAGAGCTTTCAGCTCGTCGTGGTTCTCTTGGATGGCATCAGAGATGTTGCGGGTGTAGTGACCCGTCTGGATGACGTCGATGACCTCATCGAGCACCATGATGGTGATCGGCCGCTTTACCGCGTTCACCACCGCTTTGGTGGCGCGATTGATCAACCGAAGCCCGGCCGGTGTCTTGAGTCCGCGCCGCACCAACAGGGGCGTGATCAACAGCGAGCCGATCATGATCACCAACGTGAGGCCGACGATCAAGCCGAGGTCGCGCCAGCCGTGGATCACGGATGCAGGTTCCACTGCCCGACGTCGGAAGCCAGAGCGTCGCTGACGTCGACCTCGAGCCCGCCGACCACGGGACCCGGATTCGACGCGGTGCTCACGATGCGTTGGTACATCACGGCTGCCGGATAGACCTTGCCGCCGGACCAGGACCGGGTCTGCCAGGCCCACACCTTGCCGGGTGTGGTCGAGCGCCCGATGACGCCGTCGGCCGTGGCCCACTGGCAGGTGTTGATGCCGCCGTAGACGCCGGTGCGCTGTGCGCCCAGCACCGAGTTGATGCCCCGAAACCACGGCAGCGCAACGTTATTCCATGTTTCGCGGTCGATGTCGTCGTCGACGGAGAAGAAGATCGGCGCGCTCTGGCCGCCACCTGCCGCACTGTGCAGTTGCCAAGCGGTGCGGGCATCGGCGACGCCGCCGGCGTATCCGCGCGTGAAATCCGACGGCGCCGTCCCACCGGGCTTGCCGTACTGGTAGTTGCTGACGATCGCCAGCCCTGCCGCCGCGAGTGACCGCGCGTAGGGCAGGGTGATGGGCTTGGCGCCCATGGTCGAGCCGGGGCGTGACGTCGAGACGTAGTTGACGACGCCGGCGTGACCGGCGGCCCGAATATCTTGTGCCGGAATCTGTTTCATGGCGAAGTCGATCAATGTGGGAGCGGCGGCCGACGCCATGGGGATGCCGGCACGTGCGGCTGCCGCACCGAGCCCGGCCAGCGCCGACGCGGCGCCGACGTAGCGCAGCGCATCACGCCGCGACAACGGGCGCCGAAGGCCGGTGGTCTCCGGGTAGTACTGCATCCGGTGATGTTAACAATGCGACAGATGTGAAAGTTGTGACCGTTATCGGCCGAATGCAGATCGTGACCGGACTGTTTCCTCATCTGACGCGCAGCCGCGTTCCGTTCAGACTGACGCTAACGATGTCCATGACCCGCGCCGTCGCGAACACTTGAGTCGGATCGAGCAGGGAGTGTGGATGTATCAGGGACGCAGCATCCGGGCATCACAGGTGGTGCTGACGGTCGAGCTGCCCACGCAATCCGACGACGCTCGCGCCCAGGTGACTGCGCTGATGGACGAGTTCAGTGCCTACCTGGCTTATCGGGTACCCGGCGCGAAGGTCGAAAAGGCGGCTGTGGCAACCGGAGCCGGTTCGTCCTTGAACCCGCCGCCCATCGGCGGCCTGGTCATCGACCGGGCGACCAGGCAGGTCAGCGCCGACGGGCGACCGATTTCGATGGCCTACAAGGAATTCGAGCTGCTGGCGTACCTGGCGCAGCATCCCCGGCAGATCATCTCGCGAGAAGAGTTGATAGACAACGTGTGGGACGAGGGCTTTGCGTCCCTGCGGACCATCGACACGCATGTCCGGCGACTCCGCGTGAAGCTGGGTGTACACGCCTCGACGCTCACGACCGTCCGTGGCAAGGGCTATCGCTTCGATCCGCAGCCCTCGACACGATTCCGGGGGCAGCGGCCGATCCGGTCTGCCTGACGGTCAGAACGCCGGCACTACCAGGTCGCCGTACGAGCGGGCGATGAACGAACGCACGGACTCTGTCTGTAAAGCATTGGCCAACAGCCTGATTGGTTCGCTCTGATGGTTGTCCGGGCGGGCGACCAGGTATTCGGCGTAGTCCCGGTTGGCGTGGTCACAGTAGAGCGCCGACTGCAGATCGATCTGACGGTCCATGGCGTAGTTGCCGAACAGGAACACCAGATCGAAGTCGGCGAGGACATCGGCCAGGTGCGCGCTGGCGATCTCCTTGAACAGCAGTTGTTTTGGGTTTTCCAGGATCGCGTCGACCCCCGGAGCGGACTCATGTTCGTCGCGAAGAGTGACCAGGCCTCGGTCATGGAGGATGCGCAAGGCTCGCCCGACATTTGTGGGATCACCCGGGAGCGCGACCTCCGCGAATCGCGGTACCGCCGTGATGTCGGTGATGGATGCCGAGTAGAGCGCGAACGGCTCGATGTGCACCGGCGTGACCGGCACCAGTTGACGGGCCGACGAGGTGTTGAACGCCTCGAGAAAAGGCAGGTACTGAAAGAAGTTGGCGTCGATGGTCCCGGCGGCGAGGTGGTGGTTCGGTTCGTCGAAGGTGTCGAACACCTCGACGTGGAGGTCGATGCCGTCGCGCGCGAGCGCGGGGCGGACGTGATCGAGAATCTCGGCGTGCGGGACCGGTGTCGCACCTACGCGCAGGACGCGGCCCGTGCCACGAATTGATCGAATGGTCCCCACTGACAACCCCTTTGGCTGGTGCGCTCGCAGCGCCGTGTCATCAACACTACCGACCGGATGTCGAATCCGGCGCCTTGTGTTACGTGATGTGACGGCTTGTCACCGCCCGTGGCCTGCCGGCTGGAGCGGTCACCGCGCAGTCAATAGCTTTTGCATTCAACAACATTCATCGAGCCTGTAGGAGGCCGATCGTGACGGTCGAAAATGCGGCGGTGCGCACTGATAGTGGGCCACCTACCGTCGGTCAGCGTCTGCGCGGCAACTTGGGCATCCCGGCCATCGTCTTCATGGTGCTGGCTGCGGCGGCGCCCCTGGGCGTCATCGGCGGACCCGTGCCATTGGGTATCGCCACCGGCAATGGATCAGGGTTTCCCGCGACGTTTGTCATCGCCACCGTTGTGCTGCTGTTGTTTGCCATCGGCTTCACCGCGATGACGCCCTTCGTTCGTGAGGCCGGCGCGTTCTTTTCGTATGTGCAGCAAGGTTTCGGGTCCAGTCCGGCCATCGGCGCCGCTTTCGTGGCGGTCCTGACGTACGCCTCGATGGAGGCCGCCGTCTATGGCCTGCTCGGTCCGCAGCTCGGCGGCCTGTTGGCTCTCGTCGGTGTACCGCCGTTGCCGTGGCCGGTGTGGGCCTTGGCCGGGCTCGCAGTGATCACGTACCTCGGCTACCGCAACATCGAGCTGTCCAGTCGGGTACTCGCCGTTCTGCTCGTCGCCGAGATCGCGATCGTCGTCGTCCTCGATGCGGTCATCGTCGGGCGCGGTGGTGACCACGGATTGTCGACGGGACTGCTCAACCCGGCCCAGATCGCCTCGGGCGCACCGGGAATCGGGCTGCTGTTCGCGATCATCTCGTTCCTCGGGTTCGAGGCGACGGCCATCTTCCGCGACGAGGCCCGCGATCCGGACCGCACCATCCCGTACGCGACGTACATCGCACTGGCCGTGATCGGCGTCTTCTACACGGTGTCGAGCTGGGCCCTGATCTCGGCGTGGGGCGACACCGAAGCCGTACAGCGCGCGACGAATTCGGGCGGAACCATGCTGGTCGACACTGCACAGCGCTACCTGGGTGTGGTGGGAGCGGACATCATCCAAGTCCTCTTCGTCACGAGCCTCTTCGCCTGCATCCTGTCGTTCCACAACGTGGTGTCCCGGTACCTGTTCGCGCTGTCGGGCCGGGGCGTATTGCCCGCCGCATTCGGCCGGCCCCACACCCGCCACGGCTCGCCGCACGTCGCATCGCTGGCGCTGTCGGCACTGATCCTCGCGGTCATCGGTGTCGCCACAGTGGCGCAGCTCGACCCGAGCACGGAGTTCTACACCTGGCTGTCCGGGATCACGACGGTCGGTGTGCTCGTCCTCATGGTGCTGACGAGTGCAGCGGTGCTGGCGTTCTTCGCGCGGGACCGGCGGCACCACTCGGTGTGGCGCGTCGGCGTCGCTCCGGCGCTCGGCTTGGCCGGCCTGCTGGCGTTCCTGGGCCTGATCCTGGTGAACCTCAAGGACCTCGTCGGTGGTTCCTCGGGACTGGCATTGGCCGTAATCCTGGTGCTCGTACTGGGTTTCGTGGGCGGCGCCGTTCTGGGATGCCGGCGCACCCGTGCCGAGTCCTTCGCCCTCGCAGGCGAGGAGGGCTGAGATGTCGTTGATCGCGGACGCGGCAACAGATCGTCACCGGAGTGTCGTCGAGCTGCTCGACACCGGCACCATCACCGAGGTCGAGGTCGCATGGAGCGATCAGTTCGGCCACGCCCTCGGGAAGCGGGTACCAGCCGACCAGTTCCTGCAACGCGCCGCAGCGCCAGGGTTCGGCTTCTGCAACGGCGCGCTCGCGTGGAACTCCAACGCGCGCGTCATCGAAAGTCTGCGCTCGACCAACTGGAATACGGGCTACCCCGACGCGTTCGCAGTACCCGACCTGAGCACCTTTCGTGAGCTGCCGTGGCGGCCCGGCGTAGGGCATGTCATCTCCGACATCGTCAACCACGACCGGACACCGTCACCGCTCGATCCCCGTGGGGTGCTACGCCGAGTCATCCAGCGACTCGAAACACTCGGGTATACCGCCAAGATCGGCGCCGAGTTCGAGTTCTACCTGCTCAACTTGGACGGGTCGACCTTCCAGGACGATGTGCACGCCTACTCACTGCAGAACGCCAACACCCTGGAACCCCTACTCGGTGAGCTCTATTCGGCGCTGCGGGCATTCACGTCGTTGGAAGGGTTGCTCACCGAGTACGGACCCGGGCAGGTCGAGGCCAACCTGATCTACAGCGACGCGCTCGACGCCGCCGACAACAGCGCCCGGCTCAAATATGCCGTCAAGGAGATCGCCCGCCGCAACGGCAAATTGGCGACGTTCATGCCCAAACCGTTCTCGGAGCACTCCGGAAGTTCTGCGCACCTGCACATTTCGCTGTGGCGCGACGGCGAGCCGGTCCTTGCCGGCGCCGACGGAACCGAGAGCCAGGTCGGCCTGCACGCCATCGCCGGCCTGCTCGAACACCTGCCGTCGATCACGCTGTTCGGCGCGCACTCGGTCAACGCGTACCGCCGGTATGTCCCCGGATCGTTCGCCCCGGCCACTCTGACCTGGAGTCGGGACAACCGGACGTCCGCCGTCAGGTCGCTCCTCGAACCGACCCCTGAGGCAACGCGAATCGAGCTGCGCACGGGTGCGTCGGATGCAAACCCCTACTGGCTCATCGCATCTGCATTGGCGGCCGTTGTCGCCGGACTGGAGGCCCGGCGCAATCCATCCGAGCCACTGACGGGCAACCTGTATGACGTCGGGGTCCGGCTGCCGGAATCGCTCAGTGTCGCCATCGCACTGGCGCGCAGCGACGACGCCATCGTGGACATCCTGGGCGCAGACTCCGTGCATGACTTTGCCGAGATCGCGCAGAGCGAGTGGGACGAGTATTCCAGTGCGGTCACCGACTGGGAATTCCGGCGCTACCTGGCGAGCTCATGACCGCGACGTTGACCGCACCCCGATTCGGCGTCTGGGCACCCGTCTACGGAACCTGGGGCGCCAGAACGCATCCCGTCGAGGTGCCTGATGCCAGCTACCGCCGGACACGCGACCTCATCGTGCGCGCCGAAGAGCTGGGCTTCGATTCGACGCTCGTGGCCCAGCATGTCCTGCATCCGGGCGGTGCCGAACATGACGTACTGGAAACCTGGTCGACGCTGGCCGGGCTGGCGGAGGCCACCAGTCGCGTCGAGTTGATCGGCGCGATCAAGCCGCTACTGTTCAATCCGCTGGTCTTCGCGAAAACCGTTGCCAATATTGAACAGATCGCCTCTGACCGCGTCGCCATCAATCTCGTCAGCGGCTGGTTCCTTCCGGAGCTGGAGGCCATCGGCCTGGGCGACGTCACGCACGGTGACCGGTACGAGTATTCCCGGGAGTGGCTCGACGTGGTCGGGCGCCTGTGGCGTGGTGATGCCATCGAGTCCGGACTCGACGGCACGGTCGCGGCCGGTGCTCAGTTGCGGCCCGCGCTCGCGCAGGCGCCTCGGGTGTATCTCGGTGGGGAATCCGAGGCAGCCCGCGACTTGGCAGCGGCCCAGGCCGACGTGTTCCTCCTCAACGGCCGGCCACCACAGGACGCCGCGGACATCATCGACGACATGCGACGTCGTGACCGAAACAAGCCAGAGCCCTTGCGGTTCGGCTTGTCGGCCTTCGTAATCGCCCGCGACACCGAGGACGAAGCGCAACGCGAGTTCGAGTACCTGCAAAATCTCGTCGACAGTTCAGGACAACGTGACCGTACCGTCGGCGCCGATCCCGCGACCGCGATGTTCAAGGTGCACGAGGGCGTCGCGCGCGTGGGCACCAACGGCGGCACCCTGGCCGGCCTCATCGGTAGTTATGAGCAAGTGGCCGAACGAATCACGACATTCGCGGGCCTCGGTATCGAATTGTTCATGTTGCAGTTCCAGCCGCTGGAGGCCGAGATGGAACGTTTCGCGACCCACATCCTGCCCCTGTTCCGCTGAGCTGAGAAGGAGATTCCAATGACCATCACGGCATTGGCCGCGGGTGCTGTCTCGGACCGGCGGGCGTCGCTGGAGTCGGTTCTGAAGAAGCTCGCCGAGGACGACGCCCAGCATGAGCTGACCCGAACGTTGCACCATGAGGCGATTCACGCGATCGCCGCCACCGGCGTGCTGGCGCTCCGGATTCCCCAGGAATACGGTGGCCCAGGCGGTTCCATCGTCGATGTCATCGAGACGGTCATCGACATCGCGGCGGCCAGCTCCAACGTGGCCCAGGCACTCCGCGCCCATTTCGGCTTCGTGGAACGGCTCCTGGGTAACCGGGGCAGCGACGCCCTCCGGGCGCGGTGGTTCCCCGAGGTCGTCGGCGGAAAGATCGTCGGCAACGCGATCACGGAAGCCGTCGGCGCATCGCCGGCCACGATCGGCACCACGCTGCGTCCCGACGGTGCGGGTCGATACCGGTTGGACGGCAAGAAGTTCTACTCGACCGGCACCCTGTACTCGGACTTGATCGCCGTCTCGGCCGAACGGGAGGACGGCCGCGAAGTACACGTCATCATTCCGGCCGATCGTCACGGCGTGACGTTGTTCGACGACTGGGACGGCTTCGGGCAGCGGCTGACGGCCAGTGGGGCAACGACATTCGACGCAGTGCCGGTGTACGACGACGAGGTGTCGCTGGTACCTGAGGACCACAGGCTCGCGCACAGCCAGACGTTCCTGCAGCTGTACCTGACGGCGGCGGCAGTGGGAATTGCCAAGGGCGCCTTGCGGGATGCCATCTGGTTCGTCCAGAAGAAAGCGCGCCCCGCAGCGCACGCGCTCACGCCTTCGGCGGCACAGGACCCGTTCATCCTGCAGGCCGTGGGGGAGATCGCAGCCTGGACATCGACCGCCGAAGCCATCACCGTGAGCGCCGCGAAGACACTGGATCACGTGGTGGATTCAGGCCGGATCGATGACCAGCAGGCCCTCGGTGCTGCCGCTATCGAAGTCGCGAAAGCGCAGCTCGTCGCCGAACGGCTCACCCTCGATGCCGCACAACGGCTGTTCGATACCGGTGGCGCATCGGCCACAGCGCGCACACTGAATCTCGACCGGCATTGGCGCAACGCGCGAACCATCGCCAGTCACAACCCGCTTGCCTATAAAGCCTGGGCGACTGGAGATTTCGTCGTCAATGGCACGCTTCCGCCCAACTCGGGATACTTCTAGTGACCGCACGAGACGTCGTCGTGCCGCGGCGCCTCTCGGGCGGCCAGGATCCGCGGGTCGTCGCGGCCAATGAGCTCTTCGAATTGATCGTCGACCTGGTGCGCGACGCCGACCTCAAGCCGCTGGTGGTCGACGATCCGCTGGTATCACTGTCCGACGTCGGCGGATTGGTGCTGCCCGGCGGCGGAGACATCAACCCACAGCGGTTCGGCCAGATCGCGACCCCGGCAGTCTACGACGTCAACAACGAGCAGGACGACCTCGATTTCACCTTGGCGGTGCGGGCACAGGACGCGGGCCTGCCGGTGCTCGGCATCTGTCGGGGCGCCCAGGTACTGAACGTGATTCGCGGCGGCGATCTCCACATTGACCTCGTACCAGGCGAAGTCCCGCACCGGGGCGGGTCCGCCGGCGAAGTTTTCGGGTGGCACCCGGTGGACCTCGCGGACGGTAGTCGGATTCGCGCCGCACACCACGCGGATCGGATTGTCGTCGCTTCCGCGCATCACCAGGGCATCGCGTCGCTCGGTAGCGGCCTCGTCGCTACGTCGCACGCCCCGGACGGACTGATCGAGTCGTTCGAGGCTGTCGACGGTTGGGTGGTTGCGGTGCAATGGCATCCGGAGGCACCGGGAACCACAGCAGCGGTACAGCGTGCGCCGTTCGTGGCCTTGGCCCAAGCGAATTCGGCCCTACGCAGCTGCCGCTGACAACTCGGGAGTGGCCCTCGGTGCCCGTCCCCGCCGGAGACGCGGCAGGCGCTTCGTCGCGAAACGGTTGGGCAGGGAGAGCCGGAAGACCTTCATCCATGCGGGCGCCACCTGCTTCGGCAGCGGGCCACTGACGTAGGTCAGCCCGTAGCGTTCGAAGAGTGCGGCGACCTGCGGCGCGATCTCCTGGTAGCGGTTGCTGGGCAGATCGGGGAACAGGTGGTGCTCGATCTGGAAGGACAGGTTGCCGGTCATGAAGTGCATCCAGCGCCCGCCGGAGATGTTGGCCGAGCCCAGCATCTGCCGCAGGTACCACTGGCCGCGGGTCTCGCCGTCGATCGACGTCTTCTCGTAGGTTTCAACACCTTCGGGGAAGTGCCCGCACATGATGACCGAGTGGGTCCACAGATTGCGGATCAGGTTGGCGGTCAGGTTCGCGGTGAGCGTGGTGAGCGCCGAGGGCCCGGACAGAAGTGGGTGCAGGACATAGTCTTTCAGCGCCTGCCGGCCGGTCTTGGCGAGCACCTTCTTACCCTGGCGGCGGAATTCTTCCTTGTCGGTCTTGCCCTTGAGGTAGCGGCCGATCTGCAAATCGTATGCGGCGATGCCGTATTGGAAGAAGCAGGCGTTGATGAAATTGGTCAGCGGCTGCATCAGGTAGAACGGCGTCTAGCGCTGGTCCTCGTCGACGCGCATGATGCCGTAGCCGAGGTCCTGGTCCTTGCCGAGCACGTTGGTGTAGGTGTGGTGCAGCTCGTTGTGGGAGTGCTTCCACATATCGGCCGGCGAAGCGCTGTCCCACTCCCACGTCGTGGAGTGGATTTTCGGGTCGCGCATCCAGTCCCACTGGCCGTGCATCACGTTATGGCCGATTTCCATGTTGTCGATGATCTTCGACACGGCCAGCCCTGCGGTGCCGACGAGCCATGCCGGCGGGAAGAGCGAGAACAGCAGCACGGCGCGGCTGGCCAGCTCGAGTTTGCGTTGGCCCGCAATGACTTTGCGGATGTACGCCGCGTCGCGTTCACCACGGCTGGCGATGACCTCGGCGCGGATCGCGTCGAGTTCGATGCCGATGTTCTCGATGTCGGTCTCAGAGAGGTGCGCGACGGGGTTCTTGAGTTTGCGTTGCATGGCGGTCATGTCGTAACTCCTTGGTGGAAGGCAGTTTTCGATCAAATATCGATGTCGCAGGCGCCGGCGGCTGCGCTGATGCACGTTTGGATGGCGACCCCGTCGCCTTCGGTGGCGGTGGTGATGTCGCCGCTGCGGACGTCGCGGACGGTTCCTCGGCGCAGCGGGACGACGCAGCCGAAGCAGACGCCCATGCGGCAGCCCGAGGGCATGAGGACGCCGGCGGCCTCGCCGGTGTCGAGCAGTGTCTGATCGCCGGCAGCCTCGGTGGTCGTGCCGCTCTTGGTGAACGTCACGGTGCCGCCGTCTCCGGTGGTGAGGATTTCGGCGCGGAATCGCTCGGTGTGCAACTGGTCGGCGACACCGTGCTCGGTCCAGTGTTCTTGCAGCGCGTCGAGTAGTCCGGCAGGTCCGCACGCCCAGGTGTGCCGCGCGGTGAGGTCGCCGACCAGTTCGTGCAGGCGCATCGTGTCGAGCCGGCCCTCGGTGGCGGTGTGGACCTCGATCAGCCGGATCCGGCCCTGTGCGGCGAGTTGGCGCAGCTCGTCGGCGAAGATCATGTCGTCCGGTGTTGGCGCGCAGTGGACGACGACGGTGTCGGTGCCCGTTCCGTCGGCGAGGTTGCGCAGGATGCCCATGATCGGCGTGATGCCGCTGCCGGCGGCGACGAACAGCAGCTTGTCCGGTGCCGGGACGGGAAGGACGAAGTCGCCGGCGGCCTGATCGAGCTGAACCAGCGTGCCGACCGTGGCCCGGTGCACCAGATGGTTACTGACCGTGCCGCCCGTGATGGCTTTGACGGTGATCGCGATGTGCCCGTCCGGGCGGTCGGTGTGCGAGGTCAGCGAGTAGGTGCGCCACTGGCGGACGCCGTCGACGTCGATGCCGACGCGGACGTACTGGCCGGGGATGTGCGACTGCCAGCCGCTACCCGGCTTGATCATCACGGTGACGCAATCGGGCGTTTCGGGATGTACGGCGGTGATCCGTCCCCGCAGCGGGGCACCGGACCGCAGTGGCGCGACGAGGTCGAGGTAGTCGCCGGGCAGCAGCGGAGTGGTGATGCGCTCGGCCAGCTCCAGCACGCGACGGCGCAATCCCGCGGCCTTGGGGCGAACTGGTGTCGTCGTCATGCTTCTAGCGTCCATGAGTCAGCGGTATAAAGTCCTATGCTGACAGGGTGAGAAACACGCATGATTTTGTTCGTAAAGAACAGTTATGAGTGATTCCGCTGCCCAATTCAGCGGTCTGGACCTCGATGAGCAGATGGTCCAGGCCCTGGAAGGGGTGTTGCCGCAGATGGCCGAGCGGACCGTCGCGGCGGTCACGGCCGAAGTTCCGAGCTACACCGATGCGTTCAGTGGCCCCATGGGGCAGACCATCGAGAGTGCGGTGCAGTTGGCGCTGGGAGTATTCCTGCGCCTGACCACCCGCTCCCAGGGGGCCGATCCGGGGCCGAGGCTGTCCCCGGCGCTTGACGGGGCCTACGACCTGGGACGCGGCGAGGCCCGCACCGGCCGTTCCATCGACGCGTTGCTCTCGGCGTATCGGGTCGGTGCTCGAGTGGCGTGGCGAGAGCTCTCCGAAACCGCGGTCGCGGCAGGACTCTCTGCGGGCACGACGGCGAGGTTCGCCGAAATGGTGTTCGCGTTCATCGATGAGCTGTCGGCGGCCAGCGTCGCGGGTCACTCCGACGAACTCGCCGCCGCCGGCCGGGTCCGGCAACGCCACCTGGACCGGCTTGCCGCGGAATTGCTGGCGGGCGCGCCGTTGAATCAGTTGCTCGCCAGCGCCGAGCAGGCCAACTGGAAGCCGCCGAAGACGCTGAGCGCCGTGCTGCTGCCCGAGTCAGAGACGCGCAAGCTGACTGCTCTTTTCACTCAGGAGACGTTGCAGGCCCGTCTTGACGTGTCGGAGGTGGACGCCGGTGAACCGCTGGCCGTCGTGCTGGCCCCCGATGCCGAGGGCCACCAGCGACGGCGGATCCTCGACGCGTTGGCAGGTCGGCGGGCGATTGTCGGACCCGTACGCGAATGGTCATCGGTGCGCGCGTCGTACCTGCGCGCCGTCCGGATGCGTGGCTTGGTGCCCGACGAATCCACGGTGGTCGATACCGAAGACCATCTGGTCGGTCTCGTGCTCAGCGCCGATCAAGACGCCACCGACGACTTGCGCCGCCGTGTCCTGGCGCCCCTTGCCGAGTTACGCCCAAGTGCCGCAGAGCGACTCGCGGAAACGCTGCGGGCGTGGGTATTGCACCTCGGCCGCCGTGACGCCGTGGCCGAATCGCTGTTCGTGCACCCGCAAACGGTGCGTTACCGGATGACTCAGCTCCGCGAACTCTATGGCGATCGGCTCGATGATCCCGGGACGGTGCTGGAAATTACTGTGGCACTGGGGCAGATCAGATAGGCCGCAACGAGATCGGCGGTGTGAGCGCAGCCGCGAGCGATTCGGCGTCGATTGTCTGACATCGGTACGGGAGGGTTTCCAGCCGTGCCTGCATCGTGGTGAGTGGGTCCTCGAGCACCTCGGCGGTGCCCGACAGGAAGGCCCACTCGTGTTCGTCGCTACCGAAATAGACCACGGTGCTGAAGGTTTCGCCGAACCGCTCCCATGACCGGATCAACGTCTCGTTGCGCCACAGGGTGGGGCAGCCCGCCTGGCCGACGACGACGGCGCCGATGTCGCCGCACAGCTTCATGAAGTCCGCGCCGTACAGGCGGTTGTGTTGCGCGGGTTCGGATCGTTCGTCGGGCAGGTCGACGACGACGACGTCGTACCGGGGGCCGTCGTGGTTGGCGACGAATTCGTACCCGTCGGCGTAGTGCACCGTGATCGGGCCGAGTCCGGCTTCGGCCCTTGCCAATTCGTCGGGCGTGTAGCCGTAGGGCAGATGTTCGGCACACAGCCGGACGGCGTCGCGGTCGATGTCGACATGGTCGACGTGGGTGGCACCGGCGGCGACGGCCATCTGACTCGCGACGCCCTCGCCGGAGCCGATGATCAGCACCCGCTCGATGGTCCCGGCCAGCAGCATCGCCGGCACCATCAGGGCCTCGTGGTAGACGAGCTGGCTGAATTCGGTGCTCTGCCGGTCGGAGTCGCTAAACAACGAAATGCCCTGTGCTGTAAGGCCGATCACCAGATGCTGAAACTCGGTGTGGATGTCGCACAGCACGTCGGTCAGCTCCCAGTTGCGGGTGATGCCGGGTGCCATCGGTTCGACGATCTGCTTGCCCGCGCCACGAAACACGGTGTGGACGTGGGCATCTGCTGCGCCGACAGCTTCGCGCAGCAGCCGGACGGCTTCTTCCGCGTCGGCGGTCTCACCGCAGGTGAAGACATCGACGAACATCGCACCGCGCTCGGGGTAACTGTGAATCGACGCGTGCGACTCGGCGAGCAACGCCAGCACCGTCACGCCGTGCGGCTCGAAGCGCTTGTCCACCATGTCGCACACGGTGGCGCCGGCGCGCTCGACCGAGCTGCGGAGCAGGTGGCGCAGGCGCACCCGGTCGTTGGCGAGTTCGGGATCGATACCGGTGAACTCGGCCAGCACATGACAGCCCGCGAAGGTGCTACCTGGTAGTGATTGCATCATTGACCTCCACGAACTGCGTTGCCAGCGGCTCAAATCCATTGAATGACGACGAGTAGCTCGTCGTATAGGCACCGGCCGCATCGATCTCGACCAGATCGCCGGGGCGCAGCGTCACGGGCAGCGGATACCGCTGATACAGCACATCGTCACCGTCGCACGTCGGGCCCGCGACCACGGCGTCGGCCACCGGGTCACTGTCGCGGCTGGTGCGCAGCCGGTACCGGATGTATTCGTTCTCGGTTTCGGCCAGCCCGCCGTAGCGCCCGATGTCGAGGTACACCCAGCGGCGGCCGTCGGTGCCGGTCCGCACCGAGACCACTTCGCAGAACAATGTGCCCGCCGAGCCGACGACCGCGCGTCCGGGCTCGATCACCATGCGGGGGATCACCGGGAAGCAGCGCCCGAGCGCGCCGGTAATGGCGTCGCCCACAACCCTCACGTCGGGCACCGGCGCGTCATACGAGACCGGGATACCGCCGCCCAGATTCAGCGTCGTCAGGCCCGGCACCCCATCGAAAATGTCACGTGCGCAACGGATGCCGATCTCCCACGCCTGCGGGTCCAGCTGCTGCGAGCCCACGTGGAAAGCGACTCCGTCGGCCCGCAGTCCCAACTGGCCGGCCTGCGACAGGAGCCCGACCGCCGCGTCCGGCACGCACCCGAACTTGTGCCCGAACGGCGTCACCGACGACGGGAACGCCGGCGCGATGCGGCATTCGACGCTTGACCCCGGCGCGTTCTCGGCGATGGCCTCCAGCCCGTCCGCGGTGTCGAACGTGAGCCGCCGCACGCCCCGCGCAAACGCGTACGCCACCTCCGCGGGTTTCTTGAGCGGGTTCCCGAACGTCATCAGCGTGCCCTCGATGCCGGCCGCCGCGCACAGGTCGATCTCGCCGACGGAGGCGACGTCGAACGTGCAATCAAGGGCCGCCAACAGCCGCAGGATGGGTTCGGCCGGGTTGGCTTTGACGGCGTACCGAATCTCGGCGGAGGGCAGCGCGCTGCGCAATGCGGCAACGTTCCTGCGCACCGTCGCGAGGTCGATCGTCAGGTATGGCCTACCAGGCACAGGCGGCAGCGTACTGAACGAATGCGCTTGGCGCGCGAGACCGCCGCGGTTCTGTCGGTGCCAGGTGCTGATCTGCGGGCAACAACCGACAAGGAGGTGCACCATGGGAGCTGTGACTGCCACGACCGGAGGATTCCCCGTATCCGGATCAGGCCCGCTGACGGTGCGTGATCTGGAAGGGATGCCCGATGACGGCCGTCTCGCGGTAGAGGTCCTGTCACCCAGTACCGCGCTCAACGACCTCAACACCAAAAAAGCCGCCTACGCACGGACCAGGTCCAGCTGACGGTGTTCGAGTTGCGCGACGGCGTTTACGCCGAAGTCGCGCAGGTGACGGACAGCGAAGCGTATGACGCGACGCGCCCGTTCCCGGTGCGCATCGTGCCCACCGATCTTCTGGGCCGCTTCGCCTGACGGCCGTCAAGGACTCGCCACGGCGGTGGGCTTCCACTCAGTGGCGCGGACCGTTCTCCTGCCGCGTTGCCGATTACGATGGGCACAGTTTCGTCGTCGATATCAGGTGTACTGGCGAGACGCTGGGGGCACGCTGCGGTGGCATGCGCGGCGCGAATCATCAATCCCGCGAGTCGAATATTGGCGCTCTACATGAACGAATCGAACCTCCCTGCAACGCAATTCAATGTCGGCGACATCGTTCGCAACGGGCCACACGTCGCCACCGTGACGGATGTCGGCTCTGTCCTCATTGCCATCACGACCGCGATGGGTACTCCGCGCATGGTCTGTCCATGGGAGCTCGTGCGACTCCGGTTGGCAGCTCAGTGGTGAGACGACCATGCAACACGTACAAGAAACCAATCTCGCCTGGTCGCTCATCGACATCGCCAAACCCGAACTGGACGCGCGCGAGCGCAACCATGTTTTCATCTGCATCGGCGCCGGCGACTCCTTCACCGCGATTCGCATTCTTCTGAAGCTGATTGCCGTCAAACGGATTCCAGTTGCGCCGGCCGTGGCCCAACTGTGCGATGACTGGCTCGAGGCGTATGTCCTTCATGAGGATCACGGGCACCTCAAGCGGGTCATCGACGGCATCATGGTGTCTGTCGCCGACCGGCGTCCGCCGATGATCAATCGCGCATCGGTCTGCGTGAAATCGCCAGTGGTCCACGACCTTCAGTTCCCATACAGCTGTAGCGCCCGCGCAGCTTCCGTGGCGATGTCGCCGCTGAGCCGGGCGATCGGCGGGCCGCCGCGTTGATGGATCACGTTGGCCAGCACCGCGACGTAGGTGTCCGAGCCGGGGTCGATCCACAGCGTCACCCCGGTGAAGCCGGTATGGCCGAAGCTGCCGACGGGGAAGACCATGCCGCGGGGGCGCGAGTGTTCGGTGTCGATGTCCCAGCCAAAGCTGCGCAGTTCCTGCCCCGGGATGGCCGGATAGCTGGGCGCCAGTAGTGGATCCGTTGCGTTGGGATGATTTTCGATGGCGGTGCGGCTGGCGCTATCTGCCGCGGGCACCTGCCCGGCGTTGTGGCCGGGCTGTTGCGGCGTCGCCATCAATTCCGCGGTGGCCGGTGCCAGCGGGAACGGGCTCGGACGTCCGGCGAGCCGATCGAGAAGGGCCTGCGCGTAGCGGCCGATGTCCGCAACCGTCGAGAACACTCCAGCGCTCCCTCCGGTGCCGCCCATCCGTCGGGCGGTCGGATCGTGCACGGTGCCGCGGATCAGATGGTCGAAGTCGGGGTTGATGCCGGGGGTGTCGTCATCGTGGGAGGTCGGTGCGACGCGCTCCAGCAGGGCGGTACTCCAGGTTCCGGTCGGGCACGGTCCAGCCGGTACGCCTTCGAAAACGATTGCCGTGCCTCGAATCTGGTGCGGGCCGCAGGCCTTGGTGGCGGGCAGATACCGAGTATCGACAAGGTCCATCGGTGCAAAGACGTTGTCCTGTACATAGTTGTCCAGAGACTCGCCGGTGATCTTCTCGATCAGGGCGCCGAGGATGATGAAGTTGAGGTCGGAGTAGTGGAATCCCTCGCCGGGACCGAACTCCAGAGGCGCGGTGAGCGCACGACGAATGCCTTCGGCCTTGTCGGCGCTTGTCAGCCCCCACGGGCCTTGATGGCTGAGGTCGCCACCCGTACCGGACGTGTGCGTCAGCATCATCCGCACCGTCACCTGGGCGCGGCGTGCGTCGTTGGTCGGATTGAATTCTGGAAAGTACGTCTGGATGGGCTCGTCGACCTCGACCAGGCCCTTTTCGTACAGCTGCAGGAAGGCGACAGTCGTCGCGATGCTCTTCGACAGCGACGCGAGGTCGAATATGGTGTCGTCGGTCATCGGTTCCGCCGGGGCCGCAGATCCGTCCAGCGCGGGTTCGTCACCGAGTCTGCGTGCGCCGTAGGCCTGCCGGAACACGACCTTGCCGGCATGCCCGATCTCGATCACCGCGCCGGGCAACCGATGCGCGGCGAGCGCGTCGTTGACCAGGCGAGATACCGCGGCGAACGGGCCGGCCGGGACGACGCTCGGGACCGGCGTGGCGGCCGCACTTGTCGTGGCCGGAGGCCGAGCAGTCGGCGACGAGGTGACGGCCGGCGGCGGCGTCGGGTGTCCGCACGCCGCGAGGGCGAGCATCACCGCGCATACCCGTGCTACGCGCGACCCCGACACCCTCACCGCTTCGACGTTAGCGCCTCACTCTGTTCAGCAGGGATCCGACGATGAGCAGACCGCAGAACCACAGTGGCAGAGCGATCGCGCCGGCACGGGACGCTGGATCCTGGGTCATCAGGATGTAGATCAGCGCGAAGTACCCGAGGCACAGGTAATTGGTGAGCGGTGACAGCGGTGTCTTGAAGACACCGGCGCCCTCCCGCGACCGAAATCGCAGGTGGCTCAGCGCGATGATGCTCCACGTGATCAGCTCGGCCCCGACCACGACGGGAATCAGCAGCACGAGCGCCTTCCCGGGGAGCACGACATTCAGCAGCACCGCCACGGCGACGAACCCGGAGTTGAGCAGCAGTGCACGGACGGGGACGCCGCGGGCGTTGGTGTGGGCGAGGAACCGTGGCGCCTGGCCGCTGGCGGCGAGGTCATACAGGACGCGCGCGTTGCTGTAGGTCATCACGTTCGCCACCGACAGCGCGGCGGTCAGAACGACGATGTTGAGCAGCGTTGCGGCGCCGCCGATCCCGAGGCCGACGAGCATCAACACGAACGGGCTGCCCTCCGTGCCCACCTTGTCCCACGGCCAGATGATCAGCATGACGCCGATGGCGCCCACGTAGAAGACCAGGATTCGCAGCAGCACCTGATTGATGGCGCGGGGGATGTTGCGGGCGGGCTCCTCGACCTCACCGGCGGCGGTGCCGAGCGACTCGATGCCGCCGAAAGAAAAGGTGATCGCGACCAGCGAGATCATGAAGGCGCCGAGCCCCTTGGGGGCGAAACCGCCATGCGCCCAGAGGTTCTGCAGGCCGTGCACGTTGTAATCGCCGGCGCCGAAGATGATCGCGATGCCGATGACGATCATGGCGACGACGGCGGTCACCTTGATCAGCGTGAAGTAGAACTCGAATTCGCCGAACGCCTTGACGTTGAAGGTGTTCGCGGCGGTGATGAGCACCAGGCACACCGCGGTGGTGATCCAGCGGGGCATGTCCGGGAACCAGAAGGCCATGAACTCCGAAGCTGCCGTCAACTCCACCATGCAGACGACGACACAGACGTACCACCAGTTCCAGCCGGCGATGAAACCCGCTGGTTTGCCGAGATATTCGCGGGCGTAGGCCGACCACGACCCCGCGACCGGATGTGCGACGGCCATCTCGCCGAGCATCCGCATCACGCCGTAGAGGACGATGCCGGCGATCGCATAGCCGAGCAGAACGATCGGTCCGGCGGTCTGCACGGATGTGCCCGAGATGAGGAACAGGCCCGTCCCGATGGCGGAGCCGAGCGAGATCATCTGCAGATGACGGTTCTTCAGGTCGCGGTGCATCGGCGCGTCAGCCGGGGCGGTGGTCTCGGCACGGGGCCCGTCAGCGGGACGGGTGCTCGGAGCCATCGGGGTGCCTTCCATTCGGTGTATCGCGTGCGGGTGAGGGGGGTGGGACTACGTCGGTGCGGCGGGTACGTCGACGCGGGTCTGCAACACCCGCCCGGCCGACTCGCCGCGCATCAGACCGTCATGCGTGGTGTCGTCGACAACCAGGTACAGCGTGTGCCCATCGGCGCCACCGAGGGCGGGTGCGACGGCCCAGCCGTGGCCGATCGGGATCCGATGCGTCACGGCGCCGCCGGCGATGACGCGCAGGAACTCGCCGGTGTCGTAACAGCCGACCCACACGCCGCCCTCGCTGTCGACGCACAGGCCGTCGGGGTGGCTGCCGGCGCCGAGGTCGGCGAACACCGTGGGGAAGCCGAGACTGCCGTCGGGTGCAGTTGTAAAGGCAAGCAGGCGTGACCCGTTCGTCTCGCTGACGACGAGGGTCCCGTCGGGCAGAAAGCCGAGGCCGTTGGGCACGGCGAGGCCGGTTGCGACAATGCGGACGCCACCTGCCTGGTCCACCAGGCCGATCTCGCCGACGAGTGCATCGCGGGTCTGTTTGTACAGGTCGACGTAAGCGCGGCCGTCGGGGGCGACGACGAGGTCGTTGGTCGACCAGGCCAAATCGCTGACATCGAACGTCGAAGTGGTGTTTCCGTGGGCGTCGACGTGGTGGATCGTGGCCTCGAAGAGCGTGGACACCACGAGCGTTCCGTCGGGAAGCCAGCCGAGGCCGGAGGCGCGCGGCACCTCGGCCTCGACGGAGAGGTCACCCGTTTCGCCCACCGAGTACACCCGGCCGGCCGGTCCGTCGCTGAACCACAGGCGGTCGTTGCGCCATCGCGGTCCTTCGCCGTACACGAACCCGTCGATGAACGGCTCAACAGCTGTTGACGTCGTCGTCGGACCATTCCCTTCGCTCGATGAGTGCGTAGAGGCTATCCCGTGCTGGTCGAGGACCGATCCGAATCACCGCACCGGACCGGGTGCGACACTGGTCGCGTGACGACTTCAGAGCCCATCGAGCCCGACGCCAAGGACTGGACGTGGGTGCTGACACGCGCCTGCCCTGAATGCGGCTTCGATGCGTCGTCCGTCCAACCCTCGGATGTCGCCGGCCGGATCCGCGACGATGCCGCAGACTGGGTGCACCGCCTGGCCGGCTCCGGAGTGAAGTCGCGACCGCGGCCCGACGTCTGGTCGACGCTCGAATACGGATGCCACATCCGTGACGTGCACCGAATCTTCGACCACCGCGTCCGACTGATGCTGACCGAGGAGGATCCGCGGTTCCCCAACTGGGACCAGGACGAGACGGCCATCGCCGACGACTACGGTTCGCAGGACCCCGCCGTGGTCGCCACCGAGCTTTTCGACGCCGCGAACATCGTCGCGGACACCTATGCGAATGTGCCGGCGGAATCTTGGAAACGTCGCGGATTACGCAGCAATGGAAGCGAATTCACCATCGCGACCATTTCGCTCTACCACCTGCACGACATCGTCCACCACGCGCACGACGTCGCCCCACGCGGGTGATAGACGTACGTTTGCGACATCTCATGAATCAACTGAACCGAAGGGGCCAAGGGTGTCGGTTTCCGGAACGCAGCGCGTATACGGGGGCGTCACCGGCGAGGAGCGCATCGCCCAGCGGCGCCGGAAGCTGATCGAGGCCGGGACGAGCTTGTTTGGCTCTCCCGGTTCAGGTTCGGTCCGCGTCAAAGACGTGGTGGCCGAGGCCGGTCTGACAGAGCGCTATTTCTACGAGAGCTTCACCGATCTGAGTGCATTGTTCGGTGTGGTGTTCGATGCGGCTGCCGATGCGATCGATGCGCGGGTGAACGCCGCCATGGTCGATGCGCCGGTCGACAGCTTTGCCCGCGTGTCGATCGCCCTGCGCGCAACCGTCGACGTGTTGTCCGACGATCCACGGATGATCCGCATTCTGTTCGTTGAAAGTCTGGGCTCGGGCGGTCGTGCGGGTGTTCACCGCAATGAAGTACTCGCCCGCACCGCCGGCAGTTTCTTGAAATGGTCCACGCCAGAAGCCTCATCGTTCGAAAGCAGTGCCGCCGATACCCGGATGAAGGCATTCGCCATGTCGGGCGCCGCTGCGGAACTGCTGATCTCTTGGGCGGATGGACATCTCGAGGCCACGCCGGCTGAACTGGCCGACTTTCTGGCCGGGCTGTACTGGCGCATGAATCTGCCCTGACCGACACAGCCATAACCAAACAGATTGCGCTGCAGGGGAAACTGCCGTGGCCGCGGCGCCTACTCTGCCGCGGCTTTGATCGCCTGCAGGGTCTGGCGCATCCCCTCGCGCATGGATGCGGTGAAGACGTCCTGCCCGCCCATGTAATTGTCAATGACGTGGACCGTCCCGTCGGGGCTGCCGTCGGGGCTCTCACGCCGCTGGGTGAGCTTGGTCCCGCCCGATGTGGGCTCCAGGCGCAGGGACCAGATGGCCCAGTTCTCCTTGATCCGGAACGCGATTTCGCGGCCGTTGTCCAACCGGATGATGGTGCCGTGCGTCTTCCATTGGAAGGTGCCGTTGTTGTTCAGGTTGGTGAACTCGACACCGTCCGCGACCTGCTCGGCGCCGCCGCGCAACCGGGTCGATTCGACCTGTGGGCTCCACTCGGCCATCCGGCGGACGTCGCCGACCAGCGTCCACACCGTCTCGGGCGCGGCCGCGATCTCGATGCTCTCCTCGAGTATCGGCTGCGGATTCGAAGGCATGTCGTCACTCCCGTCGCGAAATTGAACGTCCGATCGGACGCTTTTCGGAGCGTAACGATCAAAGAGATTTACGTCCAGTTGCACGTATAAAATGCGGAGGTGGCAACCGACGATCAGTTGGATGGGCGACGCATCCGTGGCGACGCGACCAGACGGAAGGTCGCCTACGAGGCGGCGATGATCGCGACGACCCACGGGCTCGACTCGATCACGGTCGGCGCGCTGGCCACGGCGACCGGGGTCAGCAAGAGCGGAATCCTCACCGTGTTCGGGAATCGGGAGGCGATCCAGGTCGCCGCGGTGGCGGAGGCGCGAAACATCTATCGCGAGACGATCATCGCGAAGGCGCTCGAGGCGGCCCCCGGCGCGCCGCGGCTGCGTGCGCTGATCGACGCGTGGGTCGACTACCTGACCGCCGGCGTGTTCCGCGGTGGTTGTTTCATGGCGGCGACCACCGCCGAATACGGCCGTCGCGACGGTCCGGTCGCGGACGGGGTCAGGAAGCTCAAGCGTGGCTGGCTGAAGCTGCTGGAAACCGAGCTGGCTGTCGCGGGCTCGTCGGCACCGGCAGACGACGCGTTCAAGATCGACGCGTTTCTCACTGCCGGCAACGACCGAAGGGAACTGTTCGCCGACGACGCCGAGCTGATGCGCGCCAGAGACCTCGCGATGGGTGTCGTCGGCCAACTCGCGGGCGCCTAGCGGCGATCAGCCGATTCCCGGTCCTTGTGTGGCTTTGCCGGCGTAGCTTCGGTTGCATCTGACGATGCGAACTGGGGGTTGCCATGGCGTTGAGAACCTATGGCGTGCTGGCGGCGGGAGCGGGTGCGGTTGCTGTCGCGCTACTGGGCGCGAACCCGCCGGCCGATGCCGCACTGGCGATCCAGCCGTTCCCGGCATGTTTCCCGTGGGAATGGAACTGTGGGCCCGGCGGCTTCTCGACCCCGGCCGACGACGGGATCCCGGGCGACAATGCCGCAGAAGGTGGCATCCCGGCCCCCGCGGTCGTGCCGAACGTCGACGGTTCACTCAGCCCGCCGGGCATGCCGGGCGACGTATAGCCCGTACTAACGCTGCACTCACAGTGGCGGTGGGATGTCTTGTTGCTCTGCTGATTCTGCGGCCGCCGCGGCTTCTGCAGCTTCTGCGGCTTCGCGTTCTTGGCGTTCTTTGCGTCGGCGGGCGAAGGCTTCTTGTGCGGCTTCGCGCTCGTCGATATCGGCTTGGTTGCGGGCGCGTTCGTAGGCGATCTGCTGGGCCTGGTTCTGGGTGCGGGTGCGGCGCCGGATGGGCATCATGACGCCCCGGCCGGGAGCCGCGGTGGTGTCCAGATCGGTGTCCTGTGGTGGTGGGTTCGGCAGTGGGGTGTCGGTGACCGTGCGGGGAAACAGGATTCGACTTTCGGGCACGCTGATGTAGGTGTGGCCGGTGGGTGCGGTCCACACAATCGTCCCGTCGGGCTGTTGACGGTCCTGCCACCCGTCAGGGCCGCCGTAGAAGGTTTTGAGTAGGTGGTGTTTGCGGCATTTCGGGCTGAGGTTGCCCGGATGTGTCGGCCCGATCGGCCACGGAATGGTGTGGTCGATATCGGAGGTGGTGGCGGGCTGATCGCAGCCCGGGAACATGCACGTCATGGCCCGCACCCGGACGAATTCATCCATCGCCGCCGACGGCCGGTAGCGCGGCACTTGGTCAAGATCGGTGGCTGAGGCGACCGTGCGGACTTTCGCGCCGCGGGCCACCAGATCGGCGAGCACCGCCGGGGGCACCACGCCGCCGCCGAGGACATAACCGACGGGTGTGCGCACCGGCGCGGGGGGTTTGGTGGAAGTCGGGATCGGCGGGTGCGCCGCATGGGCTTCAGGGGTGGGCGGGGTGTCGCCGGCCGGTTCGTCCCCAGCAGGGGTCGGGTTTTCGGCGGGCCGCGAATCGGCCGCCGGTGCAGGCGCGGGCTCGGGCTCAGGTTCAGCTGTGAAGAAATGCTCGGGCTCGGGCTCGGGTGTGAACACCGGCTCAGGTGCAGGCTGGTTTGGCGCCGGGGTCGGGGGCGCGGCCGGGTCCCCACTGAGCAGCGGGTCCGCCACCGGCGCCGGCAGCTGATCGGTGAGCACATGAATCATCACCGCCGCCGCCCGCGCATCAGGCCCAGCGGCCGGGCAATCGGGATTGCCGCACTGGCACACCAACCGATCCCCACGAGCCGCCAACACCCCCAACGCGTCAGCCCGCCGCTGCCCGAACGTCCGCGGATCGTCCTCACACACCTGCCGGGCCATCTCGTCCAGCACCCGATCCAACAGATCGGCATCGGTGGCCAACAGCGCACCCCAGATCGACGCCACCCCGGTCTCATCATCGGGCTTGCCCACCCCGACCCCACGCCGGCGCGCAGCCGAACGCACCTTCAAAACGGCGGCGGGGTCGAACTTCTGCACCCAACCGTCGATCTTGCGTTCAATCTTCTTGCGCGACAACCCCGCCCACTCCGACAGCGCCCCCGCCAATGCAACATCGATCACCGCCAGCGTATTGGGATCCTCCACCAGACGGGTGCGCCAACAGATCGTGCCGACCGTCCGCGCCGACACCCCACCATCGGCGAACACCGCCGCCACCTTTGGTAGCCGGAAGCGCAACGCGACCGCAATCGACAACTGCCCCGACGCTTCACGCTTCCCGATCCCCAGCGCCGCACCCACCTCGGCGACCGCAGCATCCCAGCCATCACAGGCCCACCACTGCCGGCCATCTTCGTCATCGACACGCAACGCCACCAGATCGGCAATCGCCCGGAACTTCCCGCACTCAGCGACATTCGACACCCGCGCGAAATGCACCACCGCATCGACCACGGAGGCATCGTGAACCAGCACACCGCCGGCCCCGATCCCTACGTGTTCGAACATATGTGCGATTATGCCAGACGGGTCCGACGCGTGCCACCGCATTTCTGCTGGGAGGCCGAGGCTATCGGCGCCGGACCAAATCCGCATTTACGCGCGCGCATATTTTGTGCGAATCCGGATTCGGCACCACGGTGGCCGGCGTACCTTGAGCTCAGCCCACCCTCGCCGTCGATGAGCTGGCCTGGCCACCGCACCTGATCGCAGGCGTGTGGAACGAGAACGGAACTTCGGAAGCGAAGGGGCGCCTCATGTCGGCCGATGTCGACTTTTGTGTTGTGGGAGCGGGTTTCGCAGGATTGACCGCCGCCCTGCGGCTGAAACAGGCGGGCCGTTCGGTGGCCCTGCTCGAGGCGCGGGACCGGGTCGGGGGCCGTACTTTCACCGAGGTCCTTCCCGACGGGACGTGGATCGACCGCGGTGGCGCATGGGTCGGTCCGGGGCAGGACCGCATCAAGGCCCTGATGGCCGAATACGGTGTGGCCGAATACAAGGAGTACGTCGACGGCGACGCCATGATGATCGTCGACGGCAAGAAGCACCGGTACTCCGGCACCATCCCGTGGGCGATGAGCCCGTGGGCCATCGCCAATCTCGGCGCCGGCCTCCTCGAGATCGGCCAGATGTGCAAGACCATCCCGTTCGACGCCCCGTGGCAGGCCAAGAAGGCCGCCGAGTGGGACCGAATCACGTTGGGGGAGTGGCTGCATCGCAACATCCGCTCGCATCAGGCACGCGAGATGCTCGACATGGCCATGGCCGGGGTGTACACCTC
Organism: Mycobacterium sp. SMC-17; assembly: GCF_045310915.1. Classification (NCBI taxonomy): domain Bacteria; kingdom Bacillati; phylum Actinomycetota; class Actinomycetes; order Mycobacteriales; family Mycobacteriaceae; genus Mycobacterium; species Mycobacterium sp. SMC-17. Next base: position 34,393 of record NZ_JBJIAK010000008.1, on the reverse strand, counting down.
GGCCGCATCGGAGACATCACTGTTGTGGGCGTTGCATCAGATGGGGTCCGGTGGTGGACCCGTGTTCGTCATCTCCAACGCCGGCGGCGCGCAGGACGCCCGGGTGCGCGGCGGCATGGGCGCGATCTACGGCCAGATGGCCGCCGAACTCGGTGACGCGCTGCATCTTTCGTGCCCGGTGGACCTCATCGCGCAGGACGACGACGGGGTCACCGTCCACGCCGAGCGGCTGACGGTCCGGGCCCGGCACGCGATCGTCGCCGTACCCTTGGCCGTCGCCTCCCAAATCGATTACGAGCCAGGGCTTCCCGTCGACCGGATGTTCCTGCATCGGCGCATGCCGAGCGGCGCCGTCTACAAGATCTCGATCGTCTACGAGACGGCGTTTTGGCGTGCGGACGGCCTGTGCGGACAATCGGCCGCACCGGGCAGTCCGGCCACGCTGACCATCGACGCCTGCACCGACACCGGCACGCCGGGCATCATGTGCGTCATCACCGAAGGCCCGGCCGCGCGCGCGCTCGGGCTGCTCGATGCGGCGGAACGCAAGGCCGTCGTCGTCAACGAACTGGTCGACCGGTTCGGGGCGAAGGCGGCGTCGCCGGTGAGCTACCACGAGCAGAACTGGACGGTCGAGCGCTACTCCGGCGGCGGCATGATCAGTCACGCACCGCCCGGCGTGCTCACCGAGTTCGGCCACGCGCTGCGGACCCCGTGCGGGCGGATCCATTGGGCCGGAACGGAAAGTTCGGCCATCATGTGCGGCTGGATCGACGGTGCGGTGCGCTCTGGGGAGCGGGCGGCCGCCGAGGTGCTGGCCGCGGACAGCGTGGCCGTCGTGGGTTAACGGCTCGCTCGCCAGCGCGCGATCTCGCGGCCGATCTCGGTCTCCGCGGGTCGGCCGAAGAACCATTCCTGGCCGATGCGGTACCAGTTGTTGGTGCTCTGCAGATGTCCCAGTGTGCCGAAGGTGAGGAAGTCGGCGCGCCGGGAGAAGACATGCTCGGGCGGCAGCATCTGCCGCTTCATCCCCGCGAACTCGGTCTGCCGCGGATCGATGGCCGAGACGACGGCGCCAGTGGCCAGCTCAGGCGTGATGGTGAGGTCCTCGTCGATCATGTGCCATTCGCTCGCGGCCCAGATGTACTCCAGGCAATCCTGGGCTGTCACACCGGATTCCGTGTCCACGATGCCGCGGCCCAGCATCAGGCGGTACAGGTCGTCGGCACGGCCTTCGATCGCGGCGTGGAAGCAATCGAGCTCGAATGCCACGTTCGCGGGGTCCATCCGGTTGTACAGCCCGAAGTCGACGAAGCCGACGCGACCGTCGGTGGCCAGCATGATGTTGCCGGGGTGGGGATCACCGCAGAATTCGTGGTTGGTGAAGAGCGAGCCGATATAGAAGCGGTAGACCAGTTCTCCGATGCGATTGCGGTCGGTCGCCGGCAGCGTGCGCATGTGTTCGAAGCCTGCGGCATCGAGGTATTCGGTGACCAGCACCCGCGGTGTGCAGAACTCGACGACGCTGTCGGGGACGACGATGAACGGATGTCCCCGGTACTGTTCGGCCACCAAGTGCTGCGTCTCGGCCTCGCGCAGGTAGTCGAGCTCGCTCTCGAAGTTCCGGGTGATCTCGTCGAGCATGGCGGTGTTCGCCGACGGCCACAGCCGCCAGAGCTTCATCAACAGCGCGAGATTGCGCATGTCGGCCTGGATGGCCCGATCCACGCCCGGATACTGAACCTTGACGGCGACGTCGCGACCGTCACGCAACCGGGCTCGGTACACCTGGCCGATTGATGCTGCGGCCGTGGGGGATTCGTCGAAATCGGCGAAGACGTCCGACAGGGGACCGAGGTCGGTTTCCATGACCTCGCGCATGGCGCTGAACGGCGCCTGCGGCGCCTGATCCCGCAGCGCGGCGAGCTTTTCCCGGAACTGTTCGCGGTGCGATTCGGGCACCAGATCCAATTCGATCACCGACAGCATCTGGCCGAGCTTCATCGCGGCGCCCTTCATGGAGCCCAGCACCGTCACGAGATTCTCGGCCATTTGGATGGTGGCACGCTCGGCCAGCAGTTCCTTGGCGCGTTCCGACCGGCCGACCATCGACAGGCGGGTGCGGCCGCCGCGCACGGCTTGCTTCGCGGCGAGGGCGCCCAGCTTGCCGCCCCGCGCAAGACGTCCCTCAGGCAGTCGGCGTGCCACGCTGCCTCCCACGGAATCGGTGCAACGACGCCATCAACGTACCGGCCCGATTACGCAGGTGTCTCGTGTGTCCAGGACTCAGTTTCGCGGGCGATCCGTTGCCAGGCTTCGAGGCTCGCGAGGCGCGTGCGGGCCTCGCCGTCCAGGACAGCCGAGATCTCGATGACCTCGGCGACGACGCCTTCAGTCTGGGCGACCTCGAGTACGTGCACCACGACGGCGACGTCCGGATGGCCGAGCAGTTCGGTGACCGCGGGGCGCGCGAGCTCGGGGTCGATCCGGTTCAGCAGCGACAGCAGCGCTGCCAGCACCTCCGGCTTGCCGGTGGCGGCAGCCCGGGCCATGCGCAACGACCGGTCTGGTCCGGCAGCGCGCATGATGTCGTTCATGACGTGCGTGTCCGACACCAGCACGCCGGTCAGGATGATGCCCTCGTCATCGTCGATGGCCCGCTCGAACGCCACGATGAGTTCGTCGGTGGCGAATTCGACGAACCGCGATGCGGTCAGGTAGTCGCGGCGCCGCAGCAGTTCCATCGCCGCCGGGATCAGCAGCTTGGCGGGCAGTCGCGGGGCGAAGTGCGGGATGACCCGAGGGTCGACGTATGGCGCCGCGTCGGCGAGGTAGCTCGGTTTGAGCCCGGACAGTACGCCGATGGCGCGGTCTCCGTGCGCCAGTCCCACTGCGCCCCCGACGCGCCCCGCGACTTCCGGAGGTACCGCGCGGTGAGCGACGGTGACCACCAAGGCATTTGGGATCAGCGGCGCGAGCTTGCCGACGCGTGCGAAGGCCTCGGCCTGTTCGTCGAACAGCGCGTCGGACAGTGCGCTGCGCAGGGCTTTGAGGTCGTCGGCACCGAGTCGTTCGAGGCGGGCAAGGTCGGCGGCATCGGTCTGCAGCAGCGCGGCCAGCAGCGACAATTGTGCGCGGGTCAGGATGTCGGCCATCACGTCACCGTCCGAACAGGATCTTGCGGGCGGCGGGCCGGATCAGCCGGGGCAGGACTTTGAGCCCGTCGTCGAGTGAGTCGTTCAGGCTGCGCTGGTGTGCCACCTTCGCCTTCCTGAGCAGACCGAGCAGCTGGGCTGATTCCTCGGGGGTGAGCTTCTCGAGTACTTCCCGCGGTTGTCCGAGCTCGTCGAGCAACGGGTTGTCGGTACCCGGGGTAGCGGCTTTGTCCATCCTAAATAACTACCACATTCGGATGGCATAGCTATCTGAAGGCACGCCGAGGACTGGAAAAGGGCCCTTAAGCTGGCCTGTTATCTGGATAGCGATAGTATCGAGGCTCGTCGTGCGGAGGATGTGGAGGACGTGGTGGCGGCTCGGAAGGTGCTGACGCGGGCGGAGAGCCAAGCGCAGACGCGGCAGGAATTGCTGGACGCCGCGGAGCAACTTTTCTATGCCAACGGGTACCACGCCACGTCGCTGGCGGCCATCGCGGCAGAGGCGGGACGCACCATCGGTGCCGTCTACAGCAACTTCGAGGGCAAAGAAGCGCTGTGCCTCGAGGTCATCCGCAACCGCTCCATGGCCGAACTCAATCAACTGCTCGGGCCGCTCGTGGCAGCCGGCGTATCCACCGACGACCGGCTGGCGGCCCTGGCGAGCTGGTGGGCCCGCATCGGCGCGGAGCCCAACCTCGTCGTGCTGACCGCTGAATACGTCACCAGCACCTTCCATAACCCCGAGCAGCTCGCCAAGGCGCGTGAAGCACTGGAACGGTTCAAGGAATCGACGCGGGTGCTGCTCGAAGACGCCGTGCCGGAAGGGGTTCCGGCTGACCACCCGCTCATGGACGACGCCATCGAAGTGGCGGTGGCGACCGGCGCGGGCATCGCCATGGCCCAGGCGCTGGGCACGATCGACGCCGAGCGGGGCGCGGCGCTGATGGTCGCCAACATGCGGTTGTGGTTCGACGCGCTGGTCGTCGGCAAGTAGTGCCGAGTCAGTCCGTCCCCGCGGTCACCCGTTGTGCCACAACGGCGCGGAGCGCTGCGACGACGTCGGCCCCGGCCGCGAGGTCCGCGGCGTACCGCGCGCGGTGTTCCCACGCGACCCGCCGTCCGCCTCGTTCGACGACGAACACGCCACCGAGCCGGCGCGGATCGCCGGTGCGCTGATAGGGGTAGATCCCGGCCCGGACGAAATCGATGAAGGCGCTCACATTCCGGATCGGGTTCAACCATCGCCGCCGGGCGGCCAATCCCATTGTGCGGTACAGGGTGTGGTCCTGGGTGGCCATGACGGGAGTGCGGGAACCGGCCCGCTTCCGGAAGGTGAAGCCCTGGATCGAGGTGCCGATGCCGATCAGGATCACCTGGGCGCCAAGCGCTTCCACTTCATCGAAGTGCGCGGTCAACTCTCTGGCCTGGGCCAGGCCGAAGGCGCTGCCGAACTGCGGCAGGAACACCAGCGCCACCGGCCCGTCGCGCCAGAAGTCCTGAAACTCGTGCAGGTGGTGCCGATCATCCAGCACACGCTCATTGCTGATGACATCGACCCGGCTCAACTGACCGCTCCCACAGCGTCATTCGTGCGGTCGGCCGAATCCGTCGGCGCGAACGGGCACATCGTGCCGCGCTTGCCGTGCTGCAGTGTCAGGCCGGGGTCGTGCGTCATCTCGACGAAGCCGGTGCTGTCGGCATGGCGGATCACGTTGTGCAGATGGCCCCACATTTCGGGGCCGAAGTATGGGATGAAGACGCGGTCGAAGACCGGGTTCTCCAGAGCCTTGACGGTCGCCTTGACCAGTAGTGCGCCCAGCCGTGGCCGCAGCCGGTAGTCATCGAGGCCGCAGATCTGCCGGACGTACGGCGTCAGGAGCGGGATGGCGGCCCAGATCGCCACGCGCATGAGACTTCCGATGACGAGGTTCGGGTTCAGTGGGGTCACCGGGGGGTGGGTCATGAAGTCGGTGAGTTCCTGCGCCGGGCGGGTGAATGCCATGAGCTCCTGCTCGGCCCGCTGCACCCAGGCTTCGACATCCTCGGGGGTGTCCGGCAGCTCGCCTGCCGGCATTCCCATGAGCTGACACACCTTGACCTGCTCGCGGTAGAACTGGCGCTCCTCTTCGTCGGTCGCATTCGGGTCGCCGAAGGCCTTGTACGCGCGCCACAGGTGTGGCCAGCCCACGACGTAGGTGAATTTGAGGGTCTCGACGTGGTTGGCCTGGAACAGCTCGCCGGTCGCGGGTACCTCGCCGGTGATGTGAGAGTGCTTGCGGAACAGGTCAACTCCGACTTTTTCGGCGCTGGCGGTGTCGCCCGCGACGGCGCCGGCGAAGAAGTGCAGGCTGCGCCGGATACGGCCGATCGTGTCGTAGTAGTACGTCGTGTGGTGGCCGACGCCGTACGCCCCGTCGGGGTCCAGCACCGAGATGAAAAGCCCGGACAGAGCGCCCATTCCGGCAACCATGACGTTCTCGTAGACCTTCCAGCTGATCGACTCGGGCCCGAAGTAGCCGTTGTCGATCCGCGGGGCTTCCGCTATCGCCAGGGCCTTCTTGCCGTTCTTGCCGTGCAGCTTGAGCAGGAAGTCGTACCGGCGGTCGATTCTCCGGCGTTCGGCTTTGGGCATCGCGACGTCCTGCAGGCGGACGGACTTCATGGGCTCCTCCGGTACCAGTTGAGATAGCAACATTATTCCAATGGCGACGTTACTCCAACTGGGTGGGACCGACAAGACCTGCTGCCGCCCTAGGATGCGGGGGACGAGCAGGACGGAGAGCTGGATGTCAGACGCCGCAATGCACATCGCCGTGCAGAAGTTGGTGGACGCCGAGGAGTTGCGGACGGGCTTGGGCACGTTCACGCGCGTGGTCGACGGCAAGCGATGGGCGGAGGCGTCGCAGGTCTTCGCCGATGACGTCACGTTCGACTATGGCGACCAAGGGCCGCAGTCAGGCCTGCCCGCGCTGGTGGCGACGTTCCGCCGGTACCTCGAAAAGTGCGGTGGCACACAACATCTCATCGGTTCGATCCAGGTCGAGGTCGGTGACGACGACACGGCCGTGACCCGGGCGTACGTTCAGGCCCGGCACCAGGGCGTCGGCCCGCTTGCGGCCGAAACGTTCGATACCAACGGTGAGTACACCGACACCTGGGCCCGCCGGCCCGAAGGCTGGCGGATCGTCAACCGCATCAGCCGGTGGTCGGCGATGTCGGGTAATCCTGCGGTTCTGTTCCCGCAGTAGCGGGATCAGCGGAAGCGGACGTCCATGGTGGCGAGGCCGAAGATCTTCTTGCCGCCCGACTTGGCGCCGACGATCACGACACCCGTGCGGGTCTCGGGGTCCAGGGATTTGATCTTGCCGCTGAACTCGATATCGCAGCCTTCGGTGGCCGGCACCACCGCGGGCGCCGACAGGCGGACGGTGTAGCGGCTCACGGCACCGGGGTCGCCGGACCAGGACGAGGCGTATCCGGCGCCCAGGCCCATGGTCAGCATGCCGTGGGCGATGACGTCGGGCAGCCCGGCGAGCTGCGCCAGCTCCTTGTCCCAGTGAATCGGGTTGGCGTCGCCGGCCACGCCGGCGTAGTTCACGAGGTCGCCGAGTGACAACCGCAGGTGACTCGCGGGGAGTTCGTCGCCGACGGACACGTCCTCGAACAACGGCGTCCCCGGCGTGCGGGCCGCGTCGCTGGCGATCCGGATCTCGCCCTCGGGCCGCACCGTCTTGCGGTACTCCTCGGAGCCGATGTCCAGGATGTTCATGTCGTGCATCATGGCCTTCTGCACGGCCGTCTTGACGTCGCCGTCGATGTCCTCGGCCGTCACGCCGACGACGGTGGTGTGCAGGGTGTGGACCCGCTCGCCCTTGGTGTCGGTGAAGGTGTTGGTCACGGTGATGAAGTCGCGGCCCGCGGTCCGGCGGACCGCCGTCAGCTCGACGTCGATGACCAGCTCATCGCCCGCCACGATCGGCCGGTGCTGTTCGAAGACCTCTTCGGTCTGCAGGTAGGTGTCGTAACCGACGACGATCGACTCGAACATCCGCCGGTTGCACTTCATGCCGGGTGTCGAGGTGAACGTGATCGGCGCGATGACATCGGCGTAGCCGAGCTCATTGGCGGCAGCGACGTCCCAGTGCGCGGGGTGGTAGTCCTGCACCGCGCGGGCGTACTCGCGCAGCTTCTCGCGGCCCACCAGGTAGGTGCCGTCCATCTGGTAGTGGTGGCCGATCCGCGCTTCGAGCGGCGACGCTTCTGCTGCTGTCGTCATGACTGTGCCCAACTTTTCTATCGACATGTTCGCTGAGGCCGACCAAAGCACCCTACGCGGCGAGGGGGCGGCAACACACGTCGATGCGCCGTCTACCTGCGCCGAGCGGAGGCAAATGTGCCCAAAACCACGCGATCGCGGCGACTGCCGTGGCTGTTCGCGGGTGCCCCGGGGCCCGTGCTTGACTGGCAGCATGGCCCGCACACCCACTTTGGCCCGTCGGTTGTTCGAGCGTTACGAACCCGTGCACGCGATCACGTACTTCGCGCCCGAGGCGCGTGCCGCCGCCGTCGACCTCGGCTATCGCAGCTTCTGGAGCGGCTACTTCGTCACCAGGTCAGCGCCACTGGGGCCGGTGCCGCCGCAAGTCGTGGAGGCGGTTTTCTACAACTTCGCCGCCCATCGCGTCGCGAAGTCGCTGGCCGGCGCGTGGGACATCGCGACACCCCAGCAGGCTCTGGCGGCCCGGGAAGCGGGGGCGGTCGCCGCCTTGCGCCGCTACGGGCTCACCGCGGACGACAACCTGCGTACCGCCACCGATCTGCTCGGCCGCGTCGCGCGCGGTGCCGCCGTCGACGGCCGGCCGTTGTTCGCCGCCCTGTCCGCCGTGCCGTGGCCCGACGAGCCCGTGGCCGCGCTGTGGCACGCGGCAACGTTGTTGCGCGAACAGCGCGGCGACGCCCACGTGGCGGCCCTGGTTGCCGCCGGCATCACCGGCCGCGAGAGCAACGTGCTGCATGTCGCGGCGGGCCGCACGACCAAGGAGAAGGTCGTGTCCACGCGGGACTACGACGACGCCGAGTGGGACGCCGTCACCGCGCGCCTGGCGGCACGGGGTCTGTTGACGGCCGACGGTTCACTGACCGACGCGGGACGCGAACTCAAGACCGACATCGAGCACCGCACCGATGCCGCCGCGCTGCCGACGCTCGACGTGCTGAGCGACGCCGAGGTCGAGACCCTGTTCCAGGCGCTCACCCCGATTGCCCGGATGGTGGTCGCCGGCGGTGATCTCCCGGCGATCACCCCGATGGCGTTGCAGCACAGCGATCTCGACGATCCCGGCGCGAATCTCGGCTAGGCGGCCAGGGCGCCGCGCTTGCGCAGCAGCGGCAGCACGCCTTCGGCGAACCAGTAGGCCTCTTCGAGGTGCGGGTAGCCGGAGAGGATGAACTCGTCGAATCCGAGGTCGTGGTACTCGGAGATCAGCGACGCCACTTCCTCATGGCTGCCGACGAGCGCGGTCCCGGCGCCGCCGCGGACCAGGCCGACACCGGCCCAGAGGTTCGGGTAGACCTCGAGGTGGTCGAGCCGGCCACCGTGCAGCGCCGTCATGCGCCGCTGTCCTTCGGATTCGGAATTGGCATGCAGCGCAGTGGCTTTGGCGATCTGTTCGGGCGTCAGCTCGGCCAGGAGGGAATTGGCGACGGCCCAGGCGGCCTCGGAGGTGTCGCGGCTGATGGTGTGCAGCCGGATGCCGAACCGCAGGGTGCGTCCGCGGGCCTTGGCCAGTTCGCGCACCTGTGCGATCTTGGCCGCGGCGGCAGCCGGCGGCTCGCCCCACGTCAGGTAGACGTCGACGTGCTCGGCCGCGATGGGCAGAGCGGCCGGCGACGATCCGCCGAAATACAACTGCGGCAACGGGTTCGGCGGCTCGGACACGCGCGCGTCGGTGACGGAGTAGTGCCTGCCGCGGTAGTCCACGGGGCCGCCGCGCCAGATATCGCGGACGATCTCGAGGAATTCGCCGGTGCGTTCGTAGCGCTGGTCGTGGCTGAGCCAGTCACCGAACCGGCGTTGTTCGATGTCGTCGCCGCCGCTGACGATGTTGAGCAGCAGGCGTCCTTCGGAGAATCGCTGAAAAGTCGCCGCCTGTTGCGCGGCCAGGGTGGGTGGCACGAGGCCGGGCCGGAAGGCAACCAGGAATTTGAGTCGTTCGGTCTGCTCGAGCAGGGCAGCAGAGGTCAACCAGGCGTCCTCACACCAGGTTCCGGTCGGCGTCAGCACGCCTTCGAACCCGAGGCGGTCGGCAGCGCGGGCGATTTCACCGAGGTAGCGCAGGCTGGGCTTGCGGTATGACGCCGGAACCGTGTGGTGCGATGACGCGTGTGACGCGCCGACGATCGAGCGACTGTCACCGTTTGTGGGCAGGAACCAGAAGAACTTGGCGGCCAAGACGATCCTCCTATTTTGCGGTGGTCCAGAACTGCGACAACTGATCGCCGAACCGGTTGTCGACGAACTGCGAGAAGGTGGTTTTGTGGTCGATCTGTCCGGATTGTGTGAACGCATCGGCGAGCTGTTGCTCAGAGGCGATCACCGCATCGTTGATGGGTATGGCCAGCCGCAGGCTTCGGGACTGTGCGACGCGGGCCACCTGCGGATCGATTCCGATTGCGGCCGCGTACTTTTGGTACCACTCGTCAGGGTGGTCCTTGGCCCAGCGTGAGGCCCGGGCGACCCGCTGGACGAAGTCGGCCAGCGCGCTGTTGCGTTTGGCGTCCTGCAGTGCCGCCACCGAGGCGATGCCGAATCCATAGCCGTTGGTGACGCTCTCGGCGGTGGCGACGGTACGGACCTTCAGCTGGTTCTGGGCCAGGGCCGTGTACGGATCCCAGATCGCCCAGGCGTCGGCCTGTCCCTGGCTCAGGGCGGTGAAGGCGTCGGCCGGTTGCAGGAACACCAGCTGGATGTCCTTGACCGTCAGGCCGGCCTTCTGCAGCTGGAGAAGCAGATGGCCGTGTGCCGAGCTGCCCTTGCCGACGACGACCTTCTTCCCGCGGAGGTCGGCCACGGTATGAACCGCTGAGCCCGTCGGGGTGAGGATCTGATCGCCGGCGGCACTGTTCGAATAGGCCGCGATGACACGGATTTTCGCGCCCGCCGCGGCGCCGAAGATCGGCGGCGTGTTCCCGGTGACCGCGAAGTCGATCTTGCCCGCGGTGGCCGCCTCGACCTGAGGCGGCCCGGAGGTGAAGGTCGAGAACTGCACCTTGTAGGGCACGTTGTCGAGCTCCCCGGCTGCCCGGAGCAGCGACTCGGTACCGCACTTCTGATCACCGACCTGCAGCGTCAGGCCGGCCAGGTCCGATGCCGGAACTGTCTGGGGCACCGCCACGTCGTGCTTGCTGTCCCGGCTGGAGACGCAGGCGCTGAGCAATGCGCCGGCGGCGAGGATGGATACCAGTCGTACTGCCCGTGAATGTTTCACAGTCTTCTCCCGTCAGACACCGAGTTGCGCGAGCAGCTCGGTGCGGTAGTCGTCGGTGCGCCGGTCGCGCTGGTCGTGCGGCTGGCGCGGGCTCTCGATCGCCAGGGTGTGCGCGACCCGCCCGTGCTCGAGCACCACGATGGTGTCGGCCAATGCGATGGCCTCGTCCACGTCGTGCGTGACCAGGAGCACCCCGAAGTTGTGCTGGCGCCAGAGGTTGAGGAGCAGTCGGTGCATCGAGAGCCGGGTCAGGGCGTCGAGCGCGCCGAATGGCTCGTCGAGCAGCAGCAGTTGAGGCTCCGCCACCAGCGCGCGGGCCAGCGACACGCGCTGTGCCTGCCCACCCGACAGGGTCAGTGGCCAGGACTGCGCCTTGTCGGCGAGGCCCACCTCGTCCAGGGCCTGATCGGCGCGGGAAAGTGCTTCGGCGCGGGACAGTTTGGCGCGGGTCAGGCCGTAGCGCACGTTGTCGCGCACGGATCGCCACGGGAACAGCCGGGGCTCCTGGAACGCGACGGCGGGCGCGCCCTGGACCTCGCGCTCGCCCTGGAAATCACCGGCGAGGCCGGAAAGCACTCGCAGTATGGTCGATTTGCCCGAACCGCTGCGCCCGACGAGCGCGACGATCTCGCCACGCTTCACCCGGAGGCTGACATCGTCGAGCACCCGATTGGCGCCGTACCACTTGGATACCGAGCGCAACTCCGCTGCGGGTGGTTCCGATACCGCGGGCGGTTCCACGGGTACTTCGTAAAGTGCTGTCACAGGGTGCCTTTCAGAGTCGATAGCGCAAGGCACGGCGCTCCAGGATCCGCACGAGCGCGTCGGTGATGATGCCGAGCAGCGCGTAGACGACGAGACCGAAGATGATCACGTCGATGCGGAGGAAGTCGCGCGCGTTGTTGATGAGGTAGCCGACACCGGAGTCGGCATTGATCTGTTCGGCGACGATCAGCGTGAGCCACGAGATGGCCAGCGACTGCCGCAGCCCCACGAGGACCTGCGGTGCGGCGCTGGGGATGACGACGGTCCGCAGCCGCTCAAGCGGCGAAAAGCCGAGTACGGCAGCCGTTTCGAAGAGCTTGGGGTCGACCTGGCGGATTGCCGACGAGGTATTGAGGTAGAGCGGGAACGCGGCGCCCAACGCGACCATGAGCACCTTGGGCAGTTCGCCGATGCCGAACCAGACGATGAACAGCGGGATCAGGCCGAGGTGGGGCAGCGCCCGGATCATCTGCATCGTCGGGTCGACCGTGGCGTCCGCCCACTTCGAGAAGCCCACGAGGGCGCCGAGAGCGGCGCCGATGACGCCGCCGAGGAGGAGTCCTTCAGCCGCGCGGATTCCCGAAACGCGCAGTGCTTCGGCGAGTTGACCGTTGCCGATCAGCTCGATGCCGGCCTCCGCGATGGTCTGCGGTGCCGGCAGGACCTCGGGATCGATGAGGCCCCACGCGCTGCCGGCCTGCCACAGGATGAGTACCGCCAGCGGTGACAGCCAGCGGAGGATTTCCCAGCGCCGAGCGCGGACGCGGCTGATCCAGGAAACCGACTGCACTGCAGCAGGTTCGGTACCCGGTGCCGCGGCGGCCACCGGGGCCTCGCGGGTGGTCATCACGCTCCTCACGTCGACGGCTATCGGTCAGGCGCGCACGCCATCACCCCGAAATTAGGAGGCCGTGCACGGGCTGTGAAGATTTACCGTCGCCCTGATTCCACGGGAACGGGGGCGGTCGACCGCCGGCAGTGCCGTTTGCAGCATGCCAGGTCGCCAAGACGATCACGCATGGATCTCAGACGAAAGCGCATTGATCGTCGCGTTCGGTGACTCTACGTTTTGAGCTATGAAGACAGTGCTGATCACGGGTTGTTCGTCGGGCTACGGGCTGGAGATCGCCCGGCACTTCCATGCGCAAGGCTGGAATGTCGTCGCGACCATGAGAACGCCACGGCCCGAACTACTTCCGGACTCGGACCGAATCAGGGTGCTGGCGCTCGACGTCACGGATCCGCAGAGCATCGCCGGCGCCATCGCAGCCGCCGGTCCGATCGACGTGCTGGTCAACAATGCCGGCGTCGGGGTGGTGGGCGCGTTCGAGGCCACCCCGATGGCGACGACACGGGAGGTATTCGAGACCAACACCTTTGGCGTCATAGCCATGACGCAGGCCGTTGTCCCGCAATTCCGTGAACGGCGGTCCGGTGTCATCGTGAACGTGACCTCCAGTGCGACCTTGGCGCCGATGCCGCTGGCAGCGGTGTACACCGCGAGCAAGGCGGCGATCGAAGGTTTCACCGGCTCGCTGGCATTGGAGCTCGAATTCTTCGGAGTGGCTGCCAAACTCGTCGAGCCGGGCTATGGACCGGGCACCAATTTCGCCGCCAACGGCGCCGACCGGATGGACGGCCTGCTGCCTCCCGAGTACCTGGAGTTCGCGGGACCGGTCATGGCCGCGTTCGGCGACGTCGACGTGTTCACAACGGCGTCCGACGTGGCCGAGGTCGTCTACCAGGCCGCGACCGATACGTCGGGCCGGCTGCGGTTCGCGGCGGGCCCGGACGCGCTGGCCCTCGTCGCCGCGCACAGCGAATAGACACGTACTCGTCCGGTCGCGGGTACCGTGTCGAAATGGCAACGGACCCGCTCGATTTCATCGTCGCGCTGTTGCGGTGCCGGGCGGTGCGGTCGAAGATCGTGGCCGGTGGCGGTCAATGGAGCGTCCGCAAGCCGCGCTATACCGATCCGTCCTTCTGCGTGATGCTCGAAGGCGCATGCTGGTTCTGTCCCGAGGACGGCGACGCGATCGAACTCCGCGCGGGTGACTTTCTGCTGTTGCCGGAGACGCCGAGTTTCGTCCTGGCCAGCGACCTCGACTTGCCCGCGACGGACACGGCGATCGATCTCGACCGCGATGCCACCTACGGTGATGGCGCGCCGAGCATGCGCATGCTGGGTGGGTATTTCCAATTCGACAGGGCGAACGCCGAACTCGTGGCACGGCTGTTGCCGGCGGCGATTCTGATCAGGCGCGACGAACCCGGCGCGTCCCGGCTGGGCCGCATCGTCGAGTTGATCGCCGAGGAGGCCGACGAGCAGAACCGGTGTCGGGACCTCATTCTCGAGCGCCTGGTCGAGGTGTTGCTCATCGAGACGTGGCGGTTCGAGACCGAACACGCCGCCGTGGAGCGGGGGTTGCTCGGGGGGCTGGCTGATCCGGCACTCACGCACGCGCTCCGGGCGATGCATGCCGATCTGGCCGGCCAGTGGACGGTCGAGAAGCTGGCGCGCACGGCGGGGATGTCCCGCGCGGTTTTCGCTGAGCGCTTCTCCCGCACCGTCGGGATGCCGCCGCTGCAGTACCTCACCGAATGGCGCGTCGCACGGGCCAAGGAGCTACTGCTCGGTGAGCGGCCGTCGATGTCGGCGGTCGCCACCCGGGTCGGGTACGGCTCAGCGAGCGCCTTCAGTGCCGCCTTCACGCGCGTGGTGAGGTGCTCGCCGGCCGAGTTCGCCCGGCAGGACCGTCAACGCGCGTAACCGGGGCACATCGAAAAGGCTTCAGAGTCGGTACATTTCGCGTGCCATCGCGGCTTCCTCGAACGACGCCTCCCGGCGTGGTGGGTAGTAGTCGGCACGATGCTGAGGCCAATGGGTGCGGCCCTGGACCCAGGTGCCGGCGGCCGAGACCGCTTCGGCGACCTGCTGAGCGCTGTGGCGCAACCAATCCCGCATCATCTCCGCGGGGGCCGGAACGTGTGCGTGTGTCATGCGTTCGACGCTACGAATCAGCTGGGCGGCGGACATCGGGCTCGAGGCTGATCTTGATGTCCGCCCGCGGTAGGAGGCGGTAGGGGTCAGCATCCGACTCAGGGACCGACGAAATCCTCCAGCGCAGACTCGATTTCGTGCGCCAACCGTTGCGGCGCTGCAGCGTCTCCGTGGATCAGATCACGTAGTGCGCGGTGAAACAGGCCGTCCGCGGTCGCGTAGACGATGGCGGGCGTGATGATGACGACGGACTCGCAGAGTTCGGCGTAGGCGATCACGGCCTTCCAGGTGAGCGCGGCAAGGCTGTCGTCGATCTCGTTGATGCTTGCGGCGAAGCGGTCGTCGAAGAGCGCTTGCGTGCGCAGGTCGTACCAGAGCCGGTGCATGGCGGCCGACTCGCGCAGTGAGTTGCTGAGGGCGCTGCTGATGCGGGTCTTGAGTTCCGGCCCGGAACTGCCGTCGATGACGATGGAGTTGTAGCGGTCGATGAAGTGGTTCTTGTACTGCCGCACGCAGCACATGACGAGGTCGTCTTTGTCGTCGAAGTAGTAGTGCAGAACGCCGAGCGATATCTCGCAATGCTGGGCGAGCTCCCGCATGCTGGCGCGCGCGAAGCCCAGTTCAGCAAGTCCGCTGGTGGCTTGGGTGGCCAGCTCCTGACGGCGCGCAGCGAACTTTTGCCCACGCGCGCCCGCCAGTCGGCCTGCAACGCGGCTCGAAGGGGTATCCACAGGGCTCCAGTGGCAGATGAAGTGTCAGTGAACTGGCGGGGAATACCAAGTCTATTCCTCCGATCAGGTACTTCTGCCCCGGGGTGGCAAAGTTTGGACGATCGTCTTGAAATGCCTCCAAAGAATGGCGCAGGTCGCTATCATGCTCCGCGAGTACTCGAAATTCGACGGAAATGGTGCCGATGAGCGAACAACAAGCAGCGGCGGACTCTGCTGCGGACGACAGGTTGGCGTGGTTGCGGAAGTCGGTCGCGGAAGGGCAGCCGGGAGCGGTTGATTCGGCGTGGAGCTGGATCGTCGAGCTGTCCAAGCTGGCGGACAACGACTCCGATGCTGCCGAAGCGCAGCTCAACGATCTTTTCCGGCTGGGTACGCCGCCGGTCGATCTGGACGGCCCGACGGAGGGCATTCTCGTCATGACGACGACGAACCCTGCGCTCGATACCGTGACGCGGGCTGTTACGGCCCTGTGGATGCCGTGGCAGGGCAAGCGCTTCGATTCGGAGGCCGGCACCGGCGACAATCGGCTGACCAAGAGCACTGGCCTGGTTGGCAAGCTGCTGTGGCCGCTGTATTCGATGCGTGATGCCGAATCCGGCAAACTCGCCTTCGACTTCGCGACCTACGTGGAAGCCGGTAAGGACGACCCCGATCGTCAGGTCATGGTCATCGATTACGCCAACGTTGAATCGAACCCGCGCCTGGTGATCCGGAGCATCCGGGACGAACTGGTGCAGCTCGTGCCCGGTGTCTACCTCGGCAAGATTCTGTTCAACACCGGCTCCGACAAGTACAGCAAGATCGGCTACTTCGCATTGCGCACGCCGCGCTGACAGACCTCGCGTTCACAGCCCACCTAAACGACTAACTCGAAAAAGAAACGGCAACAACATGACTGAGTGGCACGAATACCCGTCTCTGCTCCTGCAGCTGAACGCTCTCACCAAGGCTCGCGATGACCTTCGCGCGCACAATCTGTACGAGAGCTACGGGATGCGTCCTGCCGATGACCTCGGCCAGCCCACCGAAGAAGTGCGTCGGGCCCGTCAGCCTGACGGCACCTGGAACGACCTCGCGGATCCGCACATGGGTGCCAAGGGCACCGGCTTCGGACGCAACGTGCCGCTGTCGATGACCGTCACCGACGTCAAGCGTCTGCTCAAGCCGGACCCGCGCGTCATCAGCCGCAAGCTGATGGCCCGCGACGACTTCAAGCCGGCCGGCATCATCAACGCGCTGGCCGCTGCATGGCTGCAGTTCGAGAACCACAACTGGTTCTTCCATGGCGACGGTGTGCCCGACAAGACCATCGACATCCCGCTGAGCGCCGATGATCAGTTCCCCGAGAACCCGATGAAGATCCGGTGCACCATCCCGCTGCGGGGCGAGATAGCGGATGGTTGTCCCGCACCGGTTTTCGCGAACGCAGAGACGCACTGGTGGGACGGCTCGCAGGTCTACGGCAGCGGCAAGGAGCGCCAGTCGCAGGTCCGCACCTTCGTCGACGGCAAGGTGAAGGTCGACCCGAACGGGCGTCTTCCCGAGAGCGACATCAAGGGCATCGACCTGACCGGTATGCAGGAGAACTACTGGGTCGGCACCGGTCTGCTGCACACCATGTTCGCGCGTGAGCACAACGCCGTCTGCGATGCCCTGAAGAAGGCCTACCCGAGCTTCGATGATCAGCGGCTCTTCGAGGTCGGCGTCCTCGTCGTCTCTGCGCTGATCGCCAAGATCCACACCGTGGAGTGGACGCCGTGCGTGCTGCGCCACCCGGCGCTGCAGATCGGCATGAACGCGAACTGGTATGGCGCACTGGGAGAGACGTTCCAGGAGAAGTTCGGCCGGATCAGTGACAACGAGGCGATCTCGGGCATCATCGGGTCACCGACGGATCACCACACCGCGCCGTTCTCGCTGACCGAGGAGTTCGTGTCGGTCTACCGCATGCACCCGCTGATCCCGGACGACTGGAACTTCTTCTCGCTGGAGTCCGGTGAGCACCTGGTCAAGGCGGACTTCACCCAGCTGCAGGGTGCCTACACACGCGGCTTCATGGACAAGATCCAGATGGGCGACATGTGGTACTCGTTCGGCCTGGCCAGCGCCGGTGCCGTCTGCCTGCACAACTACCCGAACGCGCTGCGCAACCTCACCCGGGTCGACGGTCAGGTCACCGACCTCGCCACCCTCGACATCGTGCGTGACCGCGAGCGAGGTGTGCCGCGCTACAACGACTTCCGTGAGGCACTGCGGATGCCGCGCCGCAAGACCATCGACGACATCACCCCGAACAAGCAGTGGGCCCGGGAGATCAACGAGGTCTACAACGGCGACGTCGACGCCGTCGACCTCCAGATCGGTATGCAGGCCGAGCAGCCGCCGAAGGGATTCGGCTTCTCGGACACCGCTTTCCGGATCTTCATCCTGATGGCGTCACGCCGGCTCAAGAGCGACCGGTTCTTCACCAACGACTTCAAGCCCGAGGTGTACACCCAGGTCGGGTTCGACTGGGTGAACAACAACACCATGAAGGACGTCATGCTGCGGCACTACCCGGAGCTGGAGCCGGTGATCGGTGACGTCGAGCGGGTGTTCGCGCCGTGGCCGAAGCTGGGTGCGCCGGTGCCGGGGAAGAAGAACCCCGTGGTGCAGCTGGCCGACTCGGTCCGCGCTTACCTGCCCTGGGGCTGACGCGCGATGGCCGAGGATTTCCCGCACGCATCCATCGTCGAAGGCGTTCGGTTCACCGCTCAGATCGGTGTGCCGAATGTCCTTCTGGGACTGTTCAACAAGCGAGAGTTGCCCACCCGCATCGCCTCGGGCCTGAGTTCGGACTACCTGGGATACCAGCTGGTCGAGGGCATGGTGCGCAGCTACGGCCCCGGACCGTTCTACGTCCGGGTCGTCGCCGACGAGGCGCTGCTGGTGCACCACCCGGACGACCTGAAGTTCGTGTTGGGCGGCTCGCCCGACCCGTTCGCCTCTGACCCGAAGCCCAAGCGGGAGGGCATGGCGGCGTTCCAGCCGGACGCGCTGACCATCTCCCGTGGGCAGCCGTGGGAGGACCGGCGTCGCTTCGCCGAAGCGGTGCTGGACACCGGGCATCCGGTCCACCGGTTGGCGCAGGCGTTCGTGGAGAAGGTCGTGCAGACGGTGGAGGGTCTCGGCTCCGGGGCGCTGAAGTGGTCCGATTGGAACGCGGCATTCCAGCGGCTGACCCGGTGTATCGTCTTCGGCGACAAGGCGGCCGACGACACCCGGCTCACCTCGCAGCTGAGCGAACTGATGTCCGCGGGCAACGGGATGCCGGGAGAGCCGGCGCCGGGATATCCGGAGTTCGTCTCTCACATCGAGTCCTACCTGAAGGATCCGGAGCCGGGCAGTCTGGCCGCGCTCATCGCGGAGACCACCGCGCCGGAGACCGCGAGCCCTGCGAGCCAGGTGATCCACTGGTTGTTCGCGATGGGGGACACCCTGGCTGCCAACGCATTCCGCACGCTGGCGGTGCTGTCGACGCACCCCGAGCACCTGCGCGAGGTCCGGGCGGAGATGGAGTCGGCCGACATCGGCTCGGGACAGGGCATCGCGTCGCTGAAGTATCTCGGCGGGTGCCTGCTCGACACCATGCGGCTGTGGCCGACGACCGGATTGTTCGGCCGGGTCGCCACCCGGGACATCGAGTTCCCCAGTGGGGCAGTGCTGCCCGAAGGCAAGCAGGTCCTCATCTACAACGTGTTCAACCACCGGAACCGCGACAGGATCCCCTACGCCGACCGGTTTTCGCCAGGTGAATGGGTCAGCGGTGATGCCGGGAGTGACTGGTCGTACAACTTCTTCAGCCACGGTCCGCAGGGCTGCCCGGGCGCCGGCTTGTCGGTTTTCCTCGGTCAGGCCTTCCTGGCGCACGTGTTGAACGGGTCCACACCGGTGCTGCGCGGGGCTACGCTGAACCCGCAGAAGTCACTGCCGCACAGTGTCGATCTGTACGGCATCAGCATCGAACGCTAGATGGGACCCTTGTGACGACGACCGCCGAACATCTGCGCTACGCCCTTGACGGGCGGTGGCGTGAGGTGAAAGACCGTATTCGGCAGGAACTTTCCGCTGAACTGTTCAAGCCGCACTACACCCCGGACACTGCGGTGGCCCGGGCCAAGGTCACCGAGCAGATGAAGTACATGGCGTCGCGCGGCGCCGCCGAGGACGCCTTCGCCAAGGGTCACGGCGGCAACGGCGATGCGGGCGCCACCATCGCCCGCATCGAGATGCTGGCCATGAGCGACCTGTCGCTGATGGTCAAGGCCGGGGTGCAGTGGGGTCTGTTCGGCGGTGCGATCGACAACCTGGGTACCGAACGCCACCACGAGGCCTACGTGCGCAAGGCCATCGATCTGGATCTGGTCGGTTGCTTCGGCATGACGGAGACCGGGCACGGCAGCGACGTGCAGTCCCTGGAGACGACAGCCACCTACGATCCGGCCACCCAAGAGTTCGTCATCGATTCTCCGACCCCTACGGCGCGCAAGGATTACATCGGCGGCGCTGCTGAATCTGCCCAGGTATCAGCGGTTTTCGCACAGCTGATCACGGGCGGCGAGAGCCAGGGCGTGCATTGCTTCATGGTGCCGCTGCGCGACGAGTACGGCAACGACCTACCGGGCGTCCGCACCTCGGACTGTCACTACAAGGGCGGACTGCCCGGTGTCGACAACGGTCGCATTCAGTTCGACCATGTGCGCATCCCGCGGGAGAACCTGCTGAACCGCTACGGCGATGTCGCCGCGGACGGGACCTATTCGTCGCCCATCGACAACCCCAACCGGCGGTTCTTCACCATGCTGGGCACCCTGATCCGTGGACGCGTAACGGTCGGCGGCAGTGCCGCGGCCGCCGCCCGCGTCGCGCTGGATATCGCGACGCGATATGCGTTGCAGCGCAGGCAGTTCGAGGCGCCGAAGACGGACGACGAAGTCCTGATCATGGACTACCTGGTGCACCAGCGTCGGCTGCTGCCGCTGATCGCGAAGTCCTATGCACTGCAGTTCGCGCAGAACGAGTTGGTGGCGGACCTGCACGATCTGACCGAGGAAGCCGAACCCGACGGTGAGGTGCAGCGTGAGCTCGAGGCGCGCGCCGCCGGTCTGAAGGCCGCGGCGACGTGGCACGCCACCAAAGCCATCCAGGAGTGCCGCGAAGCCTGCGGCGGCGCAGGGTATCTGGCGGAGAACCGGCTCATCGCGCTCAAGGCGGACACGGATGTCTTCACCACCTTCGAAGGTGACAACCACGTCTTGACGCAGTTGGTGGCCAAGCACCTGCTCACCGAGTACGCCGACGACATCAAGGGCATGAGCCCGTTCGAGTGGGTGAAGTTCGCGACCAGCACGGCCCGGGAGCGGGTGCGCCGGAGCACCGGCACCGAGACCATCCTGCAGAACCTCCTCGACACTCGCCAGGACAACGAGGAAGAGGGCAGCCTCTTCAACCGCGGCACCCAGGCGAAGATGTTCGAGGACCGGGCCGACTATCTGCTGTCGACGGTCGCCCGCCGCCTGCAGGCCAACTCCAAGGAGATGAGCCCGTTCGAGGCGTTCAACTCCGTGCAGGACCACGTGCTGCACGCGGCGTCGGCGCACATCGACCGCATCGTGTTCGAGTCGTTCGCCGCCGGTATCGACGCGTGCACGGATCCCGAGGCCCGCGAAATCTTCGGCCTCGTGTGCGATCTGTATGCGCTGTCGGTGATCGAAGAAGACAAGGCCTGGTACATCGAGCACCGCTTCCTGTCCATGGACCGGGCGAAGGCCGTCACCGCCGGCATCAACGACCGCTGCCGCAAGCTGCGGCCGTACGCCGAGGTGTTGGTCGACGGGTTCGGGATTCCCGAGCAGCTGCGCTACGCGGAGATGCTGCATCCGGAGCGCATCCCGGATATCTGAAAAAGTGTCCCGTTTGCGATGACTGAGCACTCCTAGTCAGTGAACGGTGCCCACGAGGGCTCCGACCTGCCAAGGAGAACATCATGACCGCTGTATCTGTCCGCCGTCGCTCAGCCGTCGCAGCTGCGCTCGTCGCCGCCGGAGCCGTCGCCGGCGCACTTGGCGCGGCGAGCCCGGCGAACGCTGGAGTCAACAGGTACCTCGCCATCGCGTTCTCACCGGCGACAGGGCAGTGGGGTTACACACAGAGCCTGTTGGACGCGAACCAGGCCAAGTTCGACGCGGTGGGTTACTGCCTCAACAAGGGCGGGACCGACTGCCGGATCGTGGTGTGGGGCGACAACGAGTGCGCCGCACTCGCGACGAGTCCCAACCCGTTCAACCACAGCCTCATGTGGGGCACAGGTGTGGCCCAGACGCAGAAGGAGGCCGAGACGAAAGCCCGGCTGTCGACGTCGTTCGGCGCGACCGTCGTCCTGTCGTTCTGCTCACTCGGCACCGAGCACTGACACGGGCGGGGTAGCGTCGTCCAATACGGTTGCGGACGGCGAAAGGGACCCGCCATGGATCTGAAGAAGAAGGCGGCGCTTTTCGCGGCGGCAGGCGCGGCTGCGGGAATTCTCGTCGCACCGGCGGCACACGCCGACATCTGCGACCCGTCGGCCACCGTCTGTCAGGGCAGTGAGGTCGGCGGCGAAACGTCGGTGCCGGCCGCTTCGCCGTCGGTCATCGCGGACAACGAGGAGTTCCCGTTCGGCGACGATGAGTGGTACCTCTACCCCGGCGGCGTCATCAACCGTGGAGGCGGCGGAGGCGGCGGGCACCGTTAGGTCGAGTGCTGCTCTCCCTTGGCATGTCTGGCCGGGAGCCGGCAACTTTCCTTGACCGTCAACGAAAGTTGACGACTCCAGATCGAACGTGTCGACGGAGAGCCGACGCGCTGGTCGAGCTCACGGTGCATCGCCGGTGCTCGATACCTTCTCGGCCAGGGCGGCGAGTTTGTCGTCCAGAATCAGTGCCGCGGCGTGCAGCGGTGGGTTGTCGTCGACAACCATCAGCGACGACGGCTTGACGTAGGTCAGGGCGCTCCGGTTGTCGTCGACTTCCGTCAGCAGGACCTCGACGGGAGCGAACAGCCCGGCCGTCAGGTCGTGTCTGATCATGGTGATTGCGATGAGCGGATTGCCGAGGATGACGCGCAAGGCCTTCCGGTCTACTCCCGCAGTGCTGAGCCACGAGGTGTGGTCGATCAGGTGCATCAACATGAAATCGCTGGGTCCGGCCTGGCGCTGGACGTCCGCTTCGAATGCGTTCCAGTCGCGATCTGCCAATGCTCGGAGGCCGGTTATCTGCGCGGGCTCCGCACCGATATCGGCGAGCAGATCGTCACGCAGTTCATCGAACGTCTTGTCACTGTCGAACCGCATCCGAACTCCGCTGAACGGAATCGCCTGAGCCTCACTCGTCGTCATGATCGACCTTCGCGACGTCGGTGCGATGGACCTGCGGCCGGGGCGTGTGGTCGATGTTCAAGCTGAGCAGTTCGGGGCGGCTGTAGTGTGCTTTGACGATGGTCATCTGGCGGGGTCCTATCGCTGGTGCCGCCGGGGGTGGCGGCCTGACACCTACTCTGCGCCGGGTCGAGGCCGGATGGGGAGGCCGAGATGATCCTGGTATTCGCGGGGACACGATGCAGGTCACTTTCGCAGGTTGATCGCCGAGGCCGAGCTCGTGTGTCAAATGTGTTGTGAGCTAGGCGCATAAGCTCATCGTCGGCGGGCGGCTGGCTTCTCGCCCGGCTGCTTTCGAGGGCCGAAATTTGTCGGTGCCCTCTGCGAGCAGTCCTGCTATGTGATGCCGTAACAATCGGAGGGCGGATACGCAGTTCTGCGGATGTTTGTCCCATCTGGTCCGGTCACGCTGATTACCATGAGCGACATCGTTCGACGGGTAGATGTACCGCCGTTGACCTGGAGTGATGTGGGCATGAGCGAGCTGCTGCCGGCAGGGACCGTGACACTGCTGCTGGCAGACGTCGAGGGTTCGACGCGACTGTGGGAGACCCAGCCCGAGGAGATGACCGCCGCGCTGGCGCGGCTGGATCAAGTGGTATCCACCGCGATCGCCGCACACAACGGGGTGCGGCCGCTGGAGCAGGGCGAGGGCGACAGCTTCGTGGCAGCGTTCGCCCGAGCGAGCGATGCCGTCAAGTGTGCGCTCGATCTGCAGCGAGCCCGGCTGGCGCCAATCCGGATGCGGATCGGCATCCATACCGGGGAGGTGCAACTGCGCGACGAAAACAACTACGCGGGGCCGGCCGTCAATCGAACTGCCCGACTTCGTGATCTGGCACACGGCGGGCAGACGGTGCTGTCCGGCGCGGCGGAGGACATGGTTGTCGATCTGCTGCCCGATGGCGCATGGCTGACCGATCTGGGTACGCATCAACTACGTGATCTTCTGCGGCCCGAACGGGTGGTGCAGTTGTGTCATCCAGATCTCCGCAACGAGTTTCCGCCGCTGCGCACAGTGAATAATATTGGCACACAAGGCCTTCCGGTGGAGTTTACGACGTTCGTCGGCCGGCGAGAGCAGCTCATCGAAGTGTGTCAGCTGGTGGTGAACAACCGGCTGGTGACGTTGACCGGTACGGGCGGCGTGGGTAAGACCCGGATGGCTGTTCAGGTGGCCACCCGCGTCGCCGACGATCTGGGCGGGCTGTGGTGCGTCGACCTGGCCCCGATCACCGAGCCCGATCTTGCGGCCTCGTCGGTCGCACGGGCGGTGGGCCTGCTGGACCAACCGGGCCGCACACCGGCCGATTCCGTGGTGCGATTTCTCTCCCGCCGTCGAGGGGTGCTGGTCCTCGACAACTGCGAACATCTCCTGAACGCCACGGCGGCACTGGTTGTCGACATCACGCGGACCTGCACTGCGATAAAAGTTTTGACCACCAGCCGCGAACCACTCGGGGTCGCCGGTGAAGTGACGTGGCGCGTGCCGTCGCTGTCGTTGACCGACGAGTCGGTGCAGCTGTTCGCTGACCGGGCGCGGGCCGTGCGGCCGGATTTCCTTGTCACCGAACGGAATTCCACCGTTGTTGGCGAGATCTGCACACGCCTGGATGGTCTGCCGCTGGCGATCGAACTCGCCGCGGCGCGGGTTCGGGCCCTGGCACCGGAAGAGATCCTGGACGGCTTGCACGACCGGTTCCGGCTGTTGACCGGCGGAGCACACACGGCGGTCCGACGCCAGCAGACGTTGCTGGCGTCGGTGGAGTGGTCCCATGCGATGTTGACTGAGCCCGAACAGATCCTGCTCCGTCGGCTGGCCGTGTTCGTGGGCGGATTCGACCTGGACGCCGCGCGATCCGTCTGTGCCGACGCCGGTGTCGAGAGTTATCAGGTCTTGGACGAACTCACTTTGCTCGTCGACAAATCACTGGTGATCGCCGAGAACACGGGCAGCCGCACGCGGTACCGCCTGCTGGAGACGGTCCGTCAGTACGCGCTCGAAAAGCTGGGCGGCTCAGGTGAATCCGATGAGGTGCGTAATCGGCATCGTGACCACTACTCGGGTCTCGCATCGCAATTGGATGCGTCGACCGGTGCCGGCTACGACCAGCGGCTGCATGATGTGGAGATCGAGTTCGACAACCTGCGGGCCGCATTCGCCTGGAGTCGGGAAAGTCAGGCCATCGACACGGCTCTGATTCTCGTGTCGGAAATGCAGCCGTTTTGGTTGGGGCGCGGCCGTGTTGGTGAGGGGCTGGCTTGGTTCGATGCGATTCTCCGCGACGGTGCCGCTGACCACGGCGCGGTGACGCCGTCGGTACGGGCCTTGGCATACGCGTCCTGTGCTTTCTTGAAAGCGTGGCTTGGTGGTGTAGGCCTCATTGATTCGATCGAGTTGGCGACGAAGTCGCTGGACCTCGCCCAGCAGGTGGGGGACCGTGCGCTGATGGTGCGGGCACTCATCGCCTGCGGTTGCGCTAGCGGCTATCACCCGGGGGCCACCCGGCAGTATCTTGCCGAGGCACTCGAGTTGGCACACGAACTTGGCGACGAATGGCGGGTCGGGCAGATTCTCGCGTGGCGTGCCCTTGGCGCATTTCTGACCAGCAACCCGCTTGTGGTGCGAGCTGCTGCGATCGAAGCACGGCAGGTCGCCGAAACCGTCGGCGACCACGTCTCAGTCCGCCAGTGTCGATTGTGGCTGGCCTGGGCGCAGGTATGGCAGGGCGACCTGGCCACGGCTATCGACGGCCTGCGCGAACTGATCGCTGACGCTGACGCGGCGGGTGATCTCTTCACGAAAGCGATGGGGCTGGAGACCCTATGCCAGGCGTTGGTGTATCACGGCGACCTGGACGACGCGATGGTGGCAGCGCGCGAGGCGGTCGACGTCAGTGAGCCGATCGGTGGTGTCACGGAAGGTTGGAGCCATATCGTGGTGGCCTACGCGGCTCTGGCTGCAGGCGACGTCGCGACCGCCGCCGAATCAAGTCGGTTCGGCTGGCCGCTGACCACGTGGAGCCGGGAAGTCGTGGCGATCCAGCTGGCGCTGATGGCCCAGATCGCGCTGGCGAGTGGCGATACTGAATCGGCCCGTCGGTATGCCGACGACGGGGTCGCTGACGCCATTGCCTGGAGTCGTATGACTGCGTTGGCGGCACGTGCCCGAATTGCCATGGCGGAAGGCGATTTCCAGCAGGCCGAGCAGGATGCGCACGCTGCGCTGGCCTGTGGGGTCGAGTGCGAGGCCTGGTTGTTGATGACCGATGTGCTTGAGTGCCTGGCTTCGTCGGCGGCGGTTGCTGAGAGTTACCCGGAAGCTGCGCGGCTGTTCGGCGCAGCCGACGCCGTCAGGCAACGCACCGGTGAGACTCGGTACCGGATCTATCAGGATGGCTATGACGCGTCCGTTGCTGAACTTCGTGCGATCATGGGCGACGATTTCGACGTCGCATGGGATGAGGGCGCGGCGCTGTCTCTGGAGCAGGCGATCGCCTATGCCCAGCGCGGCCGCGGCGAGCGTAAGCGGCCTTCGAGCGGCTGGGCATCATTGACGCCAGCTGAGCTCGAGGTGGTGAAGCTGGCGGTCGCCGGACTGCCCAGCAAGGACATCGCCGCCCGGCTGTTCGTCTCGCCTCGGACGGTGCAGACGCACCTGACCCACATCTACGGGAAGCTCGGTGTTGCGTCGCGGGTGCAACTCGCGCAGGAGGCGGCCCGGCACGCGTGATCCGTTCGACGGCACGAGCGGCTGATCGTGGCATCTGCAGTCACACCGGCAACTTCAGCACAGGTCTCCCTGGATCACTCTCGCCGGGACCTGTCAGGTTTCCCTGACAGTCAAGGAAACCTGACGCCTCCAGATCGAATGTGTCGAGGGAGAGCCGACACGCCGACGGCGTTCATGGCACGTCGCGGGCGAAACGGTGGTCAGCGCCACTTTGGTCACTCGCACACCAACTTTGGCTCCCGATTGGCGTTTATTAACGAAATCGAACTATTTTTCTGAGGTGATTTCTTCGGCTGTTGGCGTCGTCGCCCGCTGGACCGCTCCCCTCCTGGCTGTAGCCGCCGTCGCGAGCGCCGGCCTGCCCCTCGATCCGGCGCCGCGTGCCGACGCACCGGCGATCCGCCTGGCTTCGGACGACAACCCGCTGGCCGGCCGGCCCTTCTACGCCGACCCGATCTCCAAGGCCAAGCTCGCCGCGGACCATGCCGACCCGCCCAGTGCCGAACTCACTGCCATCGCCAACACGCCGCAGGCCTACTGGCTGGATCAGGCGTTCCCGGCCTCGACCGTAGGCGGCACCGTCGCCGGGCTGGCCGGCGCCGCCAATGCAGCGGGTGCCACTCCCGTGCTGGTGCTGTACGCCATTCCGCATCGCGACTGCGGCAGCTACGCCGCCGGTGGCTTCGGGTCGGCGGACAGCTACCGGGCGTGGATCGACAGCGTTGCGGCCGGCCTGGGTGGTTCACCGGCGGCGATCATCGTCGAGCCTGACGCGCTGGCCATGGCCGACTGCCTGTCCGCCGGCCAGCGGCAGGAGCGCTTCGACCTGATCCGCTACGCCGTCGACACCCTGACTCGCGATCCCGCGGCGGCGGTGTACATCGACGGCGGGCACTCGCGGTGGGTGAGCGCCGAAACCATGGCCTCCCGTCTCAACGAGGTCGGCGTCGCCAAGGCACGCGGATTCAGTCTCAACACGACCAACTACTTCACCACCGGTGAGGAAATCGGATACGGCGAGGCGATCTCCGGGCTCACCAACGGCTCGCACTACGTCATCGACACGTCGCGCAATGGAGCCGGACCGGCCGAGGGTGACCCGATGTACTGGTGCAACCCCGACGGCCGCGCCCTCGGTGTCGCGCCCACCACCGATACCGCCGGCGCGCACGCCGACGCGTACCTCTGGGTGAAGCGCGTCGGCGAGTCTGACGGGTCGTGCGGCCGCGGCGAGCCCGGTGCGGGCACGTTCGTGAAATCGTTCGCCATCGACCTGGCTCGTAACGCGGCGCACTGATTCCGCGCGCCGCGACCCGGGTTTCGGCGTGAAGGACGATACGTTGCCGTCATGCATGGGTGTGGCCCTGACTGTGCCGACGGCGTCGATGCGATATCCCGGCGGACGGCGCTGGTCGCCTCCGTCTCCGCATTGCTCGGCAGTGCCGCGCTGGCGACATCGGCGAGCAGTTCAGCCGAGCCGCGCGGTGACGCGCTGCCGCAGAACGCTCTGATCACCCTCGGCGTGCAGGCGGGTCCGCCGCCGGTGCCGAACCGGACCGGTATCTCGTCGGCGCTCAAGATCGGCAACGACGTCTACCAAATCGACTGCGGCCTGGGCTCTTTGAATGCTTTCACCAATGCCGGCCTGAAGTTCGACCAGCTGCGCAGTCTCTTCATCACGCACCTGCACACCGACCACATCGTCGATTACTACAGCTTCTTCCTCTCCGGCGGCTACACCGCGTCACGGGGAAAGGGTGCAGTGACGGTGTACGGGCCAGGCCCCGCCGGCGGGCTCCCGCCGAGCGAGGTCGGCAATCCCAACCCGCCGACCGTCGAACCCGCCAACCCGACGCCAGGGATCGCGGCCATGACGGAAGCGCTGCACCGGGCCTTCGCCTACACCAGCAACATCTTCATCCGGGACATGGGCACCGACGACATCCAGAGTCTGGTCAGTGTGAACGAAGTCGTTGCGCCACCCGGCTCGGACTACCAGAACCGGTCACCGCGCACCGACCCCTTCCCGGTCATGACGGACGACAACGTGCGCGTCACGGCGACCCTGGTGAGCCACTACGACGTGTACCCGGCTTTCGCATTCCGCTTCGATCTGCTCAAATCCGGTGTGTCGGTGACCTTCTCGGGTGACACGACCAAATCGGACAATCTGATCGCTCTCGCGCACGGCACCGACATCCTGGTGCACGAGGCCCAGTTCAGCCTCGCCGACGGTGGCAACAACAGCCGGTTCCCGCCGGGGTATCTGGTCCGCTCGCACACCTCTGCCGAGCAGGTCGGTGAGGTAGCGGCGGCGGCAAATGCCAAGCATGTTGTGTTGAGCCACTATTCGCCCACCGATCTGCCCGACTCGAAGTGGCGGGACGCGATCGGCAGCCGCTATCAGGGCAAGATCACCGTCGCGCGCGACGGTCAGGTCTTCGCCCTCTGACCTATCCTCGGCGTATGCATCTGATCGCGCTGGAAGAGCACTACGCGTGGAACCCGGCGAGCGACGGCAATGTGGTCGCGACATGGTTGGAGTCCAACAACCGCACCGGCTTCGACCGACTCTACGACCGCGGGCCGCTGCGGCTGGAGCAGATGGATGCCGCCGGCATCGACTTCCAGATCCTGTCCCTCTTCGACCCAGGCGTGCAGGAGTACGACGACGCGGTGCTTGCCGTCGACTACGCACGTCGCGCCAACGACGATCTCGCCGAGACCGTGCGGCAGTACCCCGACCGGTTCGGCGGCTTCGCCACCCTCGCGACGCAGGACCCCGATGCCGCTGCCGCTGAATTACGCAGGGCTGTCGCCGATCTCGGACTGGTGGGAGCCCTCATCAACGGCCACACCCATGGCCGCTACCTGGACGACCCCGCCTACGAGCCGCTGTTCGCCACAGCCGAGACGCTCGGTGTCCCGATCTACCTGCACCCGACCACTCCGCACCCGGCAGTGATGGAAGCCTGGTTCGCGCCATATGTCGATCAGGGGCTGCACCTGGCATCGTGGGGCTTCGCCGTCGAGGCCGGCACCCACGCACTGCGGCTGATCTACTCGGGCCTGTTCGACCGTCATCCCAACCTGCAGATGATCCTCGGCCATCTCGGAGAGATGTTGCCGTTCACAGTTTTTCGCACTGATCGGTACTACGGGCTGGGCGGCTCGGGCGACTCGCATGGCCGATTGCAGAAGCTGCCGTCGGAGTACCTGCGGGACAACTTCTACTTCACCACCAGTGGCAACTTCTCCCCGCCGGCCATGGCCTGCACGCTGGAGGTCATGGGCGCCGACCGGGTCATGTTCTCGGTGGACTACCCGATGGACGACAACGTCGACGGCGCCGACTTCCTGGCGTCGTATCCGATGGATGACGCGGACCGGCGCAAGGTCGGCTACGAAAATGCGGTGCGGCTCTTCGGCAGTCGGATACCGGGGTTCGAGGAGGGGATCAGTCCCGCGGCCGCGCCATCCAACTGAGGTTGAGTGCCTTGCCCACCTGGTTGAGTTGATTGAGGGCCTCCTCGATGCGGCGCCGCGGCACCTCGACGCGCCATTCTGGCATTCACCCGGTCAGCTCAAGGGTCTCCGGACTGAAGTTGACGGAGGTGGGCGCGAGTTCGCGGGGCAGCTTCGGCAGCTGAATTCGATAGGCGGGCAAGCGGTTCGGCAGATGCCACCGGGCTTTGCGCACCGCGACCATCCGCGGCTTCACGAGCAATGTCGAGCCGTCGATGGTCGCGTCGACCTCGAGATGGCCGATGTCCGGCCGTTTAGCCCAACGGATTTGCGCGACACCACCGGCGTCGATGTTGCCGAGCAACTTCGGCGCGGCCCGCCCCGGCAGCGACGAAGCCTTGTCGATCATGTTGTCGAGCGCCTTGGCGGACATCTCGATGGTCAGATCCAACGGCGCAGCGACGAGCACCGGGGTGTTGCTCGGCTTGATGTGCACGTTGTGCAGGACCGCGGTGGCCTTGTCGAATTGCCAACCGTTCCAGACGATGTCGGACGCCGAGATGGAGACCTCGCCCAGCTGCCCGACCGACAGGCTACGCATGTCGAGGTCGGCATCGATCGCGGTGACCGTCAGCGTCATCTCGCCGGACTTGAGCTTGACGGTGATCCGGCGGCCGACAACCTGCTTGCGCAACGTGTCGAACAAGCTCTGGTACGCGCCGGCCGGACCGGAGGTCAGCGCGTTGCCCGCAGCCGATGTCCAGAACGACGACAAGGCGTCCAGCGTTTTGAACGCATCCATCGGCTTGAACGAGTCCCAGCTCGGGAACGAGTCCCAAGACGGAAACGGTCCGGAGTTCGCCATATCTAAATGATCGTCACTCCGTCAACCGCCACGCAGCGCGATGCCGCTGACTGGGATACCGGGTTACGCGGTGCCGAGAGACTCGCGGAACCTGCGGCCCAGTACACCGCGCGAAGCGCGGGTCCACGTGAAGCCGACATGTCCGGCGCTGACCCAGTCCACGTGCTCGGCGTGCCACGAATTGGCAAGGGCCTCAGACTGTTCGACCGGAATCAGCCGGTCCGCCTTGGCGATGAACAAGGTCCGGTCCCGTGGTGCGACGACCGTCGGCAGCGCCAACGGGGACACGACCTGGAAGACGGTCCGGGCGTCGTCCGACGCGATGACGTCGCGGTATTCCTCGGGTGGACCGTGGTGGGTCAGCAGCGCCAGCGGATCGGCGAACGGCAGCGCCGCGGCCACCGCGTCGAACCGTTCCAGACCGGCCAGCACGGTGGACAGGTAGCCACCGAGCGAGACGCCGTAGAGACCCACCGGGGCATCGGTCGTGCTGCGGATCCAGCTCACCAGCCGGCGGACGTCCCACACGGCTTGCGTGATGCCATGCAGCATCGAGGTGAGATCCAGTGACAGCAGCTGTCCGTCAGCGGACTCGCGCCGGGGGCCATGCAGCGGCGAAATGGGAAGTGCGACATTGTATCCGAGCTTGTGATGCAAGTAGTTGGCCCAGAGCACGTTCAGGTCGAAGCGCGACGAGCCCATCCCGAAGCCGTGCAGGATGACGACCCACGGGGCGGGGGAGTCGGGGCGGCGCAGCAGCCGGACGGTGACGGTGTCGTTGCGGTCATTACCGGGCCACCGGCCCGCGCCCAGCTCGAACGACCGCGCGTCGAACTCCGACGCGAAGGACATCGACTCGTGGCGGAGCGGTCCGTTGTGGGTGCTCCAGTGCAGGACGTCGGCGTCGTTCAACTTCGGCGGAGTGCGGTGGTACTTGGACGGTTTGGAGATCCAGCCGCGCCGCTTGAACAGGGCCGCGGCCTTGTCCAGGTCGGCGGCGAGCCGCTCAGGTGCGGCCTCTGCGGGCAGCTTCGGCTGGCGCAGACGCATGACAGCGAGCACCGCTTCGTCAATCGCGATGTGCGGGGCCACGGCCATGCGCTCGCTGACGTCCATGCATTCCGGACGGCTCACCATGGGTGGCTCTGGCAACTCATCGTTCCTCAGTGGGGCAGACACCATTGTCTCCTTGCTTGAAGTCGTCCCGTCCGCGGGTGCGTGCCGATGGCCATCGGCACGCACCCGCGTTCAGCTCAAACATGCTGAGCTGACGGACGATTGGCTCGTCGCCTGTTCAGTTATTGACCCATCACGTACTTGACGGTGGGGCCGGTGGTCCAGCCGCCGTCGACGGCGATCTCGGCGCCGGTGACGTACGAGGCGGCGCGGGACAGCAGGTAAGTCACGGCACCGGCGATCTCGTCTGCCTCGCCGACGCGCCCCATCGGGGTGTTGGGGTAGTTGCCCTCGCCCTGCTGGATGCCGGCCTGCGCCGTCATCGGCGTGTAGGTCATGCCGGGGTGCACGGAGTTGACCCGGATGCGGTCGGTGCCCAGTTCGACGGCCGCGATCTTGCTCAGGCCGCGCACCGCCCACTTCGAGGCACCGTAGCCGGCGGTCAGGGCCAGGCCCATCAGGCCGGCGGCCGACGAGATGTTGACGATGGAACCGCCGCCGGCGGCACGCATCGGCGCGATGACGGCCTGGATGCCGTTGAAGACGCCGACCAGGTTGACGTCGAGCACGGTGCGGAAGTGATCCAGCGGCTCGTGCTCGATGAACTGGCCGGTGGAGATCCCGGCGTTGTTCACCAGACCGGTGATCTTGCCGAACTCGGCGACGGTCAGCGCGACGGCCGCGTCCCACTGCGCGCGATCGGTGACGTCGAGGTGTGCGTACCGCGCTGCATCCCCGAGCTCGTCGGCCAGCTGCTTGCCCTCGTCGTCGAGGACGTCAGCGATGACGACCTTGCCGCCACCGGCCACGATGTGGCGCGCCATCGACGCGCCGAGCCCGCGTGAGCCACCGGTGACGATCGCCACCACGTCCGACAAGCTATCCGAATCTGCCATCTCAGCAACTTCCTTTCGACGTCCTCTGGGCATGGACCGCTGTGGCGGTCCGCCCGCGTGTGAAGGCAATCACATCTAGTCGGCGCTGACGGCGGAACTCCCACCCGGTGGGACTGCGGACTCCGGGGCCGGCTCCACCCAGCCGGCAGCGGCAAGGAGCGTGTCGAGCTCCGCCCGGGCGCCATCGAGGATCTCCCACGGGTCTTCGACCAGGTCAGGGTCGGCCTGGATACCGACATCCACGTTGCCGCCGTAGCTGAACACCGTGACGTTGATACCCATACCGACGGTCAGCGGGCCGACCGGCACGATGTGCTCGATCTTGGCGCCGGCCATGTACAGCTGGATCGGCGGGCCGGGGACGTTCGAGACGATGAGGTTGCTCGCCAGCGGTAGCTTGTCCTCCAGCTTGGCGGCGCGGAAGCCCTTGAACACCAGGTTCAGCAGCACCGGCGGCGCGAAGTCGGTCAGGCCGATGGACTGGCCGGCCTGCAGGTCCTCGGCCAGCGCCTTCGCGCTGTTCATGCCGTTGTGGATGGCCGACAGCCGCTCGACCGGATTCTCCACATCGGTGCACATGGACGCGATCATGGTGTGCACGTGGTTGCCGGGGGTCTCGTCGCCCGCGTTGCGGGTGGACATCGGCACGGTGGCCAGGACCGGGGCCTCCGGCAGCGCGTCGCGCTTGGTCAGGTAGGTGCGCAGCGCGCCGGCCACGACGCTCAGGATCACGTCGTTCAGCTTGACGCCGAGCGCGTTCTTGACGTGCTTGACCTCTGCCATCGGCAGCGACGTGTAGGCGAAGCTGCGGTGCGAGCTGAGTGCGCCGTTGAAGCTGGTCTTCGGGGCGCTCATCGGGCGCGGCGGCGGATCGTCGCGACGGAGGTGGCTGATGGTGGTCACGGCGTTGCGGACCGTCTGGCCCAGGTACTGCACGACCTTCGGCGGCGTGCTCGCGGCGCTGAGAGCGCCCTTGGCGAACAGCTCGAGGCTCGAATGACGGTTCTGCTCATCCTCGTTCGGCAGATCGACGATCGGTTTCGTGGCATCGGGAGTCACGTCGCACAGCACAGATGACAGGCCGGCGCCGGACACACCGTCGACGATGGAGTGGTGGGTCTTGGCGATGTAGGCGACACGGCCGCCTTCGAGACCCTCGACGAACCAGCTCTCCCACAGCGGCTGGTTGCGGTTGAGCTGACGGGCCAGGATCTCACCGACGACGTCGGCGAGTTCTTTCGCGCCACCGGGAGCGGGCAGCGCCGCCCGGTGAATGTGGTAATCGAGCTTGAACGCCGGATCGTCGACCCACACCGGCCGGTCCAGTCCCAGCGGGACCTCTTGGATGCGGCGGCGGAACGACGGCAGGTAGGGCAGGCGGCGATCCAGGTGATCCCGCAGGTGTTCGAAGTCGAATCCCGGTGCGTCGCTGGGGTCCAGAATCATCAACCCCAGCGTGTGCTGAGGCCATTCGGTGCCCTCCATGGACAAGAACATGGCATCCATGCCGGACAAGCGCTTCACCGCGGTACTCCCCTCGTTGACCACCGAATTGTGGCGGCAATAACGTATCCACGGTTACGCGTTTTACAGGCTCTTCATGATTGAGGGTGTAGAACGGTCAGCTGCTGTCGGCCTGTGATTGGGGTGTCTGGTTGGCTGGGTG